>DATBRO010000243.1:0-3827 GCA_036560265.1 Gemmatimonadaceae bacterium | reverse complement strand
CTGCTTGAACCAGTCGGCCTCGCGCAGCGGGATCCACTCGGGCTGCGCTTTTCCCGCGAGATAGTCCTTCGACAAGTTCGGCCGGTCGACCGGCGCGCTCGTGTCCGGGTCGATCATCGCGATCGGGCCCGAGTACCCTTCACGCCGTAACGTCTCCGCCGCGCTCTCGCCGGCCGCTCCCGCTCCGACGATCACAACGGACTTCGGTGAGCGCTTTGGGGTTCGTCGCGCAGGGACCGGCTGCGCGAGCTTACCACGCACGATTACTGTGCCGTCACGCTCCTCGACAGCCCAACACGCGAGATCGTTGAGCGCGGGCGGCCGCAGCGCCTCGCCAGTGCGAAGGCTGAAACACGCGTGATGCAACGGGCAGCGAACGGTGCCGTCGACTATGAGACCTTCAGCCAGCGGACCGCTGTAGTGCGTGCACACCGCGGCGACCGCGTAGCACTTCCCGCTCACACGACTGAGGAGCACGGCCTCGCCTCCCGCGTGACCAAGCAGTGACAATCCCTCTTTAACCTCTGTCGCTGACACTCCGCGCTGAAGATCGGGACCAGCGAGCTCCGCGGACTGATTGGACATTTTCGATGCTCTCCCTGGGTGTCGCCTGGCGAAGTAAGATCACTCCGTCCTGACAACTCTAACGATGCCACCGATGCGTCACTTGCTTTGCGCAATTCTCATCGTCACCACCAGCTGTCATCTCGCCGGACGTGATGCCCCTCCGGACGCCCAAGATCCGCGCGTCCCGCACGACAGGCTGCCGACCGGCGTCCGTCTCGATCCAGCTGGGACCGTACACGACGTCGGACCGCTGCCGCTCTCGATGATCGAGTCGCCAGATGGCAAGTACTTCGTGTTGGTGCTGAGCGGGTATACCGATCAGGGCGCGCAGGTGATCGAGCGCGCGAGCGGTCGCGTGGTCCAGACGCTCGTGCAGCCCGCGGCGTTCGTCGGTGGCGCGTTCAGCCGCGACGGGCGCGAACTGTTTGTGTCGGGTGGCAATCGCGACCTCGTGTATCGCTATTCGTGGAACGACGGCCACGCCGAGCTGAGGGACAGTCTCGTGCTGGCGGTCGTCGCGCCCAAGCAGGATGGCAAGCGCTACCCGGCCGGCATCGCCGCATCGGCGGATGGGCACTTGCTCTTCGTGGCGGAAAATCTCGCCGACTCGCTCGCCGTCGTGAATCTCGCGAGCGGCCAGGTGGTTCAGCGATTCGCGACCGAGCGGTATCCGTACGACGTGGTTGTCGCGCGCGACGGTCGCGTCTTCGTCTCGGCCTGGGGCGGAGGCACCGTCTCCGTGTTCGCGCCGGACGCCACCGGATTGAGAAGCGACGGACGCGTCCCCGCGGGCCGTCATCCGTCGGCGCTCCTCCTCAGCGAAGACGGATCGCGTCTCTTCGCGGCATCCGGCAGCACCGATCGCGTCACGGTCGTCGATACGAGACGTCGCCGAATCGTCGGTGAGCTGCTCGATCCGCCTCCCGGGGGCCCGGGCGAAGGCAGCACGCCAAACGCGCTTGCCCTCTCCGCGAATGGCACACGGCTCTATGTCGCGGAGGGCGACGCCAACGCGATCGCGGTCTTCGATCTGTCGCCAGCGACGTCGAACGTCGGCGCGGCGACCGGCGACGATCGCCTCGCGGGCCGAATTCCTACGGGATGGTATCCGACCGCCCTGCGTGCGCGCGGCGACACGCTCTGGGCCGTGAATGGCAAGGGACGAGGCACCGCGCCGAACCCCAAATATCCGCAGCCGCTCGAGATCGCACCGCCCGGACTGCGCGGACAGCAGTACACGCTGGGACAGCTGCACGGCACGATCTCGACGTCCCTCACCGCGCGCGCCACAGGCAGCGAGCTGCAAAAGCTCACGGCGCGCGTGAGCCGCGCGAACGGTTGGGACGGTGGTCGATCGGCCACGGCGGTTCGGTACCCGCCGTTCAAGCACGTCATGTACATCATGAAGGAGAATCGGACCTACGATCAGGTGTTCGGCGACATCCGGGCGGGAGACGGTGATCCGTCGCTGCTCTTCTTCCCGCGGGAGATCTCCCCGAATCACCACGCACTGGCCGACCGCTTTGGACTGTTCGATCGCTTCTTCGTGAACGCAGAAGTCAGCGCGGACGGCCACAATTGGTCCATGGCCGCTTACGCGTCTGACTACGTCGAGAAAACCGTGCAGTCGAACTACTCCGATCGCGGCCGCGATTACGATTACGGCGGCACGAACCGCGGCGTCGTTCCCGACGATGACGTCAACGAGCCGGCGAGCGGTTATCTGTGGAATCTCGCGGAGGGCAAAGGAATCACGTTCAGGAACTACGGCGAATTCACCGAGGATGAGTCGAAGGATTCCAGCGACGTCGTGCCGGCCGGCTGGCGCGCGACGAAGCCCTTCCTCTACACGCGCACCAATCCGCGGTACCCTGGGTGGAGCCTGAGCATTCGCGATCAGCGCCGTGCGGACGTGTGGATCGAGGAGCTTCAGGAGTTCTCTCGAAAGGGCGAGATGCCGGCGCTCGAGATTCTGTATCTGCCGAACGATCACACATGGGGCGCCACGGCCCGCCACCCGACGCCGCGCGCCTACATGGCGGACAACGACCTCGCGCTCGGCCGGGTCATCGAGGCGTTGTCACAGTCGCCGTTCTGGAAGAACACCGTCGTGTTCGTGCTCGAGGACGACGCGCAGTCCGGGCCCGATCACGTCGATTCACATCGCACGCCGATGCTCGTGATCTCACCGTACAACCGGAGCGGCACGATCCACCGCTTTGCCAACACGACGGACGTGCTGCGGACCATCGAGGAAATCCTGGGCCTCGGCTCGCTCTCACATTTCGATTACTACGGCCGACCTTTGCGTGAGATCTGGTCGAGCCAACCCGACCTGCGGCCGTATCGCGCGCTGACGCCAAGTACCTCGCTGGACGAGCTCAATGTCGCGAGCACGCGCGAGTCGAAGGAGTCGGAGCTGCTCGATTTCGGAAAGGAGGACGCCGCTGATGAAGATCGCTTCAATCGAATCCTCTGGCGGACGATCAAAGGGCCGAACGTTCCGTATCCCGGGAGCCGCCGGGTATCCGCGCTCGAGCTGAAACGCTAACTGCGGACATAAGGGCGGACAAAAGGTCGGACATAAAGGCGGACATAAGGGCGGACATAAGAACTGACATTAGGCGGTCGCAGTAATGTCCGCCGTTATGTCCGTCGTAATGTCCGCGGTTATGTCCGAAGTTAGATCTTATGTCGGAAGGTGATTCGGCCTCGCGTGAGATCGTACGGCGATACTTCGACCGTGACGCGGTCGCCGGCGAGAACGCGGATCCTGAAGCGCCGCATGTTGCCGCCGAGCGTCGCGAGCACGGTGTGCCCGTTTGGTAGCGTCACGCGAAACGTCGCGTTGGGGAGCACCTCGGTCACGGTTCCTTCGAGTTGTATCGCTTCTTCCTTGGCCATCCGTATTCCAATAGTAAAAGCGCGGGGCGAAGCATCGCGCCGTCGAGGGTGAAAAGCAATCGGCCCTCGGTGGTGGCCGAGAGCCGACGCTGAATGCTCGGTACTGCCGTTAGATCTTGGTGACGTTTTCCGCCGCCGGTCCTTTCTGCCCCTGCACCACGTCGAACTCCACGCGGTCGCCCTCGGCGAGCGACTTGAAGCCGTTGCCCTGGATGGCAGAGTAGTGGACGAAGCAGTCCTTGCTGCCGCCGTCCGGGGTGATGAAGCCGAAGCCCTTCGAATCGTTAAACCATTTCACAACGCCCTGTGTACGCATCACCGCGCTCGCTTGGTAAAGATGTAATGGATCGGCGGCA
>DATBRO010000242.1:0-8654 GCA_036560265.1 Gemmatimonadaceae bacterium | reverse complement strand
TCGCCCAGAACACGCCGACCGGGCCGGCGCCCGAGCGTACCGCGATGAAATATGCAGTCGGCAGTTCGAACAGCCAGAAGACGAAGAGGTTGAGATACGTCGGCGTCCACGTATCGCCGGCGCCGTTGAATGACTGCGTGAGCACCATTCCGTATGCGTACAGTGGGAATCCGAGTGCCACGATGCGCAATCCGGTCGACGCATAGGGCAGCACCGCGGGATCCTGCGTGAACAGCCCCGCGATCTGGTCCGCCAGCGCGACGAAAACAATCCCGACCGCGCCGAGAAAACAGAGATTGTAGAAGCCGGCAATCCATACGGCCCGTTCCGCGCGGTCGGGCTTCTTGGCACCAAGCGCCTGTCCGACCATCGTCGCCGCGGCGTTGCCCAGCCCCCACGAGGGAAAGAGCGCGAAGAGGATGATGCGAATGGCGATCGTGTATCCAGCGAGCGCGGCGCTGCCGAACGCGGAGAGAATCCTGATGAGGCCAATCCAGCTCGCCGTGCCGACGAACACCTGGAACGTGCCGCTAGCCGACAATCGCAACACACGCCCCATCAGTCCCCAATCGAGCTGCACGTGCTCGCGTCGCACTTGAATGTGGCGGCCCGGTTGAAAGAGACGGTATAGCGCGAACAGCGCGCCCGTTCCGCGGCCGATCGTCGTGGCCACGGCGGCGCCCGTGACACCCAGTCGCGGGAACGGCCCGACGCCGAAAATGAGCAGCGGGCCCAGGAGGATGTTGATGACGTTCGCGAGCCACAGTACTCGCATTGCGATGGCTGCGTCCCCGGCGCCGCGGAAGATCGCATTGATGAGAAAGAGCATCACGACGCTGGCGCTGCCACCGAGCATCATGCGCGTGAAGTTTGATCCAACGCTGATGACTTCGGGCGAGGCACCCAATAATGCGAGCAACTTTGGCGCGAACGTGACGCCGACCACACCGAGCGCCAATGCCATCATCACTCCGAGGGCAATAGTCTGAACGGCGGCTCGCGCCGCTCCATCCGGATTGTGCTCGCCGATCCTTCGCGCGACCGTGGCAGTGGCGCCGATGGTGAGCCCGACGGCCATCGTATACACGATCGCCATCATCGACTCCGTAAGTCCCACGGTGGCGATGGCTGCCTCGCCGAGCTTCGAGACCCAGAAGACGTCGGCCACGACGAAGACGCTCTCGAGAATGACCTCGAGCACCATCGGGATCGCAAGCAGCAGGATCGCTCGGCCGATCGGCCCTTCGGTATAGTCACGCCGCGATCCGCGTAGCGCTTCCCGCACCGTGTGCCAGAACGTTTCCGATGCTGGTCGCGGGGCTGCGTCCTCCGCGGTGATGGACATGGGCACCAAACCTAGTGATCCAGGCCACTACACTTTCGGCGACCTCAACCGATACTAGCGAACAGGACGGCAGCATATTGTAAACAGATGTTGCCGCAGTCTGTCTGACTCGTGTTCAGATGTTCAGCAGTATCCGCGACGCCGCGGTCTGACCGAACAGCAGACCCTAGTTGTTGAGCCGCTTATGACCCTCGCTATCCACGCGACTTCGTGGACGCAGCGAAACCACGCCACCGGCGGACACGCGACCACGCGCGTCGGCGACGAAGTGGCGGAGCTAGCCAAACGCTACGCCGCCGAGATGAACGCCTCGGCATTCGCGACGGCGCTCCGGTCGCGACATCTCCCACAACGCAGCTACTTCGCGTTCATCTCGACGATGTATCCGCTCGTCGTCGGCTTCAATCGCGCGCTCATCCGCAGCATCGCCAAGGTCGATCACGTGCGGCACTCGACGTTCGTGCGGGCGCTCGCGCAGCAGCTCGAGGAAGAACAGGGACACAATCAGCTGTGGCGCGCCATGCTCGAGGTGTTCGACATCGATCATGAGATGCTGTATAACGACATCGAGGAGTACTTCGACGGCCTTTCGAAGGACGAGATGGATCGCTGCACGCACGACGTATTGAATGCCGTGCGCCGCGATCTCGGCGCCGGCGACTGCAAGCGCTTCCCCGGCGCGGCCTTCCCCGACGCGGTGCTGGCGCTGTACCACTATCTCTGGACGTCGGCGGCCGACGAATCCGTGTCGTACTGGGAGCACTTCGCCAGTCAGGCCGGAATCGAGATGGTGATCTATGATGTGGTGACGACCTCGATTCTTCCCGGCGTCCTCGGTCACCCGGAGCTCGACCGCGGCGTGGCGAGCACACATTGGTGGATGGAGCATGGTCAGCCTCCGGAGCCCTCGGCGCATCGTCGCACGGACGAGGAGAAGCATCTCGCCCTGTCGAAGATGGCGCTCAATCGCAGCGAGACGGCGAACACCGTCGCCGACGCCGTGGAGTCGCGAGCCGAAGACACCATGCGCTTGTTCGCCGCGGCGCTGATCGCGCAGCGGCCGCACCATCACGCCTTCGCGATCGAGCGGTATCTCAAGACGAAATGCTGAACCTCTTCCGGTCGACCCGCCCGGCGTATGGATCGGACGCAGCGCGAATTCCGCTCGAGTTCGCGGACGTCCTCGATCAAGCGCCCGATGCGCTGCTCGCGACGGGCGTCGACGGCCGCATCGCGCAATGCAACGCGGCGGCGTCCGAGCTCTTCGCCCGGCGCAGCGAGGAGCTGATCGGAACCTCGCTGCGTACGCTGATCGTGCGTGCCGATCGCGAGACGTTCGACGATCGCGCGCGTGACGCGCGTCTCCACGGCCCCCAACGCTTCGATGCGCGCATCAAGCTTGGTCGCGGAGAAACCGGCACCGTCGCCATCGCGATGTCAGCGATGTCACCCATGCATGCGCCTGACGGTGATGCGGGTTTGGTGATCACCGCGCGGGACGTCACCGCTGATCGCGAAGCGACCGCGGACTTGGCTCGTTCGGAGTCCCGCTACAGACATCTGTTCGAGGCGGCGAGCGACGCGATCATGACGTTCGACTCGCTGGGCCGATTCACGACGGTGAACGGCGCCGCCGAACAGATCTCCGGTTACACCCACGAAGAGCTGATCGGCAAGTTCTTCGGGCCCCTGCTCGCCGTCGAAGCGCTTCCCCGCGCGCTGCTGGAGTTTCGGCGCGCGTTATCCGGCGCGGCGGGGCAATTCGAGACGACGATGCTCCACAGGAACGGCGAGCGGCGACATCTCACCGTGAATTACGCCTGCCCGGAGCGCAGCCGCGAAGTCATCTGCATGATTCGGGACGCGACGGCCGAGAAACAGCTCCAGCAGCAACTCATCCAGGCCGAAAAGATGGCCGCCATCGGACAGCTCGTGAGCGGCGTCGCGCACGAGCTGAACAATCCGTTGGCGAGCATCTCGGCGTTCGCGCAGCTGCTGCTCGCGGATAATCATCTCACCGACGAGCAGCGTCATTCGGCCGACGTGGTAAAGGCTGAAGCGCGCCGCGCCGCACGCATCGTGCACAACCTTCTCACCTTCGCGCGCCAGCACAAAGCCGAGAAAATCACGGCGGACGTCAACAACGTGCTGCACGATACGCTCGAGCTCCGGACCTACGAGCTGAACGTGCGCGGCATTCACATCGTCCGCGACTTCGACGACAACACGCCGCCGATCACCATGGTGGACATCCACCAGCTCCAGCAGGTGGTGCTCAACCTGATCACGAACGCCGAACAGGCGATGGCGGACGTCGAGCGCGAGCGGCACCGCCTGATCCTGCGGACGCGAACGTTGTCCGACGTGATCCGCATCGAGGTGGAAGACACCGGGCCTGGAATTCCGGCCGGGGCGATGCACCAGATCTTTAATCCGTTCTTTACCACGAAGCCGACGGGCAAGGGCACGGGACTTGGGCTCTCGATTTCGCTCGGTATCGTAGGTGAGCACGGCGGCCGCATCTGGGCGGAAAATGTTGCCGGCGGCGCGCGCTTCACCGTCGAGCTGCCGCGCGTCGCGAGCGATGAGCGCGCGGCTCTCAGCCTCGTGCCGGCCACTCCACCGCCGCACCCCGAGTCGCTCCGGATTCTCGTCGTGGACGACGAAGAGGCGCTGCGAACTGCGTTGGGGCGCTTTCTATCGTCCGAAGGGCACTCCGTGGTCGCGGTGGGGAGCGGCAGCGAAGCCATCTGGCGCGCCGAGGGTGACGAGGAGTTCGACCTGGTGCTGCTCGATCTTCGCATGCCGGATGTCTCCGGGCAGCAGGTGTTCGAGCGCTGGAGACGCGAGCGGCCCGAGCTGAGCGACCGGGTAGTCTTCATAACGGGTGACATCGTGAGCGCCGACCTGCAAAGCTTCCTGCGCGGGACCGGTCGTCCATATATCGCCAAGCCTTTCGAATTCACCGCCGTGGTCGACATACTACCAGCGAAGCGCGTGGCCTAACGAACGCTACAGCAGGGTTGCGGCTTCCCTCTACTATTCGTCACCGCTATAGCTCGATGTCGCTGCCGCTGACCTCCAATCTCACGACCTGCCCTCACGGGCAGCGAGGCACGACCACGTGCCTGTATTGTCGCCAGGAAGCACGCGCGGCGGCTCGGCACCGGCGCAACCGGTTGATGACGAAGGTCGCCTTGATGACAGTCGTGGGCGCGATCCTCGCCGGCATGGCGGTCAGCGCGCTGATCGCCGTCGTGCCGCGTTCGCGATCACGCGACACCGCATCGACCGCCGTGACGGAATCAGCCGCGGAAGCCGCGCCGCGGTCGCAGGCGCGGCCACGCCGGGATGCGTTGTCGACTCGCTCGGTACCTCCGTCGGCGACTCACTCGGTCACTCCGTCGATGACTCCGTCGATTGCGGAAGGGCGCACGGAGCTCGGCGAGGGAATGTTCGCGGAACGCGCCGGCGCTCAGGTGACGGTGCATTTCGACACCGACGACCTGCGCACGCGTTTCGACGAAAAGTTCGAGCGCATCGTGCGCTCAACACTGCCACGGGTGTTCGGGCCGGACGTGCGCGCAGCCCTCAATGATGTTCCCGTCGGCAACTTCGTTCGCGGCGGCGATCTGCTCCGCGAGCTACCCACACGCGGCATCGCGTTGCAGATGACCGAAGGTCGCACGCTGACCGTGTGGCCCATCACGCGGCCGGGCCGAGACGGCCCGCTCGTCGACTCGTACCGGGCGGCGATAACGCACTAGGGCGTTCCCCCTTGCACTTCTACAAGAAGCATATATTCTCTCTTGTAGAAGTGCAAAGGGAGACCATGACCGACCGTCTCGATCTGCCCCAGGGCACGCTCGACCTCCTCATCCTGAAGTCGTTGTCGCTCGGGCCGCAGCACGGCTGGGCGATCTCCGAGCGCATCCAGCAGGTGTCTCGCTCCACGTTGCAGATCCCGCAGGGATCGCTGTACCCCGCCCTGCACCGGCTCGAGCGACGCGGCTGGATCAGTGCCGAATGGGGCGCCTCGGACAACAATCGTCGCGCGAAGTACTACGAGCTGACTCGGGCCGGCCTCAAACAACTCGACGCCGAGACAGAAGCCTGGGACAGGTTGACGGGCGCCGTCGCACTCGTGCTCAAGATGACGTAACGACCCATCCTCCATTCTCTATCCCATTGTTCTCCGACCTTCGCTTTCGATTGCGCGCCCTGTTCAGTCGCGCCGCCATGGAGCGGGAGCTCGACGACGAGCTGCGCTTCCACATGGAGCGCGAGACCGAGAAGTACGTTCGCGCGGGCATTCCGCGCGCGCAGGCCGAGCGTCGCGCGCGGATCGCTCTTGGCGGAGTAGATCGGATCAAGGACGACACGCGCGACGCGCGGGGCATCGCGATGATCGACACCGTCCGGCAGGATCTCCATTACGCGTGGCGTGGCCTGCGCTCGAAGCCGGGATTCACGACTGCGGTCGTGCTCACGCTCGGACTCGGCATCGGCGCGAATACGGCGATGTTCGGAATCGTCGATCGACTCCTCTTCCGTTCGCCGGCGTACCTCGTCGCTCCGGAGCGCGTGCACCGCGTCTATGTCGACTACATGTGGGATGGCACGGAGCGCACGGAGCGCACGATCGAATACACACGCTTCGTCGACCTCACGCAGTGGACGACGTCCTTCGACCGCACCGCCGCGGTCGCGTACCGCTCCCTTGCGGTAGGTACGGGTGAAGATGTCCACGAGCTCCCGGTAGCCACTGCGAGTGCGACGTTCTTCGACTTTTTCGAGGCGCGTCCAGTGCTCGGGCGGTTCTTCACTCCCGATGAGGATCGCGTTCCCACCGGAGCGCCAGTCGTGGTGCTCGGCTACGGATTCTGGCAGGCGCGCTACGGTGGCCGGGCCGACGTGCTGGGCAAATCACTCCACGTGGGGAACACGATTCACACGATAATCGGTGTCGCGCCGGAAGGATTCGTCGGCATCACCGACGAGAGAGCACCGGTGGCCTTCGTCCCCATCACCTCCTTTGCGGGCTCGCGCAACAGCCGGTACTTCAAGAATTACAATTGGGGCTGGCTCGAGATGTTCGCGCGACGGAAACCGGGCGTGAGCGTCGAGACGGCGAATGCCGACCTGAGCGTTGCGTACCGCCGAAGTTGGGAGGCGCAGCGCGCGATGGATCGCTTGCCGACGGCCACTGCCGCGCGCGCGCACGCTCTCGCGGGGCCGGCCCAGCTCGAGCGCGGACCGGAAGCCGGCCCGGACTCCAAGATCGTTGCCTGGGTCATGGGAGTGGCGCTGATCGTGCTGCTCGTGGCGTGCGCCAACGTGGCGAATCTGCTCCTGGGGAGGGCGGTGAGTCGCCGCCGGGAAATCGCGCTGCGACTCGCGCTTGGCATCACTCGGCAGCGGCTGATCCAGCAGTTGTTGACGGAGAGTGTGTTGCTCGCCACGCTCGGCGGATTGGCTGGGCTCGCGGCGGCGCAGTGGGGCGGCCGAGCGCTGCGCGCGCTCTTTCTGCGCGCAGAGGACGTTGGAGCGGTCGTGAACGATGTCCGCACCCTCGTTTTCGCCGGCGCAGTCACGCTGACCGTGGCGATGGTCACGGGAGTGGCCCCCGCGCTCTATGCGCTTCGGGGCGACATGGCGGATTCGCTGAAGGCGGGCGCGCGTGAGGGGACGTACCGTCGCTCACGCATGCGCACGGCGCTCCTGCTCTTTCAAGGCGCGTTTTCCGTCGTGCTACTGGTCGGCGCCGGCCTCTTCGTGCGAAGTCTCTCGAACGTGCGAGCGATGCGACTCGGCTACGACGTCGAGCCCGTGATTTACCTCGAGGCCGACCAGCGCGGGATGAAGTTCACGCGCGCTGAGGCGAATGCACTCGCGGAGCGACTGGTCGAGGCGGCGGCAACGACGCCGGGTGTCATGAGCGCAAGCCTCACCATCTCCGTGCCGTTCTGGAGCAACGAGGGACGAGGCGCGCCCTACGTGCCTGGCGTGGACTCGGTGAAAAAGCTCGGCCGCTTCATGCTGCAGGCCGGATCGCCATCGTACTTTCGAACGGTGGGCACGCGTATCGTGCGCGGGCGCGGATTCACGGAGGCGGACCGTGGCGGATCGGCGCCAATCGTCGTGGTCAGCGAAGCGATGGCCAGAGCACTCTGGCCGAACACGGATGCGATTGGACAGGTGATGCGGGTGGGTAGCGACACGAATCCCTTCATGACAGTCGTCGGCATCGCCGAGGACATGCGCGGCCGACAGATCACGGGCGAGCGAGAATTCTGGTACTATCTGCCGATCTCCCAGTACATCGCGCGGTTCGGCGAAGCTTATCCCAATGTGTTCGCGCGCGTGACGGGTCGCGCCGATGACTATGTCGAGGTGCTTCGGCGTCGGCTTCAGCGAGAAATGCCGGGTGTTTCATACGTCACGGCAAGGCCCCTCCGCACCTTCGTCACGCCCCGGCAGCGATCCTGGGAATTCGGCGCAACGATGTTCGTGGCGTTCGGCGCGCTCGCGCTCGTGCTTGCGGCCATCGGCCTCTATTCTGTCATCGCATACGCGGTCGCGCAGCGCACACACGAGCTCGGGGTACGCATCGCCCTCGGCGCGAGCCTCGGCGATATCATGCGCATGATCCTCGGACAGGGCGTGGCTTTCGCCGTCACGGGTATCGTGATCGGGAGCGTCATCGCGCTGTGGGCAGGCAAGTGGGTCGAGCCGCTGCTTTTCGCGCAGAAAGCTCGTGACCCGACGGTGTATGCGGGCGTTGCGCTCGTGCTCATCGTCGTTGCGATCGTCGCGACGCTACGGCCGGCCGTGCGCGCGACGCGCGTGGATCCGACCGTAGCGCTCCGCTCCGAATAGCTCACATCCACGGCTCGTCCGCAGACGGCCCGTAGATCGACGGCACCTTTCCGCCCGCCATCCGGAGGTAGACGGAGAGTTGGCCGCGGTGATGGATCTGGTCACTCAGCGCGAACCAGACGACGTCGATTCTTGGGACGTCGCCCATCTGCCCGGGTCCCGTGAAGAATCGCACCGTCTCGTCGAGACTCTCGTCGGACACCGACTCGGCGAGTGCTGTCACCTTCCCAAAGTCCTGCTCGAACTGGTCGATGATGGCGCTAAAGCTCTCCGGTGCCGGCGGAAACTTTCCCGTGATCTTCAACTGACCGGACAGTGCCCCCATCATCAGACCCTGCTCCATCACGAACGTCCACGCGAGCTGCCGCGCCGAGTTCGACCGTTCGTGCGGCTTGAATTCCGACTTCGCGCCGGGGAATGCGCGAAGGAC
>DATBRO010000241.1:0-9763 GCA_036560265.1 Gemmatimonadaceae bacterium | reverse complement strand
GGATTCCCGTCGAACGGCGTCGGGTTTCGCGGACTCGATCCAACGCAGTCGGTGGAGATGCACATCCAGCAGAATGGCGTGAGCATCGCGGGCGATCTTTTCGGCTACCCGGAGACGTATTTCACCCCGCCGTCCGAAGCGCTCGATCGCATCGAGGTCGTGCGTGGCGCGGGTTCTCTGGCGTTCGGACCGCAGGTGGGAGGCGCGATCAACTATGTCGTGCGGCGCGGCGCGGTCAACACGCGACCGACGTTCAGCGTGCAGCAGAGCGGCGGGACCAACGGCCTACTGAACTCGTTCAACTCGCTGAGCGGAGGCGCGGGCGCGTGGACGTATTACGGCTTTCTGCATTACCGGGGTGAGGACGGGTGGCGTCCGAACTCGGATTATCGGCAGCTCACCGGATACGGCAGCGCTCAGGCTCGTCTCACGGACAAGCTGGCGATCGGCGTGGAGTACACGAGGTACCGCAATCGGATTCACATGGCCGGCGGTCTGTCCGACGAGCAGTTCGCGGCGGATCCGTCACAGTCGTTTCGCGCGCGCAACTGGTTGGCGAGCCCGTGGAATGTTGCCGCGCTCCGGGCGACCATGGATTTCACTCCACGCGCACGGCTCGAGACGGTGCTGTCATATCTCGACAGCGATCGTCACCTCGTGTGGCGCAACGAAGACGGCGGGCCGGCGGCGGCCGACAGCACAGGCCCGAGAGAGCTGGAGCGCGAGACATTCAAGAACTGGACGCTGGAGTCGCGGCTGCGCATGGATCATCATGTTTTCGGCCGTTCGGCGGTGCTCGCGACGGGGGTGCGCGGCGGCCTGAATCGCATGCGCCGTTTCGAGGGCGCGGAAGGTTCGGCGGCGAACGATTTCGACATGCGCATCTACGGCGCGGACTGGGAGCGCGCGCTGCGGTTCTCGACGACGAACGGCGCGCTCTTCGCCGAAGAGCTGCTGCGCTTGACGACACGTCTTTCCGTCACGCCCGGCGCGCGGCTGGAGTACGTGCGCTCCACCGCGACCGGCTACACGGACGTCGATTCTTCGTTCGCTCCGCGCGCGTATCGCTATCCGCTTCTGGGAATCGGCGCGCAATATCTCACGTCGGCTTCGACCGAGCTGTACGCCAACGTGTCGCAGGCATACCGTCCGGTGCTGTACGCGTCGCTCACGCCATTCGGGTCCGTCACGGGCGTCGATCCCAAGCTCCATGCGTCGCGCGCCGTGAACACCGATCTCGGTTGGCGCGGCACGATCAAGGACCTTCTCAAGGTCGACGTCGGCGCGTTCTATCTCTGGTACAAGGATCGGATCGGAACGGTCGCCGAGCCGGCCGGCGGGACGATCCATGCGAACGTGGGAGACAGCGAGCATCGCGGCGTTGAGACATACGTCGAGGTGGATCCGGTGCGCGCGGTGGATCTCTTCGCGTCGCTCGCGTATGTCGATGCGAAATACGTGAGGGGCGAATTACGGGGTCGCCGCGTCGAGCTGGCACCGCGGGTTCTCGCGCGCGGCGGTCTTACTGTTGCGGCGAAGGCCGTGTCGTCTACCGCGCAGTTGAGCTATGCCGGCAGCTCATTCGGCGACGCCAGCAACGCGGTGTTGCCGAGTGACGACGCAGTGGCGGGATTCATCCCGGCGTACACGCTGCTGGACTGGTCCGGCCGCGCGCGCATCGACGACAGGCGCGAGCTGACGTTCGGAGTGAATAACATCGCGAACCGACGGTACTTCACCAAGCGCACCGGTGAATATCCAGGACCGGGCATTCTCCCCGGCGCGGCGCGAAGCGCATACGCTGGCATGAGCCTGCGGTTCTAGCCGGCACTGTCATCCCGGGCGCGAGGGATGACAACTGCGCTCGGGATGCGCTCGAGGTCGCGTTGCCTTCGCTGCGCGTCCTTACGTCCCCTTTGTCGCCGTGCTAGTGGCTGGCAGCCCGCTCATGGAGCTGGGCGCATCCAAGTTCGCGCCCTCGTCGACGGCCATGCCATGGCGGTCGACGAGCTCACCTCCGAGCCAGCCGGTGTAGAGGCTCAACGCACCACCAGCGAGCGCCAACAAAAACGCGACGGTCGTCGGAGCGCCAGGATCGGGACGCCGCAGAATCCAACTCGCGGCGAAGAGCACCACCATGACGACGTTGCCGATCCCGTGACGGGAGCCAACACCCTTCGCGCGTGTGCGGGACGGAATCGCGAGCCAATCGAGGAACCCGAAGATCGCGGCGATCAGGCCGCCGATAATGCCTGCCGCGATCATCCAGTATGCAATCGTCGACCACAGAGGATTTCCTGTGAAGAGATGAACTACGTCGAAAATTATTGCCGTCGTGAGCAATGCCAGCGGATACGGAATGAGCATCTGATGAATCGCATGCCCCAAGAACTTCGCCCGTGCTTGCATATGGTTCTCTCCTTTCGTGCAGCCGACCTCGTCCGTGCTTCGCCGGGAACCTGAAATGCATAGATCGCACCTACGCTCGCGCCATTCCCGCATCCATCATCCGCATGTCGCCGAGTTTCATTCGCACAAACGAACGCTACGCGTGGCACGGTCAGTCGCTGCTGATCGCGAACGAGCGCGGAGAGTGTGGCGAGGACAACAGTCTTTCGGGCTTTTATTTCCGTGAAGCGCGACACTTGAGCACGCTGAGGCTCGAGATCAACGGTGAGGCGCCGTGGCTCTGCGAGTCGGCGTGGAAGGATCCAGAGTCGCTGCACTTCCTTTATGCGCATCCCGAGCTCGCGGAATTCGGCGGTGGGGGCACCGGATACTCCGACGACACAATTTCTCGGGACGCGCACGGCATCCCGCATCGCGCGCTCGACATCGACGTGGCCTACGAAGTGGGAATCGCGTCGCTCGACGTCACGCTGCGTGTCTCGAATCGCGCGCGAGACTCTGTGGAGCTCGAGCTCGCGTGGGTCCTCGCAGCGGATTTCGCAGACATCCAGGAAGGGCTCGGCGGGAAACGCGAGCAGTCGGCGAAAGTCGAGGCGCGGCTCGGCGAAGCACAGATCGAGTTCTCCTACCAGCACGAGAGGCTTCCATATAGAACGATCGTAAGCGCGACGGGTGGCGCATGGCGCGCGGACGACTCGCGTCTCTCGACGAGACTTCGACTCGACCCGCAGCAGACGTCTCGGCTCGCGCTGCACGTACGACCCTTCGATTACGCCGAGATGCCCGAGGGCGACGAGCTCGCGGAGACGGAGGCATACTGGCGCACATGGCGCGAGAGCTTCGCGCGCGTGCTCGTCGAGCGAAACCGGATCGCCGAAGACATCGTGCGGTCGAATCTGCGCGACTTGTCGTCGTATCCGCTGCTCCAGGGTCCGCGCGACGATTGGCTCACGCCGCAGGCAGGGATGCCGGTCTATCCGGCCCTGTTCGGGCGCGACGCGTTCACCGCGGGCTGGCAGGCCGGCTGGGTGGACGGCGGACGAATGCTCGATGCGTCGCTCACGCGACTAGGCCGGATGCAGAGCTCGCGTTTCGACGCGTGGCGCGATGAGGAGCCCGGCCGGATTCCGTACCAAGTGCGCCAGGGGCCGCTCGCGCGGCTCGATATCAATCCGTACGCGGCGTACTACGCGGATTATGCCAGCCCGATGATGTTCATCATCGCGCTTGCGCACTCGTTCGCGTGGACCGGCGACGAGAAATCGCTCGAGCGCCACTGGGACACGGCCCGACGCATTCTCGACTGGTTGCGCGAGCATGGCGATCGCGACGGCGACGGATATCTCGAGTACCTCACGCTCTCGCCGAAGGGAACCAAGAACCAGGGATGGAAAGACAGCGGGAACGCGGTCCTGTACCCCGACGGCTCACCGGTCCCGTCACCCATCGCGACATGCGAGCTACAGGGCTACTGGTTCGCGTCGCTCCAGATGATGTCGGTAATGAGCTGGATCCGCGGCGACAAGGACAACGCAACAGCGCTCTGGCGCAGCGCCATGGACCTCAAGTCGCGCTTCAATCGCGACTGGTGGATGGAGAACGAAAACTTCTTCGCGCTCGCGCTGGACCCGGACAAACGGCAAGTGCCCGCGCTGACGTCGAACGTGGGACAGTGCATCGCGACCGGCATCATCGACGACGACCACCTGCCCAAAGTCGTGGGACGACTGTTCGCGCCCGACCTCTTCAGCGGTTGGGGCGTGCGCACGCTCTCGTGCAGCGATCGCTCTTACAATCCGATCGAATACCACCTCGGCAGCGTGTGGGCGGTGGAGAACGCGACAATCATGTTCGGGCTGGCGCGCTTCGGATTTCGCCAGCGCGCCGCCGAGCTCGCGGAAGGACTCTTCGCGCTCGCGAAGCTGTATCCCGATTACCGGATACCGGAAACGGTCGGCGGGTACGCGCACGGCGAGCGGCCCTTCCCCGGAGCGTATCCGCGCTCCAACACTCCACAGCTCTGGAATGCGACCGTCTTTCCGCTGTTGCTCCAGTCGCTGCTTGGACTGCAGCCGTTGGCGCCACTCAAGCTGCTGGTCGTGGACCCGCACCTCCCCGAATGGCTGCCGGACGTCACGATCGAGAATTTGCACATCGGTGACGCCCGCGCGACGCTGCGATGTTGGCGCGGTGAAGACGGGGACTCGCATGCGGAGATCGTGCGGAAACATGGCGACCTGCATTTGCTGAGGCAGCCACCGCTCGAATCCCTCAAGGACGGGATACCCGAACGACTTGGTGCGCTGGTGGAGACGGTTTTGCACCACTGATGGCGGGAAGCGGGAAGCGGAACAGCGAGGAGCGCGGCAATGGAGTTACGACTTAAGCCGATCGACGAGCAGGTCATCGTCATCACGGGTGCGTCGAGTGGCATCGGGCTCACGACGGCGAAGAAGGCCGCGGGGAAAGGAGCGCGCGTCGTGCTCGCTGCGCGCAACGAGCGCGATCTCGCCGGCGCAGTGGCCGAGATCCGCGGACTAGGCGGACGCGCGATCTACCAAGTGTGCGACGTTAGCGATCCGACGCAGGTCGAGAGCCTTGGGCAGCGCGCTAACGCGGAATTCGGGGGAATCGATACCTGGGTGAACAACGCCGCGGTGTCGATCTATGGCCGCTGCACGGAAGTGCCTCTCGCCGACATGCGGCGGCAGTTCGACGTGAACTACTGGGGACAGGTGCACGGCATGCTGACGGCCGTGAAGCATCTGCGCGCGAAAGGTGGCGCGATCATCAACGTCGCCAGCGCGCTCGCCGACCGCGCGATCCCGCTACAAGGCAACTACTGCGCGACGAAGCACGCCATCAAGGCATTCACGGACTCGTTGCACATGGAGCTCGAGGATGAGGACGCGCCGATCTCCATCACGCTATTGAAACCGGGGAGCATCGACACGCCGCTCTTTCAGAAGTCCAAGACATTCCTCGGCGTCGAGCCGCAGCCGATCCCTCCGGTCTACACGCCGGACGTGGTGGCGGATGCCATTCTCGCGGCGGCGCAGGAACCGATGCGCGATCTCATCGTCGGCGGCATGGGGAAAGTGGTGAGCCTCGGCGAAAAGATGTCACCGCGACTCACGGACAAGTACATGGAGCGTTCCACGTTCGAGTCGCAGAAGACAAAAATCGCCGCGTCTCCCGACCGGCCGAGCAACCTGTACGCTCCGGTCGCGCGCGACGGCGGCGAGCGCGGGACCTTCTCCGGGCGCGTGAAAAAGTGGAGTGCGTACACGCAGGCGGTGCTGCATCCGCGCATCGCGACAGGAACACTGGCGGGAGTCGGGTTGACGATCGCCGCTGGCGTGCGCGCGCTCCGGCGCAGAGCCGGGCTCAAGTCGGCCGATACCGCTCCTGGAGCGTGAGGTAGCTCTCGACGGTCCGTGCAATGCGATCGCGCTCCGGCAGCGTCGTCTCGCGCACAATGCGGCCAGGGACGCCGAGCACGAGCGAATTGGGTGGGACGACGAAGCCCTCGCGCACAACCGCGCCCGCGCCGATGATCGAGCCGCTGCCGACGCGCACGCCGTTCAACAGCACCGCGCCCATCGCGATCAGCACGTCGTTCTCGACGACGGCCCCGTGCACGATGGCGCGATGGCCGATGCCGACGCGCTTCCCGATGTGACATGGGACACCATCGTCGACGTGAATGACGCAGCCGTCCTGCACGTTTGAATCGTCACCTATGGTGATCGCGTCGCTGTCGCCGCGAATCGATGCAAAAGGCCAGACCGAGACGCGCGGCCCCAGCGTCACATCGCCCGCCACGTATGCGAGAGAATGAATGAAAGTGGTGGGATGAAATTTGGGCTCGGGCATGCTAGGTGCTAGGTGATAGGTGGTAGGTGGTAGGTGATAGGTGGTAGGTGATAGGTGGTAGGTGATAGGTGGTAGGTGATAGGTGGGTAGGTGGGGCTTATGACAGATCCAAATCCGTATCACTGTCCGGTCTGCGACGCGAGCTTCCAGTCCATCGAGGACGTGGAGAAACACAAATCACAGCAACATCGCGGGGCCGCGCAAAATCGGGAGACTAAGGACAAGGCCGCCAGGCCGCGCAAGAGCCGGGAATTCACACGGACACACATGGAGTAGACAAATATTTACGCCATTTAGAATGTGCGTTTCCGTACAGAGTGGGTTACTTTAGTTGATGCCCACATCCACCAATGGCGATGTAGCCGTTGCAACTGCGCCTAGCACGGGTTGGCGCGAAGTCGTAAGCAAATACCAGCACACCGAAGTTCCACGCGCGCTGGTTCAGCTCGTCACGACGTTGCTGCCGCTCGCCGTCGGTTTCACGCTGATGGTATTGTCCCTCGCGTGGCCGTACTGGGTGACGCTGTTGCTGGCGATCCCAACCGCCGGCTTTCTCGTGCGCACGTTCATCATCATGCACGATTGCGCGCACAGTTCCTTCCTCCCGTGGCGACGCGCGAACGATATCGTGGGTGGGATCACGGGTCTGCTGACGTTGACGCCGTTCTCGCAGTGGCGCCGCGACCATGCAATTCATCACGCGTCGTCAGGCGACCTCGATCGTCGCGGCCATGGCGACGTGAACACGATCACGGTGCGCGAGTATCTCGCGCTCTCGCGTCTGGACCGGTTCAAGTATCGCATGACCCGGCAGCCGGTGGCGCTGCTCGCCGTGGGACCGCTGTGGTTGATGTACAGCCAGCGCTTTCGCACACGCACCAAGGCAACGAAGGACAAACAGATCCAGAGCGTCTGGGGAACCAACGCGGCGATCGTCATCGCGCTGCTGGTGGCGTACGTGCTCGGCGTGCTGCCCCAGTTCCTGATGGTGTACTTCCCAGTGATGTATTTCGCGGGCGTGGCCGGCGTCTTTCTGTTCTACGTCCAGCACCAGTTCGAGGACACGTATTGGGCGCCGCATGAGAACTGGGACTACGCCAAGGCGTCCATCGCGGGAAGCTCGTACCTCAAACTGCCGCAGCCGCTCGCATGGCTCACGGGCAACATCGGCGTGCACCACGTGCATCACATCAGCCCCAAGATTCCGAACTACAAGCTGAAGAAGTGTCACGACGAGAATCCGTTGTTCCACGACGTGACGGTCGTGACGCTGCGCGACGCCGGCAGGACGCTGACCCTCTCGCTGTGGGATGAAGAGAAGGGGCGGCTGGTGCGGTTCAAGGACGTCAAGGAAACGTAGCGTCCGACCGCTATATTAAAGTAGCTGGCGAGCGGTCCCCCTTTCCTGGCGCCGCTCCTTTCCTCGGTCTCCTGGCGCGTGACGTCATCGGACTCTCGAGAGCCGATCAGGTCCAGCCCGATCTTCATCGGGAGCGTCAGATGACCGAACGCGACTACACGGTCCTGCTCGTAGACTCCGACAAACGCGTGCGCGCACTGTTGGCCGATCAGCTGTCATCCACGGGGTGCACGGTGCTGCAGGCCGCGGATGGCGAGACCGCCATGCGAATGGTGAACGAGCGCGAGATACGTCTCGTCGTCACGGAGTTGTATCTCAAGACGGGCGAAGATGATTGCCTGATTCACGCGATTCGCCGCTCCAAGACGCTGCGCAAGACGCGCGTGATGGCGCACACGAATCGTTCGACGTCCGCCGACCGCGAGTGGGCGATGCGCGCCGGCGCGGACGCATACCTCATCAAGCCGACGCGCGCGGAACGGATGCGCTACGTCGTCACGCGTCTCGCGACGACACGCGGCCCGAACTCGAGCGTCCCGGTGACGAGCTCGAGTCCCATCTCGCGGCGCAATTCGCTGGAGCTCGCGCTCCACGATCTGGAGCAAGGGACGCTCACCGGCAGCTCCGCGATCGTTTTCAGCAGAGAATGGTGGGAGCAGCTGAGCCGTCCGCAGCAGGCGAGCTATCGCAAGCGCGCCAAGACCGCTGGCGTGACGTTGCGATCGGATAGCGCGATCGGCCAGCATTTTGTGGAAGTTCGCGGGCTACCGAGTGATCAACCGCTGACCACAGAAAGATCGGAATCGCCATACCGGTAAACGACTAAACGACTGGGAATTGGGAATAGGGAATAGGGAATAGGGCAACTACGACGGCGGGAAAGGGAAAGGGAAAGTGTCAGGGAATCGGTCAATTCCCTTGCCGCGTTCCCTTTCCCTTTCCCGTTTTTGTAGTTGCCCTACTCCCGATTCCCTATTCCCCATTCCCTAGTTGTTCAGAACGAGACGCCTACGGTGAAATAGGATGTGACAGCATTCCGTAGTGGAACCACGTCGGTTCCCAGCACGGCTGCGGCGACGCCGAGTCGGAATCGGAAGGGCTGGTCCCAGCTGAGGACAGCCGCCGAGACATTGAGCTCACCGCCGACCGACCCGATCGCGTACGGCTCGAGAAATACAAATTTGTTGTCGAAATGCGACTGGGTGCAGAGCGCGAAATTCGGCGTCTGGCGCGACACATAGATCCCGGGACACCACGCGCTCCCCGCGTCACCGAAGAGCGTAATGCTGGTGCGGTCGAGAAAGAGCGGCAGCGAGCCGAGTCCGCGACCCGGCAGCGTCAGGGGCGCGCGATACTCGACACTCCCCGCGAACGCGCGAATGCCCAGGAGCGAGGCGGTCGGGAATCCGCGGACGCCGAAGGTGCGCCGCCCCTCGCCGAGCGTGTAGCCGGGGAGCACGTCGAGCGTCCCGCCGTTCACGCCGCCCACCTCGTAATAGCCCGTGCCGCGATTGTCCTGGGCGCCTCCCGCGACGTGCAGCGCCAACACGTGATGCGCAAATCCCGGAAGGTCGAGCGACTTGTACGCGGACGCGGCGCCGACGACGCTGATCGTGGCGACGGTAGTATCGCCGGAGCGCCACCGGACGCGCGTCGTCGTCGCGAGCGAGATGCCGTCCTCGGGGGAAATCGCGAGCGCCGGATACTGTGAGTTGCCCCACCCGGCCGAGACCACTACGCGCGGATAGTAGTAGGCGCCTCGGAATACGGAATCGATGCGCGCGAGCAGCGGCGCCGAATCGGGCGCGTAGTCGCGCGCTTCCACGCCGCCGCCGACGCTGAAGTACGACGAGGTGCGCGCGCGGGGGCGCCGCTTCGTGAAGGCAATAGACGCGTCGCGAATGCGGCGGCGCAACATGCCGATGCTCCGGTTCTGCTGAGTCGCGTCGAGGATCCTGACGTAGTTCGACCAATCCTGCGACGCGACGAGCTCGATCAGCGGTTGGCCGAGCCGCCCGTCTCGGTAATACAGCGAGCCGGTGATTCCGGAGTTGTCGGTGGGGACGAAGAGCAGCGCCTGATAGCCATGGCGTCCGACCACGTCCTCACCCGACGTGA
>DATBRO010000240.1:0-4786 GCA_036560265.1 Gemmatimonadaceae bacterium | reverse complement strand
GTGACGATCGGCGCGGGCATCGTCGCGCTGAAAAAGAGGGTCTGCTTTTTCCTCGGCAGATGCTTGAGGACGCGGCGGATGTCGGGGAGGAATCCCATGTCGAGCATGCGATCCGCCTCGTCGAGCACGAGGTACTCCACGTGCGCGAGCTTCGCGTACGGCTGGCGCATGTGGTCGAGCAATCGGCCGGGAGTGGCGACGATCACGTCCACGCCGGATCGAAAGGCATGCTCCTGCGGCCCCATCCCAACTCCCCCATAGATCGCCGCGCCGGTGATCGGCGTATGCACGGCGAGATCGTCGAGCTCCTGAAGCACCTGCGCCGCCAGCTCACGCGTCGGCGTCACGATCAGCGCGCGCGTCGTGCCGCGCGGCTTCGCGAGGAGCTTGTGCAGGATTGGCAGAACGAAGGCAGCGGTCTTCCCGCTCCCGGTCATCGCGCACGCGAGCACGTCGCGTCCGGCCATCGCCGGCGGGATGGCGTCGGCCTGAATGGGAGTGGGCTGGGAGAATCCGAGCTCTTTGATTCCGGTGAGGAGACTTGGGTGCAGCTTAAGAGAGCGAAAAGGCATTCGCGAAAGGTAGACAACCCTAGCGCACGCGGCCTGGCTTTAGTCGCGCCGTTTGGATGAGTGTAGAATTCGACCGTGCGTCTCGTCATCCGGAGCGGAGGTCAGTCGGGCGCCGATAGAGCCGCGCTTGACGCCGCAATCGCGCTCGACATCGAATACACCGGTTGGTGCCCGCACGGCGGAATCGCGGAGGACCATCCGTCGCCGCCCGGGTTGCTCGCCCGATATCCGCGATTGGTCGAGACGCCCTCAACCGAACCGGAGCAGCGTACCGCCTGGAACGTTCGTGACAGCCATGCGACGTTGGCTCTCGTCCGCGGCAATAGTCTCGAGATCTCGCGTGGCACGGCGTTCACAGTGAGGTGCGCCGAGCTGATTTTCCTCAGGCCGTATCGCGTCGTCGATCTCGATGAGGGGAGCTCCGCCGAAACGACGCGGAATTGGCTGCTGCGCCTGGCAGACAACGACGACGCGACTCAGTTCGTGCTCAACGTCGCCGGACCGCGCGAATCCGAATTGCCCGGCATCTACGAACGATCTCTGACCTTCTTGAGCCACTTGTTCAGAGAGCTGATGTAAGCGCCGCACCTCGCAGAGTCACCGCGGCGACATTTTCCACTCTTCGAGATACGACGCGAGCGCCGCTGACCCCGACTGCGACGCCGCGAACGCGACGTGACCGTCCGGCCGCACGAGGTAGACCGCATCTCGCTCGAACCCCACGCGCTCGGCGCCCGCGCTCCACGCGAACTCGTGAACGTCGATGCCACGCTCCCGGCAGACCGTTCGAATCGCCTGCGACGCGACGCCGTACACGTGCACCTGCCACTCGAGCGACGCGAGCGGTGCATGATTGTCCTCAGGCCCTCGCGCTATCATGGCGAGCTCGATCCACGGCAGACGATCGCCCGCCTGCACGCCGCCCGCCTTGCCGACGCTGAGCGGGCTCTCGCGGTAGTGCAGCGCCGTTTGTGAAATCGTGCGGAACATGAGACGCCGCACTCGTTCGACCGTGAACAGCGGCGGGATCACGCGAGGGAAGACCTTCAGGCGCACTCGCCGCGCAATCGGCCCGCTCTTGGTCGCGATCGTGAACGCGCGGTCGGTCGTCGCCACGAGTCGTTTCGCAAAGGCGATGCGCTCGGGCTGATACGTCGCCAGCAACCGCGCGTCCGCCCGACCGGCGATGACCGCCGCGAGCTTCCACGCGAGATTGACCGCGTCGCCGATCCCGGTGTTCATCCCCTGCCCGCCCACCGGGCTGTGGACGTGGGCGGCGTCGCCAAGGAGGAATGCGCGCCCCTCGCGAAAGCGATCGGCCACGCGATGATGCACGTGGTAGGTGGAGAACCAATTCACCTTGTCCACCGTGATCCCCATGCGATCCACGACGCGCGGGCTGACGTCGTTCCACATGAGACGCTCCTGCTTCGCCGCCCCCGCCATCTCATCGCGCACCGTGCCGATGAGGCGTCCGCGCTTCTCGCCCTTGAGCGGGAAGACCGCGAGAAAGTCGGCGTCGTCGAGCACGACGTGGAGCTCGCCGTTGATCACCGGTCCGCTGGCCTCGACGTCGGCGACGTAGAAGAGGTGCTCGTAGGTGCCGCCGGGAAAGCCGACGCCGAGTGACTCCCGCACGCGCGAGCGCGCACCGTCGCAGCCGGCGACGTAGAGGGCGTCGCATTGTTCCTCCGCGCCGTCCGAGCGTTTGAGTGTGGCGCGCATGCCGTCGGTTGCGTTCGTCAGCGACACGAGCTCTGTCGGTCGCTCCACGGCGACGCCGCGCTGCGCGAGCGCGTCGATCAGGAGCGGCTCGTGCTCGTCCTGCGGAAAGACGAGCATATAAGGAAACGGGCTCACCCCGCGTCCCATTTCGCCGAAGTGAATCCGCCCAACCTGTTTGCCCGCAACCCAGAGATTCGCCGCGATGAATTTCTGGCCGCGTTGGACGACGGCGTCCGCGAGCCCGAGTTGGCGATAGAACTCGAGCGTGCGCGCATGGACCACGAGCGCGCGCGAGGTGGTTCCCGGCTGCGCGGTCTTGTCGACGATGCGCACACGCACGCCGAGTCGCGTGAGAAAGAGAGCGAGCACGAGACCGGTCGGTCCCGCGCCGACGATGAGTACCTGGGTGTCGGGCATCCGTTGATGCTAATGATGTGCTGACACTTGCGCCCACCAGAGAACGCACGACGTTGACGGTTCCGCCAAGCGTTATTACCGTAATTACATGAAGCCCATCGAAGTCAAAGTCGCGCGCATCGGCAACTCGCGAGGCGTTCGAATCCCGGCGCCAATCCTCGAGCGCTACCACATCGGCGCCACGGTCCTGATGGAAGAGCGCAGTGAAGGGATTCTCTTGCGACCGCGCGGCTCGTCGCGCAGCGTGCTGTCATGGGACGAGACGGCGCGTGAGATGGCGGCGGAAGCGGAAGACTGGAGTGGCTGGGACGCAACGCTTGCCGACGGACTGGAGACCATTCCATGGGAGGGTAGTAAGGCTCGGAGCATCGCTGAGCCGCGATCGCGATACACGCCGCGTCGGCGTCGCAAGAAGTGAAGCGCTATGAGATTCGTTGGGCGTCCCTCGATCCGGCGCAGGGTTCGGAGATGGCAAAAACGCGGCCGGTTGTCATCGTGAGCCTCGACGTCCTCAACCAGCGCCTCAGCACAGTGACGGTTTGCCCGCTTACGTCCCGCCTTCACCCCGCTTGGCGCAGCCGCTTTGGTGTCAAGCTCCGCGACCGCGACGCCGAGATCGCCGTCGATCAGATCCGCACGATCAGCAAATCCCGGATCGGGGAGAAATTGGGAACGTTGTCGCCGGCGAAGGCAGCAGGTCTCAGACGGCTCATAACGGAGATGTACGGCGAATAAGGTGTGATGAGCGGCGTGAGACCGCTCACCGACTGGCTGCGAGAGCACGTCGGCGCGCGCCAGTAGCAGCACCCTGGGCGGCAGTTATTTAACGACGCTGAACGCGAACGTCGTGCGCGACCGATACGTCTCGCCTGGACGAAGAATCGTCGACGGAAATGTGGGGTGATTGGGCGAGTCCGGAAAATGTTGCGTCTCGAGACAGAGTCCCGTGCGGTGTCCGTAGACCTGTCCACCCTTTCCCCTTATGGTCCCGTCGAGGAAGTTGCCCGAGTAGAACTGGATGCCCGGCTCCGTCGTCCGCACGTCGAGCGCTCGTCCGCTGCTGGGATCGACGAGCCGCGCGGCATGAATCAGATCGGCGCTGCCCGCACCGCCGCGACGGTCGAGCACCCAGTTGTGATCATATCCCCGGCCGTAGCGCAGCTGCTCGTGGTGCTGTTCGATGCGCGCGCCGACTGGCGTCGCTGCGCGAAAGTCGAATGGAGTCCCCTCCACCGGCGTGATGTCGCCCGTAGGAATGAGCGTCGAGTCGACGGGCGTGAACGCCGACGCGTCCAGCGTCAGCACGTGATCGAGAATGTCGCCTCGGCCGGAGCCGTGGAGATTCCAGTATGTGTGCTGCGACAAATTGATCGGCGTTGCTTTGTCGGCACTCGCTTCGTAGTCCACCACCAGCTCGTCGGTCGGCGTGAGCGCATACGTCACGCGAACGTTCACGTTGCCCGGGTAGCCTTCCTCGCCGTCTCGGCTCGCGTATCGCAGGACGACGCTAACGCCACTGCCACCAGTCAACGGCTCCGCAGTCCACAGCACCTTATCGAAGCCGCGCACGCCGCCGTGGAGGGAGTTCGGTGAGTTGTTGCGCACGAGCTGATACGTCACTCCGTCGAGCGTGAACTGTCCACGCGCGATGCGATTGGCGTACCGCCCGACGATCGCGCCGAAGTACGGTGAGCCTTTGAGATACCCGGCGAGGCTGTCGAAGCCGAGGACGACGTCGTCGAGATGTCCGTCGCGGTCCGGCGTTCGAATCACGGTGATGATTCCACCGTACGTCATCGCGCGCACTTCGACGCCGTGTGCGTTCGTGAGCGTGAACAGCTCGACCGCGCGTCCGTCCGCTAGGGTGCCGAATGGCTCGCGTTTCACGCTCGCCGTCGCGTTGGCACTCGTGTTCATCTTGACGCGTCTCGTACAACCTGCGGCGAATGCCGCGAGCACGATGATCGTTGCGACGCCAGCACGAAACGAGTGCATGTCACTTACCGGAGCGTGAAGATTACGGTGGGATCGAGCGGGTAACGGCCGAACCGCGCGCCGTAGATCGCCAGTCC
>DATBRO010000239.1:0-6829 GCA_036560265.1 Gemmatimonadaceae bacterium | reverse complement strand
TCTTCCAGGGCACGGCCGATCTTCCGCGCCGCGTGTCGAGTATACCGCGACGTACTTCACCGACGTCGTGGAGAAGTTCCTCGACGCGCTCGATCTCGAGAGCGTGCTGCTCGTCGGTGAATCGATTGGTGCATCGATCGCGCTGGCGCTCGCGGCGCGAAGGAATCCTCGGCTCGCCGGCGTGGTCGCCCTGAATCCATACGACTACGCGGCCGGGATCCGGCGCAGCTCACCGCTCGCAAACGTTCTCTTCGCGGTGATGACTTGGCCCGTGATTGGGTCCGTCGTCGTGCGGACCGGGACCAAGGGCATCCTGCGCAGAGTGATGGAGGGTGGAGTGTACGATCGGCGGAATTTGCCCTCCGATCTCATCGAGGTGCTTCACACCTGTGGAAAGCTGCCGGGTCACGCGGACGCGATTCGTTCCCTGATCCGAAATTCGCAGAGCTGGATCGACGCGCGGGCGGCCTACGCGACGGCGACAATGCCGATCACGCTCGCGTACGGAAACCACGATTGGTCGCGGCCCGAGGATCGTCAGGCGAACCGCCACATTTTGCGCGGTGCGCGATCCGTGGATCTCGAGCATTGTGGTCACTTCTCGTGCCTCGACCAGCCACGGCGGATCGCCGCCCTGATTCGGGACGAGCTCTCGCGCGCCAAGGGAGGGGTGCGATGAGTGGCGAGTGGCGCACGCGGGAGAAGATTTCGCCTATCGTCCTCTGACCGGTCTCCCCGGCAATACGCCCGGCACAGAATTCGACCCGCGCACCACGAAGACCCCGTTCACCAGCACGTGCACGATCCCGTCCGAGTACTGCGCCGGCTGCTCGAAGGTGGCGCGATCGATCACGCGCGCCGGATCGAACACCACCAGGTCGGCGTCGGCGCCCGGCTGCACGCGTCCTTTGCGCTTCATGTCCGGATCGACGTGCTCGAGCCGGCGCGCCGGGAGCAGCGTCATCTTTCGCACAGCGTCCATCAGCGAGATCACGCCGCGCTCTCGCACGAAGCGGCCAAGGATCCGCGCGTGCGTGCCGGCGCTCCGCGGGTGGCCGATTGGTAGACCGTTATTAAATCGGAACCCGCCGTCGCTGGCCACCATGACGTGCGGATCGCGGTATGCCTGGTCGGCCGCACTCTCCGGAATCATGAAGATCACCGCGAGCCCACCCTGCTTGCGGTAGCGTTCGAAGCTCTCCGCCGTGAGACGCTCCCCGGTTGCGGCCCAGAGAATGTCTTTGTAGTCGATGCCCATCCGTTCCTGGAACCCGGGATCGAAGATCGCGCTCTGGAGCATCGTGGCGCCGGCCGTATACGGGTACGCCTCCGTCGTCACGTCGAGGCCACGCGCGCGCGCGCCATCGATCAGGTCGAGCAATACCGGGGTGGCGGCGAGTCCCATGCTCGTCACGTGTACCACGTGCAGCGGGGCGCCGGTCGCCGCCGCGTCCGCGATCACCTCCTGCACGCCAGCCACGCCGCCGGAGTTCTCGATCAATCCCGCCGAGCGAAGATGCACGAACACCGGGGCGTGGTGACGCGCCGCGACGCCGAAGGCGCGCAAGATCTCCTCGCGCGTCGCCGCCGGCGTGTAGTTGATGCCCATGCCGATGCCCAACGCGCCGTCGTCGAGCGCCGCGTCGAGCCGACGCTCCAACTGCGGGAGACGCGCACGCTCGATGGGGGACCGAACGAACTCGCCGGTGGCTGCGATGACCTCCGCGCCTTCCGCCGTGGAATCGCCGTCGAGCATCGCTCGGCGCGCGCCCGGATGACTCGCCGACACGCCGAAGTTGATCAGCGATTTCCCCTCGCGTTTGGCATACCACGGCGCGACCGGATACGTGCCCAGCTCGAGCTCCAGCGCTGTGGTCACGCCGTCGCGCGCCAGGTACTGGTAGTTGACCGAGTCCTGGCCGTGCGAGTGGAGATCGATGAAGCCAGGCGCGACGACGAGTCCTCTGACGTCCACGGTGTCGCGCGCAGCGGGGATGGCCGCGGTGACGGAAACGACGCGCCCACCCTTGATCCCCACGGCGCGCACCGCGTCGAGGTTCGTCTCGGGGTCGAGCACTCGACCGCCCACGAGCACGACGTCGAGACGGGCGGAGGAAGCGGCGCGTTGCGCCGACGCGTCGTGCAGCGGGAGCGCGATGTGGCCAAATGCCAGCAGCAGTAGAACCCGATAGCGTCTCATGAACACCTTGGGTGGGGAGTGCATTGTTGCGTTGCGGCTCGTGGCGAGCGTCTAGCCGTCGCCGCGCAGAGCACGCGTAGGCTGCGAGCTTGCGACGCCCGCGATCCGCGCGCCGACTTCCTCCATCTGCCGCCGACGGAGACGTGCCCAACCCGGCAGTCGGATCGCGCCGATCCCGAACATGCCGGCACCCATGATCGCCAGGGTTCCGAGTGACGACAGCATGCCCGCGTCGACCGCGCCGCCTCGCAACGTCGCGGCGATCAACGCCGCCGCCGCGACGCCGAGTATCCCGAGTCCTCCTCTCAACAGACCGACCGCGTCACCTTTGACGGTCTTGAGACGAATCCGATGTCCAGCCGCCGTGGGCTCGAGGAGCGCCTGAAGGTTGCCGTTGGTCCACTGGCGAAAGGAGCCTTCGTGCCTCAAGGTACCGCGCGCATCGAACGTTTCGCGGAGATCGACGACAAACCGCTCCCACTCCTCGTCGGAGAGTTTGCGATCGAGATCGATCGTCCGGCCCACGCCGATCGGGAGGCCGAGGAAGTGGCGCGACGTCGGCTGTCCGCCGAGCTGGATGGCTTTCGCTGCCTGAGCGACGAGCTCGGGTGCGATCCCGACTTCGCGGCCGATTTCCTGAAGCTCGCTCAGCGTCATCCCTTCGCCCGATGGGAGCTGACGCTGGCCGGTCTGCTGCGCCTCGGCTGCACGCTCGAAGATCGCCGCGACTTCCGCCTCGTTGAATCGTCGCTCGGTCATACTGGCAGAAAGATCGTCGTCCTCAGCGTCCGAGGCAAAGTCCCGGATCTAGTCAGCGGCCGCCTCGGTGGAATGTTTGCCGCCACAAGAAGCCGGTGGCGCACTCGTCGTCCATTCGTAAATTCGACCGCATGAAGCTATCACTGTTCGTTCTAGCGCAGCTCTTCGTGAGCTTTGGGACGACCGGTCACGTTCTCCACCACACCCCGGCCGAGCGCGCGCGCCTTGTCGAGGACGCGCTCCCCAACGACAATCGCGTTGCCGCCGGCCGCATGGTTGGCGGCGTCCTGAGGCTGGAGCTCGAGGCGCGTGAGGTTCTCTGGTATGCAGAAGGGAAGCCAGGCCCGGCGATCCCCAACTACGCATTTGCAGAGGCGGGGAAGCCGGCGACGGTCCCAGGTCCGATGATTCGCGTGCCGGCCGGAACGGAGATTCTCGCGACCGTGCGCAACCGGTTGTCTGTGCCGTTGCGATTCCGCGGATTCCAGGATCACACGGGCACGCCGCTCGACACGACAATCATCGCGCCCGATTCGACGCAGACGTTTCGCTTTCGGGCCGACGTTGCGGGCACGTACTACTACTTCGCGCGAACCGAAGCTCCGATTCGTCTCCTCAGTCCGGGTTCGACGCGCGATGCCGCTCTGACGGGCGCCTTCATCGTCGATCCCGCTGGCGCCAAACCAAGCAGCAACGACCGCGTGCTCGTGATCAATGTCTGGTCGGACACCGCCTCCAGCCTCGGCGTCAAGCCCGAGGCATTGCGGTGGCAGATGCGCCGTGAGACGCTCGGCAGCGCTAACTGGTTCACGATCACAGTGAACGGTCTGTCATGGCCGCATACGGAGCGCCTCTCGTACGCCGTCGGTGACACCGTGCATTGGCGCGTCATCAACGCCAACCCCATCACGCATCCGATGCACCTGCACGGCTTCTACTTCGATGTCGACGCGCGCGGGAGCTTGGCGCGCGACACGATGTACACTGCGGCCCAGCGCCGGAAAGCCGTGACCGAGCCGCTTGCTGCTGGTGCGACAATGGCGATGACGTGGGTGCCCACGCGGCCGGGCAACTGGCTCTTTCACTGCCACTTCGTACAGCACATCGACGCCGCACTTCGGCTCACAGCTCCCACGGGTCCGGCTGTGCACGATCCGAGCGCGCATGGGAACCACGCCGAGCAGGGGATGGCTGGGTTGGTGACCGGCATTCACGTTGCGCCAGCAAAGGGTGCAACGCTGGCCGGCGATCCCCGCCCGCGTCGCAAGCTGCGCCTCTTCGTCACGCAGCGCGCGAACGTCTACGGCGACCAGCCTGGTTTGAGCTATGTCCTGCAGGAGGGGCCAACGGCACCCGCCGCGGATTCGGTTCGAATTCCCAGCTCGACGATTTTCCTGCGCCATAAAGAGCCGACCGAAATCACGGTGATCAATCGCTCGAAGCAGGTAGCGTCGGTACACTGGCACGGCATCGAGCTGGAGAGCTTCTATGACGGTGTCGGAGATTGGAGCGGGTGGGGAACGCGTATTGCGCCGGCAATCGCGCCGGGGGATTCCTTTGTCGTTCATCTGACGCCCGAGCGTGCGGGCACATTCATCTATCACTCACACACGAACGAAGAATTGCAACTCTCCTCAGGTCTCTTTGGTACGCTGATCGTGCTCCCGGAGAAGGGCATGCGCGACACCACGGAGCGCGTGTTTCTCTTCGGCATCGGTGGTCCACATGACGATGCGTTGCCGACCGTCAACGGTTTGCGGACACCAACTCCTGTGGAGATCCGCGCGGGAGTGCCGCATCGCTTCCGGCTCATCAACATCTCTCCGCTCGAGACGCGGATAGTCCGTCTCGTCGCTGACTCGGTTCCAAAGGAGTGGCGCGCGCTCGCCAAGGACGGCGCTGACCTGCCAGAGGCGCAAGCCACCATGCGCCCAGCGAGGGTCGTCATAGCGCCTGGTGAGACGTTCGACTTCGAGGTGCTACGCCAGCGGCCCGAGTCGCTCGCACTGGAAGTCGAATCGGCGCAGACAATTGCTTTTCGATCCGCGTTCCGCGCAAGCGGAGGCGCACGCGGACGCGCTCCTCGAATCGTGACGAACATCCCGGTAGTGGTGCGCTAGCCGTTTCACCATGTCGCATGCACGCGCGACGTTTCTCCACGCAACGATCGTTCTGTTCACGCTCGCGCAGACCGTCGGCGCGCAGGTCTTCCCCACGGTCGGACGTATCGAACGGCTCGATCCCGCGCTGGATGCGATCATTCCCGCCGACGCGCCCATCGAGCTGCTGGCATCGGGCTTCCTCTGGAGCGAGGGGCCGGTGTGGCGGAAGAGCGGCGGCTATCTGCTCTTCAGCGACATCCCGAGCAACACGATCAATCGATGGAAGGACGGGGAAGGCATTAGCATTTTTCTCCGCCCGGCCGGCTATGCGGGGGCGTCACCAGCGGGGCGAGAGCTGGGCAGCAATGGACTGACGTTCGACGCCAATGACCGACTGGTGATGGCGGATCACGGCAACCGACAGATCGCGCGTCTCAACGATTCCAACTTCACCAAGACGACGCTCGCCGACCGCTACCAGGGAAAACGCTTCAACAGCCCGAACGATCTCGTCTTCCATCCGAATGGCGATCTGTACTTCACCGATCCGCCGTATGGACTCGAGGGGCTGAACGACAGCAAGGCCAAGGAGCTTCCGTTCAACGGCGTCTATCGCCTGAAGCCGAACGGCGACGTCACGCGCGTCATCGGCGACCTCACGTTCCCGAACGGGATCGCCATCTCGCCCGATGCACGCACGCTCTATGTCGCCGTGTCGGATCCCACCAAGCCCTTGTGGATGGCGTACGACATTCAGCCCGACGGAAGCGTCGCGCGCGGCCGGGTGTTCTTCGATCCCGCGCCGTTTGTCGCGCAACGCAGGATCGGTTCGTGCGACGGATTGAAAGTGGATCGCGACGGGAATCTCTTCGCGACCGGACCTGGCGGCGTGTTCGTTTTCACTCCTAGCGGCCGGCACCTCGGCACGATCGTTACGGGCGAGCCCACCGCCAACGTCGCTTTTGGCGACGACGGATCCACGCTCTACATGACCGCGAACAACAAGCTGATGCGAATCCGGCTGCGCACAAAAGGCCTCGGCTTCTAGTTCTCAGGTCTGTCGATCAGCGTCGACGACTCAACGCGTGGGTGGCGTGGGTGTCGGGGGTGTCAGTTTGGTGATCGGCGTCAGGGTCAGCTTTCGGAATTCGACTTCGGACCCTTCCGCCTGGAGCGCGATTTTGCCGCGATCCGCGGTCGCCTCCGAGCCGTCATTCACCAGGTCGCCGTTGACCCAGACTCTGATCGCGCGCCCGACCGCCTCGATCACCATGGTGTTCCACTCGCCGAGCGGCTTCTCAGAGTTGTCGGTGAGGTTGAGGATGCGTCGCGCCTTGCCCTCCGTGGTTCCCCACTGCGCGGGAGGTCCGCGCCGACGTTCCATGTCGGCAACGCGGATGTCTTCCAGGATGCACCAGAAATCGCCCGCATTCCCGTGCTCCATCTGTACCTCGATGGAGCGCGGGAACATCCCGTAGAGCGCCCGCGGAGTCGACGCGTGCACCAACACTCCGGCGTTGCCAGGCGTCGCGGGAAATCGGTATTCCACCTCAAGCCTGTAGTCGCGGTAGCTGGAATCGGTGATGAGATGTCCGCGCGGCTCACCGAGGCTCACGAGCATGCCGTTGCGCACCACGAAAGGATTGCGCAGCCGCACGTTGGAGTCGGCCGCCGGCACGTCGACGTGCCAGCCGGAAAGGTCCTTACCGTTGAAGAGCTCGTGGGATTCGCGCTGCGACGCACCGCGATACGGGGCGCAGGCCGCGGC
>DATBRO010000238.1:0-5802 GCA_036560265.1 Gemmatimonadaceae bacterium | reverse complement strand
CGCCGACAACGGGCGGTTGTGTTGTCTTGCGACAACCGGAGAACGCGATCGTGCACACGAAGACCGCAAGAACCCATTTCATGCCAGACGCGCCCGCATGAGGTCATGGAGATGGATGACGCCCGCGAGTCTGTCGTCCGCCCCGACGACCGGCATCGCCATGATTCCGTGTTTCTCCATACGGTATACTACCGCGCTTGCCAGCTCATCGGTCCGTGCGACTTTTGGCGTCCGATTGATGACGCGCTCGACCGGAACCGAGAGGATGCTCTCCTCGCGCTCCATCATCCTTGTGAGGTCGCCCGCCGTCATGACGCCGACGACCTTCTCGCCGCCATCGAGCATGATCGCGATCCCGCGCCGCTCGGCCAGCAGGACGATGGCTTGCCGCATGGTGTCCCCCGCGCGGAGCACGGGAAGCCGCTCCTTTTCCATCACCTCGTCCACCAGCGTCAGCAAGCGGCGACCGAGCGAGCCGCCAGGATGCAGTCGCGCGAAGTCCTCGCGCTGAAATCCCTTTTCCTCGAGGAGTGCCACCGCGAGCGCGTCCCCGATCGCCAACGCAACCGTCGTGCTGGTCGTCGGCGCAAGATCGTGAGGACAGGCTTCGACGGACACGGACGCGTCGAGCACGACGTCGGCGTGTCGAGCCATCGCGGAGCCGCGCTCGCCCGTGAGCGCGATGAGCCGAACGCCGAGCCGTTTGAGCTGCTCGATGAGCGCGATCAGCTCGTCGGACTCGCCGCTCTTCGAGATGAGGATCGCCACGTCGTCAGCCCCGACGATCCCGAGGTCCCCGTGCGCGCTGTCCGCGGGATGCAAAAAGGTCGCGGGTGTTCCGGTGGACGTGAGTGTCGCGGCGATCTTGCGTCCAACGAGCCCGGACTTTCCGACACCCGCGACGATGACGCGACCTTTGGTGTCGCGCAGCAGCTCGACGGCTCGGGCGAAGGTCTCGTCCAAACGGTCGAGCGTTCCGGAGAGCGCGTCCCGCTCGAGCGCGATCACGCGCCGGCCGCGCTCCACGATCCGCGACGTTGTTTTCTTGTCGCTCATACGCGCGCTCCTGGCGGCATCGATCGCTCGGCAACATAGGCGTCGGCGACGGCTCTCCACTCGCCGCGCGCCTTGAGCAGCAGCTCGGCGAATTCGCGAACCGCCCCCGCCCCGCCGTTGCGCGCCAGTCGCAGCGAGCACGCGGCGCGAATCTCGGGCACCGCGTTGCCCACGGCGACCGGTAATCCCACGATGCGCAACACAGCGAGGTCCGGAAAATCGTCGCCGATAAATGCCGCTTCGGATGGTTGTATCCCGTGCCGGTCCAGCATATTGAGAAATGCCGGCAGTTTCTTGGCACTGGCGTCCTGCGCGACGTCCTCGATTTCGAGCTCGCGCGCGCGGAGACGTACGCTTTCGGAGACGCGGCCCGTAACGATCGCGACGCGGATCCCCGCGCGCCTGAGAAAATGAACGCCGAGGCCGTCCTGGATATCGTAGCGCTTGAACTCGACCGTCGACTCGCCCACGCTGCCGAGGTAGATCCCTCCGTCGGTCAGGACGCCATCGACGTCGAGGCCGACAATCCGGATGCGGCGCGCAAGCTCGGGGGTGATCACTTACGCGTCGCGTTCCAAACTGCCAGCACTCTGTAGAGCAACTGCTCCAGCTGGTTCAACGGCAGCATGTTCGGACCATCGCTCGGAGCCTGATCCGGATTCGGATGGGTCTCCAAGAACAAACCATCGGCGCCTGCCGCGACGGCTGCAAGCGCGAGCGGAGGGATGAACTCCCGGGCGCCGCCGCTCGATCCACCGCTTCCCTGACCGGGACGCTGGACGCTGTGCGTCGCGTCGAAGATGACGGGAACGCCTGCAGATTCGCGCATGCGCGCAAAGTCGCGCATGTCGACCACGAGGTCACCATAACCGAAAAAAGTACCACGCTCCGTCACCGCGATGTCCGACAGGCGGGTCGCCGGCAGCGATACGCGCCGGTCTCCCTTTGCAAGGCGTACCTCGCTCGTTGCGCCGCGCACCTTCTCCACCGCGCCCCGCATCCCCTCCGGGTGCAGCCACTGGCCCTTCTTGATGTTCACGGCCTTCCCCGTCGCTCCGGCTGCCTCGAGGAGATCGGTCTGACGGCAGAGAAACGCCGGGATCTGGAGCACGTCGGCAACTTGCGCGACCGCCGCGCATTGGTCGGGGAGATGCACGTCGGTGAGGACGCGCAAGCCGGACGCCTCCTTCACGCGCTCGAGCGCGCGGAGGCCTTCATCGATACCCGGCCCGCGGTGCGCGTCGGCGTTCGAGCGATTCGCCTTGTCGAAGCTTGCCTTGTACACGATTCCACCCGGGATTTTGTCCGCGAGCTTCGCGAGATGCTCCGCGACACGCAGGTTGAGGGCGTCGTCTTCGAGAACGCAGGGGCCAGCTATGACAAACAGCGCATCGTCGCGAAAGATGCGCACGTCAGTCGCCTGCCTCCGCGAACGACGGGGTCGCCTCGCGACGTTGCCGTTTGGCGCGAACGGCCGCCGCGATGAATCCCGCGAATAGCGGATGCGCTCTCGTGGGACGGGACTTGAGCTCGGGATGAAACTGACAGCCGATGAACCACGGGTGCGGCGGATACTCGATGATCTCGACGAGCTGTCCGTCGGGACTGAGTCCGCTCAGCCGGAGACCGCGCTCGACGAACTGCTCGCGATACTTATTGGAGACTTCGTAGCGATGCCGGTGTCGCTCGCTGATCTCGGCGACCCCGTAGACCTCGGCCACCTTGGAGCCCCGCGTCAACCGCGCCGGATATGCGCCCAGGCGCATCGTCCCGCCCATGTCCGTGACGTGCTGCTGCGTCTCCATCAATGAAATCACGGCGTTATCGCATTCGGGCGCGAACTCCGACGAGTGGCTGTCCTCGAGGCCGCAGACATTGCGCGCGAACTCGATGATCGCGGTTTGCATGCCGAGGCAGATGCCGAAGAACGGCAGCCCCGAGACGCGCGCGTGGCGGATGGCCTCGACCATTCCATCCACGCCCCGGACGCCAAAGCCGCCGGGCACGAGGAGACCGTGATAGGAGCTGAGAATCTCGGCGGCGCGGTCCGGCGCGGTGAAGTCGTCGCTCGACATCCACTGAACGTCCACGCCGACGTCGTTCGCGATGCCGCCGTGAATCAGCGCTTCCTGCACGCTCTTGTAGCTGTCCACGAAGTCAGTGTACTTGCCGACCACCGCGATGCGAACGCGCTCGTGCGGCTCGAGCACGCGGTCCACGAGTTGACGCCAGTTCGTGAGGTCGGGGCGCGTCACGTCGAGCCCGAGCCGCTCGAGCACCTTCTCGTCGAATCCTTGCTCGTGAAAACGCAGCGGAATCTCGTAGATGGTCCGGACGTCGGGACTCTCGATCACGCAGCCGAATTCGACGTTGCAGAACAGCGCGATCTTTCGCTTGATGTCGTCGGAGATGGGTCGCTCGGTCCGCACGATGAGCAGGTCGGGCTGGATTCCGATCTCCATAAGGTCGCGGACGGAGTGTTGCGTCGGCTTGGTTTTGAGCTCTCCGGCGGCGGCGATGAACGGGACCAGCGTGAGATGCACGAAGATGGCGTGCTCCCGCCCCACGTCGTGCCGGAATTGACGAATCGCTTCCAGGAACGGCAGCGATTCGATGTCGCCCACCGTTCCGCCGATCTCGACGATCACCACGTCGTTTTCCGGCGCGATGCGGCGAATTGCGGCCTTGATCTCGTCCGTGATGTGAGGGATGACCTGTACGGTGGATCCGAGATACTCGCCGCGGCGCTCCTTGGTGATCACGTTGAGGTAGATGCGCCCCGTGGTGACGTTGTTGGCTTGCGACAGCGACCGATCAATGAACCGCTCGTAGTGCCCGAGGTCGAGATCCGTCTCAGCGCCATCGTCGGTGACGTAGACTTCCCCGTGCTGAAACGGCGACATCGTGCCGGGGTCAACGTTGATATACGGATCGAACTTCATCATCGTGACTCGCAGGCCGCGCTCGACCAGCAATCGACCCAGCGACGCCGCCGCGATTCCCTTGCCCAGCGACGAGACCACGCCACCGGTCACGAAAATGAACTTGGTCGGTTGTTGACGCGCTGTTGGCTGCATCAGGCTGGCTCCCCACTAAAGATGGTCCATTCGGAATTGGCACGCGCCAGATCTACTTCTGTATCGATACCGCGACGCAACGGTCCCGCGATCAGCGCGACACCAATCGCCCAGCCCGCGGCGAGCGGACGCAGCTGCTCGAGTCGTTCGATGCGCTCCAGCGGATGAGCGGGCAGCTCCACCCAACGCGCCAACGCATCACGTGTGTACGCATACACGCCGATGTGCTGCCACACACGTTCTCGCAGCAGCACGGCATCGCCGGCGTCCTTGGCCTCACGCAAAAACGGAATTGGCGCCCTGGAGAAATAAAGCGCACGCCCGTCGTCCGCGGTAACGACTTTCACGACGCTGGGCTCCGCCAGGCTGGCGGCGCTCGCCTGCACGGCTGCCGTGCCGATCGTGAACTCGCCCCGCAGCATGCCCAGCGCCCCGCGGACCGCCTCCGTTGAAATGAACGGCTCGTCACCCTGCACGTTCAGGACGGCGTCAAAGGCCGCGAACTCGCGACGCTTCAGCACCTCCGCGACGCGATCGGTACCCGAGGGGTGATCTGGCGACGTGAGCACCGCTTCCGCGCCGTTCTTGGCAGCCGCAGCGGCAACTTCCTCGCTATCCGTAGCGATGACGCAGCGGTCGGCAACCTCCATCGCAGCAACGCGTTCCCATACGCGAACGACGAGTGGACGGCCGGCGAGCAGACGAAGTGGCTTGCGGGGGAGACGCGTCGCGCCCAGTCGCGCTGGGATGACGGCGAGGGTCTTCATACCCCGCGCCGGAGGGGACTATCGCACCCGACCGACACGGCTAAGCAATGTAGGGCGCGCGGCGGGTGTGGGCAACGTATACGAGTTACCGCGAGAACGAGAACCCAACGCCTCCACGCACATTCCCGGTTGCCGGGTCGATCTGAATCTCGCCGCGGACGATCGTGAGCAGGATGCCGACGCCGACCATCTGCTCGAACGCGGGAAGACGTCCGAGGCCGGCACTGCCGATCCTGTGACGAAAGAGTAGCGTGGGAATCCCGAGAATTCCGATCCGCACGCTCAACAGCGGATAGGAATAGCGCTGGTCGATGAGCAACAGCTCATCCCCGCCCTGCTCGAGCATTGTGATGAACGGCAGAGTGCCCGGGCCGCCAAGATACACGAGGCGCTGCCGTGGCGGCGCATCCGACGGCGTCGTCACCCAATGCACGTCGAGTGCGTACTCCTGTTCGCCGAAGGTGGGAAAGGTGACGCCAACATCGGATGTGATCTGGACGAAGGCCGTGTCCAGTGGTGACGCAAGGCTCATCTCGCCGCGCGTGCGCGCCTGAACCTTGACCCCGTCGGATTCCCATTGAAGCGCACTTCCCGCTACCACGGACGTGACGTTGCCATCCGTGATGCCCGGATTGGGACGCCACATGCCAAGGGTGTCCTTTCGTTCGACGATGCTCCAAGGGCCCCGCTGCTCGCCGACCGCGGGACCAACCGACCATGCGCGTTCGGCGACGCCGCCGACGAATGGCTCGATCTGCGCGTGAGACGATTCCCAGAGTCGATGCACCGTGAGCTCGGCGCGATCGGCTCGATAGTAGTTGCGGGTGTCGGCCCCATACACCAATACCGCAATCGAATTCACGAAATCCGACCAGATCCACGCATCGTTGGAGAAGCTGCCG
>DATBRO010000237.1:0-8425 GCA_036560265.1 Gemmatimonadaceae bacterium | reverse complement strand
CGCGCATCGGCCGGTTCGAGTAGCGATTCCATCCCTTGGGGCAATGGCCCTCCCGCTGCGGCGATTCCCAGGGCGCCGATGAACCGACGTCGCTGCATCAGTGCGCCTCGGGCACGGCCTGAGGGTTCCATGAATGCGTTTCGTGGCGAGCGTCGCGCAGCCAGAGATACAGTGCGTCATACAAGACAAAGCCGTGGCGCAGCTGTTCCTGGTCGTCGCTGTACAGTCGCGACAAGCCGAGCGAGATCGCGAGCAATCCAGCGCATTGCGGAGCCAGCTCGAGGTGCGCCGTGTCGGCTCCGCGAACGATCACCGCGAGGTCGGCGAGGGCGTCGTCGCTGAGGTTGTACGCGCGGAGAAACGCGTCGAAGCTGCAGAGTGGCCCCCGATGCGAGAGCTCGACGCCCTCGACGTCGAAGGGAATCGCTCCGGTATGTCGCGCGACGCGTTGGACGGCGTCCGCCGGCACGAAGAGAAACTCCGCCTCGCGATCGATGAAGCGCGCGATCAGCCAGGGGCAGGCGATGCGATCGATCTTCGGGCGTTCACGGGTCACCCAATTCATAGTGTTGCGTCCGCAGAGGTCATATGATACAGTTGTATCAATGGATGATGCGCCTGTATCAAAAGCGCAAGAGGAGACTCGTGATGTGGCCGCCCGGCAGTGGCTGCTTCTGATTCATCAGCTTCCGCCCGAGCCGGCGTACGTCCGGGTGAAGGTTCGGCGCCGGTTGCAGCGTCTCGGAGCGATGCCGCTCAAGAACTCCGTCTACGTCCTCCCCGAGACCGACGAGAATCTCGAGGACTTTCAGTGGCTCGCGAACGAGATCGCGGCCGACGGGGGCGACGCGACCATCTGCTCCGCGTCGATGCTCTCTGGTGTGACGGACGACGAACTGGCGTCGCTGTTTCCACGCGCCGCGACGGCGTCGAGCGTCCAGGTGTCCAAGGAGACGACCGCACTTCCCCGCGGCGCGGTGTGGGTCACTCGCGAGGGTGTCTTCGTCGATCGCATCGCCAGCGCATGGCTCATTCGACGGTTCATCGATCCCGACGCCGATTTCCGGTTCGTCCCGGCCAAGGGCTATCGGAAGAAATCCGGCGAGATCCGATTCGACATGTACCAGGGTGAGTACACCCATGTCGGGGACCGCTGCACCTTCGAGACGCTGCTGCGTGAGTTTCGCCTCACCGATCCCGCGCTACGCGCGATCGGCGAGATCGTCCACGACATCGACCTCAAGGACGAGAAGTTCGGGCGGGAGGAGACGCCGGGCGTCTTGGCGGTCATGCAGGGAGTCGCGCTCGCCATGTCGGACGACGCCGACCGGATCTCGCGCGGCGCCCTCATCCTCGACGGACTGTACTCGCAGGTGCAGCGCCAGCGCTAACCGGCCTCCGGTCGAGCGATGCTCCGGTGCATGCGCGGCAGCCCAGGGGCTAGATGTGCGACGTTCGCCGCACGATTTCCTCGAGCGGCGGCAGGACTCCAAGCTGCGCGAGGAAGCCGTGCCAGTCCGCGAGCAGCCAATCCTCGAGGATCTTTCCGCGATGGACGCGCTGCCGCAGCACCATGCGCACCGAGACCTCCTTGTGGGTGGGCGCGATCCCCAGCCATGCGCCGCGATGTGTTCCGCGGATGACGCACTGCGTCACGACCTCGTCGCCATAGCCGCGCTGATACTCGACCTCGACGCGGAGATCGGGAAAGCTCTCGAACCAGCCGGCGAGCTCGCGCTTGACGTCGTCCGGCCGGCGTGGAGCCGTCGGCTCGCCGCCCGGCGCCGACCGCAGCTGATGGGTAATGGTCGACTCGGTGAAGAGCTCGTCCGCTACGTCGAGCTTCCTCGCGTTCCAGACCTCGTTGATGAACCGGCGGCTGATGTCCAAGGGTGACGTGGTCACGGCACATCCATAGAAGGAGATCCTCTACAAGTTGCGAGGGCACGCGCGACAATGGCAATTTCCCGAATGAGCCAGCTCTCCCCCGCGGTGCTCCTGAGCGCATCCGACGTCGAGCGGTTGTTGGATCACCGCGAGCTGCTCGAGCAGCTCCGTGGCGCGATGCGCTCCTACGCGACGTCCCAGGTGTCCGCCCGGCGCGCGCACAGTCCGATCCCCGGAGCGTCGCCGCACTCGGTGATGATCGTGTTCCCCGGTCTCGTCCCGGGGATTCCGGCGTACACCGTCAAGATGAACGCCAAGCTCCCGGCATCCACTCCGTCGGTGCGTGGTCTGATCGCCCTGGTGGAACTGGAGACCGGGCGGCTGCTCGCCGTGATGGACTCGATCAAGATCACCGAAATCCGCACCGCGCTCGTGGGTGCGCTGGCGGCGCAAACACTGGCGCGCACGAACATCGAGACCGTTGCGGTGGTCGGCGCGGGCGTTCAGGGGCGCGCGCAGCTTCGCGCGCTCCGGCTCGTACGCGGTTTTCGCTGCGTACGCGTTTACGACTCGCGAGCGGATCGGGCGCGGTCGCTCGCCGGCGAGCTGCGCGACGAGCTCGATGTCGAATTTCAGGTCGCGTCGAGTGTGGCGAGCGCGGTGGCCGGAGCCGACGTCGTGATCACCGCCACCTGGGCAACGTCGCCGATCGTGCGCAGCGACATGATCGCCCCGGGCACGCACATCACGGCAATCGGGGCGGACGAACCCGGCAAGGCGGAGCTGGACGCCGAGTTGATCTCACACGCGCGCTTCGTGTGCGACGACCCCGATCTCGCGGTGGAGATGGGCGCGCTCGCCGGCGTGGGCCTGGGCCGCGACGCGATTCACGCGTCGCTCGGAGAGATTCTCTCGGGTACGCGCACGGGACGCTCGAACGATGACGAGATCACGATCTTCGGCAGCGTCGGCCTGCCCTGCCAGGACTTGCCGGCGGCTTGGATGGCATTTCAGAAGGCCAAAGCGCGTGACGGCGCGACGTTCGATTTTCACTCGTGAGCTGCATTCCTTGGCGCTGACATTTTATCGTCGGTTAAGCCTCGGCCGCCTAGCGTTCGCCCGTGGAATCCCCTCTCGATATGGCCGAAGGCAGCGACGCGGCCCGCGCGAGCCGCCTCAACACCTGGGTCGCCATCACCATCGCCTTGCTCGCGACGTTCATTGGCATCACGAAGGTGAAAGACGACAACATCGTTCAGGCGATGCAGCAGGCGCAGGCGGACAAGCTGGATCACTGGGCGTTCTATCAAGCGCGCAACATTCGCGAGGAGATCGCGCGTGCCGAGCGCACCTCGCTCGAGCTCCAGGCGCCCGGACAACCCTCGCGACGCGCGGCGTTCGACAGCGCGATCGCGCGGTATCGCGCGCTCGAGGCCGATCAGAGCTCCAAGAAGCGCGATCTCCAAACGCAGGCCGAGCAGGACCAACGCACCTACGACACGCTCAACTATCGCGACGATCAGTTCGATCTGGCGGATGCTCTTTTGGCGATCGCGATCTCGATTCTTGCGCTCACGTCACTCACCCAGAAGAAGTGGCTCTACTGGGTGGCCATGATTCCGACGGCGCTCGGCGTTCTGATGGGCCTCGCCGGTCTGCTCGGCTGGCACCTGCATCCGGATAGCATTGCTCGTCTGCTGTCCTAGTTCCATCGGAGCCCGCGGAGCTGGTCCAGATTCAGATTTCCACCCGAGAGCACCACGGCGACGCGAGCGCCGGCCGGCAACTTCACGGCGCCGTGCAGCAGCGCGGCAACCGGCGCGGCCGCGGCGCCTTCGACGACGAGCTTGCAGCGCTCCATCACCCAGATCATGGCGCTGAAGATGTCGCGGTCGGGGAGGGTCACGATGTCGTCGACGAACCGTTGCACGACGGAGAACGTCGTCTCGCCCACCCGCCGGACGCGCAGGCCATCGATGATGGTCTTGCATTCGATCGTCTCGAGCCGACCCGCGTCGACGCTCGCTTTCATCGCGGGTCCATCCGACGACTCCACGCCGATCACGCGGATCTTGGGATTGTGACTCTTCGCCACCATCGAGACGCCGGAGATCAATCCGCCGCCGCCGATCGGCACGATGACGGCGTCGACGTCGGGCCAGTCCTGCACGATCTCGAGGCCCAGCGTCCCCTGTCCGGCGATGAGCTGCTCGTCGTCGAAGGGATGGACGTACGTCAATCCCTCGTCGCGCACCAGCTTCCGCGCCCATTGGTCGGCTTCGTCCCAGATACTCCCGTGGAGCACGACTTCGGCGCCGTAACCCTTCGTCGCCGCGACTTTCGACGGTGTTGCGTTTGTCGCCATGCACACCACCGCGCGAATGCCGTGGATCTTGGCCGCGAGCGCTACGCCTTGCGCGTGGTTGCCGGCGGATGAGCATACGACGCCACGGCGCTTCTGCTCGTCCGGCATCAGCGCGAACTTGTTCAAGGGGCCGCGAATCTTGTACGAGCCGACGCGCTGGAACATCTCCGCCTTGAGGCGTGCGTCGCATCCGGTCAGCTCGCTGAGCTGTCGCGACGTGAGAAGCGGCGTGTGCTTGATGTGCCGGCCGATGCGCGCGCGCACTTCTTCGAAGTCGCGCTTGGTGAGCGTGAACATGGGTGGAATCAAGGTGGTGTACTGCCGTATGTTTCTCCAGTCGCCCATGACCAAACCACAGGCCACAGACAACCTCGGTCTCGGCAAGATCGGCCAGATCGCCATGCCGGTGCAGGATCTCCGGCGCGCGGTGGCGTTCTATCGCGACACGCTCCGCATCAAATTCCTGTTCGAGGCGCCGCCTGCGCTCGCGTTCTTCGACTGCGACGGCGTCCGGTTGATGTTGGACAAGCCCGAGGACAAGGAGTTCGAGCGCCACGGTTCGGTCCTCTACTTCCGCGTCCCGGACATCGACTCGGCGTACGAGACACTTCGCGCGCGCGGCGTCGCTTTCGAAGGCGCGCCGCACGTCATTCACAAGACGCCGGACTACGAGCTGTGGATGTGCTTCTTCCGCGACACTGAACGGAACATGCTGGCGCTCATGGCCGAAGTATCGACTCCTCGCGGCGCAAAGGCGTAGGATGGCAATGCTTGCAGCCGCCGCTATGGTCGACGAGAACGTCGTCGGCATCATTTCGATCGTAACGATCTTCGTTGTGTTTCCGATCGTTCTTGCGTACTCGCGACTCATCTGGAAACGCTCGGCCGGTCCGCCAGCAGCCCGTTCGCAGCTTTCCGACGACACCGCCCAGCGGGTCGTTCAGATTCAGCAGTCGATCGACGCCATGGCGCTCGAGATCGAGCGCATCTCCGAGGGTCAGCGCTTCGTGACGAAGCTGCTCGCCGAGCGGCCACGAGATGCGGCCAAACTGGAGCAGGGACTAAAGCAGCAGTAACCCTCGCTTCACTCCGGCGGCGACAGCTTCCGCGCGCGACGACACTCCGAGCTTCCCGAAGAGCAGCTCCAGATGCGTCTTGACGGTGTTCGTAGAGATGCCGAGCCGCGCGGCGATCTGTTTGTTACCAAGACCGTCAGCGAGCAGCGCCAGGATTTCGCGCTCGCGATTTGTGAGGACGGTCCCGACAATGGTGTCGCGTCGAGCCGGTCGCGCTGTCGCGGACTCGTCGCTCGTGTCTCGCGCAACGAGGACCACGTCGGCCGAGCCCTTCACGTCATGAACAGACGCGCCGACCTCAACGACCTCGAATTCAGGGCTCGCGCGCAAGGCATCGGCAATTGCTCGTCGGACTTTAGCCGATTCAGCGACGATGGCGATCCGGGTCACGATAAGCTACCAGTCATCCGCCGTGAAGCGGCGGCACCTCTCCGCGCCGAAGGCGCGGCAACGTGTCCGCGGCGACGCCGCGGCCGTAGGACAGTTCTACGCTGCCCGTTGGGCGAGTGCACGCTCCACGAATCGTTGCACCAACATCGCGGGGATCGCGACACCCAGCCCATTGACCACCATGCTGTTGATGCCGACGAGGCGCCCGGCCGCGTCCACCAGCGGCCCGCCGGAATTGCCTGGAGCCAACCGCACGTCGGCGACGATCCAGCGCGGCGCACTGGTGCGCTCGTCCCGCGCGATCGCGTGCACGACTCCCATCGCCAACGCGTCGCGCACGCCCAGCGGATGCCCGTGCGCAAATACCAACTCCCCCGCGCGAAGCGATTCGGCATCCCGGACTTCGAAGAGCGGCCCGCTGACCGACGGCGCGGCGAGAAGCGCGAGATCATGCCGCGGATGGTACGCAATCACCCGCGCCCCGCGCCACTTCCCATCATTCCCGGAGTCCACGGCCAGCTCGGTATCGCGCGGGGCACAGTGCGCATTCGTGACGACCAACCCCGCGCCGCCCCACACGATTCCGGTTCCACTGCCCGTCTCCCCGCTCCGGACCTCCACGACCGCGCGCCGCAGGAGCTGCGCGAGACTCGTCGCGCTCGACGAGAACTCACGCGCGAACCCAAATGCCGTAGCGTTCACTCGCGCGCTCCTCGATCTCCGGGGACCACCGAGACCGACTTCAGCGTGCCGCCTCGCAGGAGCTTGAGCTCGAGCGATTGGCTCTCGCGAACGTTGGAAAGCGCGTCGAGCAGGTCGGTGGGCCGCCGCAGCGGCTGCCCATTTGCCTCGACCAGTACGTCCCCGACGATAACGCCGGCGCGCTCCGCGGGTGCGCCATCGGCAACGGACATCACCACGAGTGCGCTGTCGTGCGGGAGTTGGTGCTGTTTCGCGAGCGTCGCGGACAGCGCCACGGGATGCACCGCGACACCGATGAACGCCCGGCGCACGTGCCCGCGTTCCAGCAGCTCGTCCAGAACGCGGTCGATCGCCGATGCCGGTAGCGCCATCGGGGTTCCGCGCGCGAGCGCCGAGTTGTTCAGGCCAAGCACGCCACCCGAAGCGTCCACCAGCGGCCCGCCCGAAAATCCGTCATAGACAGCGAGATCGAGCCGCAGTACGCGATCGACCCGTGCTCCCTGCCAAGTGCGCCACCCTTCACCGACGGCGCTGACGATCCCGAAGCTCGCGGACACGTTGCGGCCGGGTCGTCCCACGGCCAGCACCAGCGAGCCCACACGCAGTGCGTCCGCGTCGCCACGGCGCGCGACGTGCGACTTCGGGCCCGCTCCTTTGACGCGAAGCGCCACGAGGTCCGTCGCCGCGTCTCGGCCGGCGATGGTCGCCGTGACTGATTCCCCTGATGGCAGCGAGACCGGTATGTCATCGTCGCGACGCACGGTGTGGCTGGCACTCACGATCACGCCCTCGCGCCAAACGATCCCGCTCGATGGAATGCGCCGGCGCGCGTGGATCGCGACGACGGAATTTCCCGCTATTTCAACCGCGCTCGCGAGCTGAGACGACAGCTCCGCCAGCGCGCCAGTGGATTTCGATGGTGACATGCGATGCCTTCTGTGAGAACGATTGGAGTTCACACTAGGGCATCACGCCATGTCGCCACCATCGGCTAAATGGGGGAGGCTGGAAGGCTGGGAGGCTGCGAGGCTGGGAGGCTGAGAGGCTGAGAGGCGGGGAGACTCTAGTCCTCGCGAAGCGTGAGCGCGGGATTCACTCGCGCCGCCCGCCGTGCGGGCGCGTACATCGCCGCGAGAGCGGCGATCAGCAGGGTCGCCGCCATCCCGACGTACGCGACAGGATCGAGCGGACTCACGCAAAGCAGGAAGCCGCGGATGATCTGCGCCACGCCCACCGCCCCGGCGACTCCAACCAGGAGGCCGACCAATACGGCGCGGGAGCCCTGGCGCACCATCAGACGCACGACGCCGTTTTGCGTGGCGCCGAGCGCCAGCCGAATGGCGATGTCGCGCGTCCGCTGTGAGACCGCGTAGCTCACCACACCGTAAATCCCGACGAGGGCCAACAACATCGTGAGGCCGCCCATCGTCGCCGCTACGACGCTCGACAGCCGGGCCGGCGTCAGCTCCAACGCGATCCGCTCGGAAAAGCGTTGTCCGTCAACCACGAGCGACGGATCCAGCTCTTGTGCCCAGCGAGGAACCATTCGCTCCAGCTCCAGCATCGACCCACGCACGCGCGCCACGATGCGCAGTCTGCTATCGCGAATCGCGGGCAGGTACAGGAACGGCGTCGTTGTGCCGAGCGAAACGGCTCGCGTGTCAGCCGCGATGCCGATGATGACGAAACGCCGACTGCCCATGCGAACGACCTTCCCCAACGCCGGTTCCCTTCCCCACAGCATCGTGGCCAACGACTGACTCATGACGATGGGCAAGTCGGAGACAGTATCCTGCGGGATCTCGGCGTCATTGAATGCGCGGCCGCCAATCAGCGGGATCTGCATGGTCGTGAGGTAGCTGCCGGATACCGATGCCAACGCCACGTTGTCCACGCGCGATTGTCTCGGCGCGCTCCCCGGTTCGGGTTCGACGGTTTCCGATCGCCGGCCGAGCAGCGGAAGCGGCGAGGCCAGCGCCACGGACTCGACGCCAGGCACCGCGGC
>DATBRO010000236.1:0-3533 GCA_036560265.1 Gemmatimonadaceae bacterium | reverse complement strand
GCGGGCGGGATGAGCTTGTGCGGAGTCGCGGCGTCGCGCGACTGGATATGGAGCACGTCGTGTCCCAGCGCCAGCAGCGCGTCGGCGATCAACCGGCGATGGCACTGCCACCAAAGCGCCTCTGCGCACATGATCGCCGTGCGCTTCGCATGCCCCACGTCGACCAGCTGCGCGAGCGCCTCGGCGAACTCCCGCGTCTCCATGTAATCGGCGTATCCGCGAAAGGCGGCGACGCGCCAGCCGGTATTGCCGGAATCCGGGCGCGGAGACCGGCGTCCGCCCAGCGCGGGTAGCCAGACGTAGTCGATGCCGTACCCGGCGAGCGCGGGCTCGAGGTTGTCGCGAGAGAAGTGCGGGTGGCGTCGCGAGGTTGGAAAGCGGCGCACGTCGGCGACCGCTTCGATCCGGTGCGCCTGCAACAGCTCGATGAAATCGCCGGCACTCCGAGTGGAGTGGCCGACGGTCCAAACGGTCAAAACTCGCGCTTCTTCATTTCCTTGAAGAAGTGCGTGCGCTCGACGTCTTCATCTTCGTCGGCGGGCGGGGGAAGCGTCTTGTCGAACTTCCGTCCGTCGCGGGCCTTGGCGAGCTTGGCCGCCTTGGCCGCGTTCTTCTTGATCAGTTTCTGAAGCTGTTTCTCGTCCATCGTCCTGGGCTGGTGAACGTGAAGGGGGTCAGGGGGACCAGGCGGTCCCCCTTCATTATATACGCCGGACCAGGCCCGGAGTTACGACCGCGCGTAGACGACCGGATGAGTCAGGTCTTCAGTTCGGCTCTCCGGGCTTTTTCGCGCGGGCGATTCGATCATCGCCTTCGCGCTGCCGCCGTCGCGATGATGACGACGCCGTCGCGGGCATCTACTCCGAATCGCGCGACAGCTTTGTCGCCTTTGAGCACCTCTACGGAATCAATGTCTTCCGATTTGAGAGTGTTCTCGCCGACATCCCACGAGCGCACCTGTCCGTCGACAATCAGAAGAGGCATGAGCCGCATGCCGCAGCGGCTTTCGTGCTCGCTATTACACATCCACCGGTACGTCCGCTCGGGTTTCGGCTGTGGAGCGATTGCGCGCTCGGCCGAACAACCAACCGACGAAACGAGGGCTAATACGAACAGTCCAGACCGCATTGCTGCCTCCGCTGACTCTACAAGAGAAACCACTTGGAGAGTGAGATCGGTCACGAAATAATCACGGAACGCGACGCAGCTGTTGGATGTCGCGCAGGATTCCCGCCACGAGTGCTTCGGTCACCCTCTCGCCTTTCTCGCGTGTCGCGAGCGTCGGGTCGCCCCAGATTCCGGTCGGCGAGTACGTGCCCGCCTGCGTCGAGTCGCGCACGAGACGCCCGCGTGAGGGATGGAAATCCTTTACGGCTTTGCTCATGTCGACCGTGGCCGGCGCCATGTACAGCATCATCGACGTCTCGATCTCGTCGGCGTGCGTGCCTCCCTCCTGTTTCGACACCTGCTTCTCCACGTCCGCGAGCAGGATGCCGAGGTCGGTGAAGCGCATCGTGATGCTGTCTGTCGATAGAATTGCCGCCGCTTGCCGCAGGGGCACCAGCGTGCTGATGCCCGTATTGAGGACGTAGAACTTGCGCGGCCCATACGCGGCGAGCGTGCGACAGATCTGCACGATCATGTCGCGCGCGGTTTCGGTGTTGAGTGACGTCGAGCCCGGATACGAAAGAAATGCGGGGTAGAAGTTGTAGTTGACCGTCGGCGCGGCCACGACGTCCGCGCTCTCGACGACGCGGCGCTTCAAGTACTCCGCCATGATGAAATCGTTGGAGAGCTTGAGGTGCGGGCCATGCTCCTTGGCGCCGGCGCCGAGCGGGATCACGACGACGGTCTGTCGCGTGAGCACTTTCTCGGCTTGCTGCCATGTGAGATCCTCGAGCAGCAGGCCGGGACGCGTCGCGGGCTGTTGCGCCACCGCGACGGACGCGAACCCGAACAGAAGAGTGAAGATTCGCATGCGCGTAAAATGCGTCACAGCCAGCGTCGTACGCGATGCATGTAATCGGCGTACGCGTCGCCGAAGAGGTCTACGAGGCGTGTTTCCTCATGGCGGATGAACCGCACCGAGATCACCCACGCGAATACGAAGGGCATCAGCAGCGGGATGAGTTTCCCGAACAGCATCGCGACTCCGAGCAGAACCAGGGTCATGCCGAGATACATCGGATTCCTGGTAAAACGGAACGGACCCTTGGCGACGAGTGCCGTCGGCTGTTCGCCGGGATGCACCGAAGTGCCCGCGCGCTGGAATTCGAGCCTGCCCCAAACGGCCAGCGACAGCCCGAAGGCGATGAAGGCGAGCCCGGCGAGATGCCACGGTGGCGCGATGAACGTGGCACCCGGCAGCAGGCCCAGACCAATCTCGACGAAGAGCGCGATGAGAAAGAACAGCGGAGGGATCGGCCCCCTGATCGGCGTCCAGTCGCTCATCGTCCCGCTCGCACAGGCGGCGCGCTCGGTGGCGGTCGACGGTGATGCGTCGCCTGCTCGTACCCGTACGCGAGCTTGAGCAGGGTCGCCTCGCTCCACGCGCGTCCGAGGATCGTCATCCCTGCCGGGAGCACGCCGCGGGTGTATCCCATCGGGACCTGGACCGCGGGCCATCCCGTGAGCGGGGAGTACACCTGACTGTTGTCACCGTGTGGGGTATTGAGATCGCCGATGAGACGCGGCGGGTTGCTCCACGTGGGATACACGACGGCGTCGAGCTGCAACCGATCCATCGCGGCGCCGAGTACGCGCCGGACGTCCTGACGGAGTTGCTCGACCTGCGCGCACCCGGGTTGGGAATCCGGCGGGACGGTCGCGCGTTGCGCGGCCTCGAGGCGCACTTGCACCGATGGATGGAAGCGACGCGACCGCACGATCTCGTCGAGGGTTTTCAATGGCGTGCGATTTCCCGTGCTCGCGATCCACTTCTCGAGATCGTACTTGAAGCGGTTGCAGGGTTCGCGCTGGAGGCGGAAGATCGAGTCCAGCTCCGGCATCGGAACAGTGTCCACGACGGTCGCTCCGTTCTTGCGGAGGTCGGCGACCGCGCGTGCGAACACGGTCACGATCTCGGAGTCCAGCGTCGGACGCTCGTACGCCTGGCGCAGAATGCCGATGCGCGCGCCGCGCAGTCCGTCGTGCACCAGCGACTTGGAGTAATCGGGAATGGGATGATCGCGCGCGGCCGCAGTAACTGGATCGTCCGGGTCGGGACCCGCGACGACCTGAAGGATCGCGACGGCGTCGGCTACCGAGCGAGCCATGGGACCGGCGATGTCGGCGGCGTAGCTCAGAGGCACGACCCCCGCCCGGCTCGTGAGTCCCATCGTCGAACGGATGCCAACGAGCGCCTGGTGCGACGACGGCCCGCGAATGGAGTTGCCGGTGTCGGTGCCCAGCCCCGATTCGCCCATGTTGGCGGCGACGGCGGCCGCGGTGCCGCCGCTGGAACCGGCGGTGACGCGATCGAGCGAGTAGGGATTCTTCGTGTAGCCGGGCAGAATCGAGTTGACCGTCTCGTA
>DATBRO010000235.1:0-18533 GCA_036560265.1 Gemmatimonadaceae bacterium | reverse complement strand
CTTCGTCCATTCGTCCGCGGTCGGGACGTTGACGTCGGCGACGATTCGCTCGACGCGAAATCCGGTCTCGGTGAGCAGGCGCGTCAGCGACGCGGGCGAAAAGCCGAAGCGGTACGGGAACGTCAGCAGATTGTTGTGCGCCAGGACGGCCGTAGCGACGCCGCGAACAGAAACGGATGGCGACGAGAGCCGCGTCCTCCAGACGCCGTAGCACTCTCCGTTCGGCACGCGCAGCGCCAGCACGCCACCCGGACGAATGAGACGGTCGGCCGCGCGCAACGCCGCGCGCGGATCGGGAAGCTGGTCGAACGTGTTCCAGATGGCGACGGCGTCGAATGTACGGCTGGAATCGGCGGAAAAGCTCTCGAGATCGCCGTTGTGCACGGCAAAGCCCAGCGATCGGGCGAATGCGTTCACATTCGGGTTTACATCAAGCCCCTCGAATTGCCAATGCGAGTCTCGCGCCGCGGAGAGGAAGGCGCCGACATAGCTCCCGACCTCGAGTCCCGAGCCTCGGCGCGTCAGGTAGCGCGCGAGCCGCCGCGTCTGCGTGCGATACGAGCGACGCTGTGCTTCGTACAGCGCGAGAAGCGCGTCGCGCGACGCGTCGGCGCCCACGTACGTCTCGCGGAGTTCCTCGCGCGTCTCGACCGGGTTACGATAGACCAGCCCGCACGTGCGGCATCGCACGACTCGCCACGGCCGCGCCTGCGAAAACGCCACTCGATCGACGAGGCGCTCGGATGGCGTGTGCGGCGACAGTCGCCGCATGTGGAATTGCCAGAGGAGCTCGGCTTCCGCGCGGATATCGTCCGGCCCGGCGACCTCGATCGTGTCGGACTCGCCGCAGACCGCGCATCGCGTAAGCTCGTAGGAAACGCTCGCAGCCACTAAGGAATTCTATAGTACTCCACCTTCCCATCGTTGAATCGCGGTACCGCGACGAGATTGCGTTTCGTGTCGACGCCGATGTCCGCGGGCGCGCTCACGTTCTTCACGAGTGTCGCCATGTGCGAGTCGTTGTGCACCACGTGCACGGCGGAATCCGCCCAACTCGACACGAGAATGTTGCCGGAGCCACTGAGAACCTCGACCCCGTCGTACTGACCGGGTCCTGCGACGAGGTTCGCCGGATTCTGCTGGCCCGGCGCCCATGTCTGGAGATTCGGTCCGCCGAACGGCGCGAGGATGAAGCGGTTCTTCGCCGCGTCCCAGGTGATCCCGTTGGGATTATTGAGCGAGTCGCCCTTCGCGGCCTCGGTGACCTTCGTTCCTACAACCTTGAAGATTCGATTGACGCCGGGATGCGTCATCCCGCCCTTCGCGTCGAACACGATTCCGGTGTCCGTGATGTAAATCGCGCCGTCGCCGCCGACCGCGACATCGTTGAGGAACGTCGCCTTCTGTGCGGCGAGGCTCACCGTGCGAATCGGCGCCCCGGTGCGCCGGTTGAAGGCGCGCAACGCGTCGATGTCCGCAACCCACAGCGTGTCGCCTTTGAGCGCCATCCCCTTCGGGGCATCGAGCGTCACTCCCTTCTTTCCGCCCTCGACGAGCATCGTCACGACGCCGGTGCTGTCGGCACGCACGCGCGCGATGAATCCGTTGTTGTCCTTCTGCGACGGATTGCCGTTGATGTTGCTGACGTAGAGCACGTCGAGATCGGGATCGTAGCGAACCGACTCCGGCACTTTCATCCCGCCGGTCTCGCCGACTTTGTCCGCGGTCGCTGTTGCTGCTGCGGTCGTCTGTCCAGCCGTCGAATCAGCCGCCGGCCGCTCCTTGGCGCACGCGACCAATGCCGCGCAAAGCGCAACGTGCAGATGAATCGTGCGACGCATTGCCCCCCCATTCTCCGTGTGTGAAATGTCGAGCGACCTCAATCATACTCAGCGCCCGTCGCTCGCGTCGAGGCAGGGTTCGCCGGTAATAACGATCGTTGCGGTCACTGCGACTCTAGCATGGTGGTCTTGCGAAGCAATCGCTATTACTGGCGACCCCTCGCGTCCGACTTCTGGACCATAGATGTTTCGAACCTCAATTCTCGTCAGAGGCTCGCGTGTATCGTCCGCTTCGTGTTACCGTCCTCGCGCTCGTAGCGCTTCCGGCGCCCTGCGTCGCGCAGCGAGTCACTCCTCGCCCCGCGTCTCCGGTCACCTCGATTCCCGAATCGGTCAGCCTGCCATTCGATTCCACGGCTTTTGGCGGCGTGCGTTGGCGCGAGCTGGGACCGTTTCGTGGCGGACGATCGGTTGCCGTCGTCGGCAGCGCGGCGCGCCCCAACGAGTACTACTTCGGCACGACCGGTGGCGGAGTCTTCAAGTCGATCGACGGGGGACACGCGTGGTTCGCGGTCACGGACAAGTACTTCGGCGGCACGATCGGCGCCGTCGAAGTCGCGCCATCGAATCCCGACATCGTCTACGTCGGCGGCGGCGAGTACCCGTTGCGCGGCAACGTGTCGCATGGCGACGGCGTGTGGAAATCGAGCGACGCGGGCAAGACCTGGACGCAGAAAAACCTCGCCGACGCGAAGCACATTGGCGACATCGTCGTGCACCCCACGAATCCGGATCTCGTTTACGTCGCTGCGCTTGGCCACGCGTTCGGCTCGAACGAGACGCGCGGCGTATACCGCTCGAAGGACGGCGGCAACACGTGGCAGAAAGTCCTCTTCCGCAACGATTCCACGGGCGCCGTCGAGCTGACGATGGACCCGAACAACCCGAGCATCCTGTACGCCGGATTCTGGCAGGTGCAGCGGAAGCCGTGGCAACTCGTGTCCGGCGGCACTGGCTCGGGGATGTTCAAGACGGCGGACGGCGGCGACACGTGGACGGAGATCACGCGGAATCCGGGGCTGCCGGCCGGCATCTGGGGCGACATCGGCATCTCGGTGTCGGCCGCAAACTCGAATCGCGTGTACGCGATCATCGAGGCGAAAGAGGGGGGCGTCTACCGCAGCGACGACGCCGGGGCCACGTGGCAGAAGGTGAACGGCGAGAGCTCGTTGACGCAGCGCGCGTGGTATTACATGAAAATTCACGCCGACCCGAAGAACCAGGACGTGGTGTACGTCAACAATGTGTCCTTCCAGAAATCCACCGACGGCGGCAAGACGTTCCGCCCCGTGCGCGGGCTCGGACACGGCGATTCGCACGATCTCTGGATCGCGCCGAACGATCCCAATCGCATGATCGAAGGCGACGACGGCGGCGCGGAAGTCTCGGCCGATGGCGGAAAGACGTGGACCGACGAAGACTTCGCGACCGCGCAGTTCTATCACGTCATCGCCACGACCCACTTCCCCTACAAAGTTTGCGGCGCGCAGCAGGACAACTCGACGCTCTGCGGCCCGAGCCGATCCGCCGCGGGCAGGATCGGCTTAGATGAGTGGAAGGAAGCGGGCGGCGGCGAGTCCGGCTGGATCGCCGCGCGCTTCGACGATCCGGACATCGTGTACGCGGGTAGCTACGGCGCGCTTCTCACGCGGAAGGACATGCGCACCATGCTCGAGCGCAACGTGAATCCGTGGCCCGATAATCCGATGGGGCATCCGGTCGGCGATCTCAAGTATCGCTTTCAGTGGACGTTCCCGATCATCGTGAGCCCGCACAACTCGAACGTCGTGTACGCCGGCTCGCAACACGTGCACAAAACGACGAACGGCGGCGAGCGGTGGACCGTCATCTCGCCCGACCTGTCGTACAACGACCAAAGCACGCAAGGCAATTCCGGCGGACCGCTGACGCTCGACCAGACATCGGTCGAGTACTACGGCGTGGTGTTCGTCCTCGCGGAATCGCCGAAGACCGCGGGCCTGTTGTGGGCCGGCACGGACGACGGCCGCGTGTGGATCACGCGCAACGCCGGCGCGGCGAGACCGACGTGGACGGAAGTCACCCCCAAGGACATGCAGAAGTTCACGCGCGTGTCGAGCATCGATCCGTCGGCACACGATCAGTGCGTCGCGTACGTCGCCGCCAATCGCTATCAGCTCGACGACGATCGCCCATACCTCTGGAAGACGTCGAACTGCGGCAGCAGTTGGGAGCGCATCGACCAGGGCATCGCCGAGTCCGAGTTCACGCGCGTGGTGCGCGAGGACCCGGATCGCCGAGGGCTGCTCGTGGCGGGCACGGAGCGTGGCGTCTGGTTCTCGCCCAACGACGGCCGCAGCTGGCAGCGCCTGCAGCTGAATCTTCCGCCCGTTCCGATCCACGATCTCGTCTTCAAGCAGGGCGACGTGATCGTCGCGACGCACGGCCGATCGTTCTGGGTGCTCGACAACATCAGCAGTCTCGAGCAGCTCTCCGACGCGGTCGTCAATTCGGACGCGCGTGTCTTCAAGCCGCGCGACGCGTATCGCGCGAGTTTTGGAGGCGGTTTCGGTGGCGGGCGAGCGGCGCAGGCGCAGGGCGCGCAGCCGCCGGCGCCCGTGAATCCGGTCGCGTTCAATCCGCCGAGTGGTCCCGCCGTACAGTACTGGCTGAAGAACGGCAATCAGGAAGTGACGCTCACGTTCATGGACGCGGCGGGGAACGTCATCCGCACGTTCACCAGCCGGCAGGACTCGGCGCAGGCCGTGGATTCCATCGCCGCGGCGGCGCGACGCCGCTCTCGCGAGGATTCACTGCGCGCGGCCGGCCTCTCGCCGGACAGCATTCAGAAGCTCACGCGCCAAAGCACCGACGCGCCGACGCCGGGCCCGGACGATTTCGAGGCGGGCTTCCGTCCCACGCCGCCACCGCGCGCGCCGAACCGAAAAGGCGTGAACACCTTCACGTGGGACATGCGGTATCCCGCGCCGTCTGCGTTCCGCGGAATGATCCTGTGGGCCGCGGGCGCGCAGGCCGGTCCGATGGCGCCACCGGGGGCGTATCAGCTACGCGTCGCGGTCAACGGCAAGCCGGTCGCGACGGAGCGCTTCCGGCTCATCGCCGATCCGCGCGTGAAAGGCGTGACGGCGGCGAACTACGCCGAACAGTTCCGATTCCTCGAGCGCGTGAACCGTCGTTTCAGTGAAGGGAACGACGCGGTGAAGACGATCCGCTTTGTGCGCCGCGAGATCGAGGACCGGCGCGCGAAACTGTCGGGTGACCCGCGCGCGAGCTTCGATCAACACGCCAACGCACTACTCGCCACACTCTCGTCCGTCGAGGATTCGATCTATCAGACGAAGAGTCGGTCGAGCCAGGATCCGCTCAACTATCCGATCCGGATCAACAACAAGTTGGGGGCGTTGATGGGTGTGGTGGGCGGATCGGATGGTCGTCCGACGGCGCAGTCGTACGAGGTGTTCACGGAGTTGAGCGCGGATTTGGATCGGGAGATCGGGCGAATGCGGTCGGCGATGAACATGCATCTGACTCCGCTGAATGCCGTGCTGAAATCAGCGGGACAAGCGGAGATCGTTCCGAAAGCGGTAGATCGCTCGTAATAGCGCTTTCGAATCGCAATCACTTGGGCAATCGGCTCTCGGCATCAGCTCTCGGAACTGCTCTTATCTGAAAGCCGATGCCGAAAGCCGATGCCAGAGTGGTTGGTCGCGAGCTAATCGCTATTACCTACGTCCTCGTCGCGAGCTGGACGTGCAAATGATCCGCGGTTCCGACATGCCGCAACGTGCTGAACCCCATCATCCAGAAATACAATTGGACCGCCCGGTTCTTGATCGCGCTCCGTCCGCTCGTGCGCAGATCCACCGCGTGCACCCAGCCGTCCGCCTGTTGGTAATGGAACGTGCGGTTGTTCACCGGCAGCCCCATGCGCGGGTAATCCCCGGCGCTCCGTCGAGTGTCGGTGATCACGAGATCGGAGTCGAATAGAATCACCGTCGAGAGCGCGACGCGAAGGATCGGGTGCACCGCCATGTAGTAGCTGCGCACTTCGTCGGTCTTGGTGTTGACGCGCGCGAGATAAAACGCCGAGTACAGCGTCCAACTCAGCACGAGCGGCAGCGCGACCCATTTCGTGACCGAGATCGCGCGCGCCCGACGACCAGGGAGGTGACGCGACATCAGTATCGCATACGTCGACACCACGCCGAACGTGAGCACCGCACCGCTGACGATCGCGAGCCACGTCGGGACGCCGTGCCGGTACAAGAAAACCGACGAGCGGACGTACAACAGGAAGGGAAAAGCGAGAATTCCGATGACCTTGAGCAGCGCAAGCGTCGCGGATGCGAGCGTAAGCCGTCGCGTGGCCCGCGAAGCCCGCTTCACCGCCGCCCGAAGCGGCGCGATGCGCGGACGCCACTCGCGCCGCACTTCCCGCTTCAGCTCAGCGAGCCGCGACTCGACCGTCCGTGGCGCCATGCCAATCCTTACGCGAGTCGGAGTGCGCCGTTTCGACCGACAGCCGACGCCGACGTCTGATGCTAGAGTGGTTATCCGCGCGACAATCGCTATTACCTAGGTGGCATCGACGGACATTCCCATCGCATGATACCCTTTGTCGACATAAACGATCGACCCGGTGATGCCGCTCGCGAGCGGTGAGCACAGGAACGCCGCCGTCGTACCAACTTCGCCGGCGCTCAAGTGATCCGTGAGCGGAGCGGACTTCGACACGTAGTCGATCATCTTTTCGATGATCCCGATCGCACTCGCCGCGCGCGACGCCAACGGGCCGGCGCTGATCGTGTTCACGCGCAAGCCGAACTTCCGGCCCGCCTCGAACGCCAGCGTCCGTGTGTCGCTCTCGAGCGCCGCCTTCGCCGACGACATGCCGCCGCCGTATCCCGGGATCACTCGCTCGCTCGCCATGTACGTGAGTGATACGACGGCGCCTCCCGGCCGCATGAGCGGTCCGAGGCGCGCGATCATCGAGACCAGCGAGTAAGCGCTCACGCTCACCGCCTCGAGATAACCGCGCCGGCTCGTGTCGAGCAGCGGTTTCTTCACTTCGGGACCGTTCGCGAGCGAATGCACAACGATGTCGAGAGGCTGTTCGCCGAAATCCGAGCGTAGCCGCTGCGCCAGTCCATTCACCGACGGATCGCCGACGTCCTTGTATCGCTTGTTCGTGCGCACGTCCTCGGGCATGTCCTCGAGGGTGTCGTACGCCGCGTCGAGCGGATAAATCTTCTCGAACTGAAGCAGCTTGCCGTTCGCGAGCTTGCGCGATTCGTCGATTTTTCCTCGCTCGAGCAGGTTCTGAAAGATGTTGAGCGCGGGTGGCCATGTGCCGACGCAAACCGACGCCCCGGCCTCGGCAAGGGCCTTCGCGATCGCAAACCCGAAACCAGCGTCGTCGGCGACGCCGGCGACGAGCGCGCGTTTTCCGGCTAGATCGATGGCGAGCATGGCGAAAAACTATGCCGGCGGCGTGCCGCCGGATATGGCCGCAGCTGCGGTGCGGTAACTTAGCGGCACACTAAGTGAAAGGCCCAGGCCCCGTGACAGCCCATCCCAAGCACCACGTCGTCGCACCTCTACCCGCGACCCGCGGACCAGCGTTCGCGCGCGGACTGTGGCGTATTGCGGCTGCCGACGTCTCCAGTGGCAACCGCGTGCGCCTGCTGCACGACGGGCCCGAGACGTTCGATGAGATGCTCGAGCTGATTCACAACGCGAAACACTCCGTCGCGCTCGAGAGCTACATCTTCCGCTCGGACGAAGTCGGCCACCGGTTCTCCGACGCGTTGACGAGCGCGAGCGCGCGCGGTGTTCAGGTTCGTGTGCTCACCGACTGGATCGGCGCGCGCGGCACGTCGCACAAGTTCCTCGGCGAGCTGCGCAAGCGCTCCGTCGATGTGCGTGTCTTCAATCCGCCAGGTTTCCGCTCGTGGCTTGGTCTCGTACCGCGTGACCATCGCAAGCTGCTCGTCGTGGACCACGGCATTGGCGTCACCGGAGGCGTGGGCGTCGGCCGGGAGTGGCTCGAGGGCGTCGCGAAGGAGAAGCGCGGACGCTGGCGCGATGCCGCCATCCGCATCGAAGGGCCGGCCGCCGGCGACATGCTTCAGGCGTTCGAGAACATGTGGCGACGCGTCGGCGGGAAGGAACGGCGCGGGTCGCATCGGTTCCTGAAAAAGCGGCCGACGGGCGCGCACCTCGATCCCGCGACCCACGCGCCCGCGCTCGTCGGCATCATCGAAGGCGAACCGCTGCGGCTTCGCGTCGCGCGCGCGCTGCAAATGCAGGCGATCGCGGCGGAGCGGTCGATCTGGATCGCGAGTGCGTACTTCACGCCGTCGTGGGCCGAAGTCGAGGCCCTGACCGGCGCCGCGCGCGACGGCGTCGACGTGCGTGTCCTGGTGCCGAGTCGCAACGATCACCCGTGGGTCACAATGCTCACGCGGCGATACTACCGGCGGCTGCTCACCAACGGTGTTCGCGTCTGGGAATGGAAGGGCGAGATGATGCATGCCAAGACGAGCGTCGTCGACGGGCGCTGGGTCCGCGTCGGCTCCACCGATTTCAACATGCTCGGCGTCGCGATCAACTACGAGCTGGATGCGCTCGTCGAGGACCCCGTCACCGGGACCGAAGCCGCGTCGCGATTCCTCGCCGACCTCGACGACTCGCGTGAGGTGACGATGCGGAGTCGCATCGTCGGCCACTGAGTATCAGCTCTCGGCTCTCGGCCTTCGGCTTTCGGCTGAGATCGCCAATGCCGAGAGCCGAGAACGGACAACCGAGAGCCGATCTTCGGCACGCGTGCTGCTCCTAGAGGCCGGTAACTCATTTGTGGGGCTTCATGTTTTCGACTCGCATACGCCAGCTCGGCGTTGCGCTGCTGCTTTCGTTGTCCTTTGGCGAGCCGCTGTCCGCGCAGGCTGACTCGATTCCGCGACGCCGGCTCTGGACTTGGAAGGACGCGGCGATTCTCGAGGGATTCGCGATTGCGACCGTCGCGATCGCGCCGCTCGATACGCGCATCGCGCAGCGACTCCAGAACACGAACGTCCAGGAAAACGTGCGGATGCGGCAGACGGCGGACTTCGTGCGGACCGTCGCGGATCCTGGGTCGGTGGTCATCGGCGCCGGCATGTACACTTACGGCCGACTCGCGCACAACGCCAAGGCCGCCGATCTCGGCCTGCACGGAACCGAGTCCCTGTTCATCGGCCAGCAAATCGGCAATCTGATGAAGGGGATCATCGGACGGGCGCGCCCATACAAGGACGTCAACCGGCCGCACGACTACAACGCGTTCCGCGGCTTTGCCGGAGGCAACGACTTTCGCTCGTTTCCCAGTGGGCACACGATCGCCGCGTTCGCGGCCGCGTCGGCCGTCACGTCGGAGACGTACCGCTGGTGGCCCAAGACCGTCTGGGTCATCGGGCCCGCGTTGTACGGCGGCGCGGCGGCGGTCGGCTGGTCGCGCATGTTCGACAACAAGCACTGGGCGAGCGATGTGATCACGGGCGCGGCGATCGGTACGTTCGCGGGCCTCAAAGTCGTCCAGTGGCATCACATGCATCCCGGCAATCGCGTCGACCGTATCTTTCTCGGGCCCACGGTGGGCCCCGGTCCCGAGGGCACCACGGTCGTGAAGCTCAACTTCGTGCCCAAGTTCTAGCGCAGCGATCTCCAGGCAGACCACTGGTCTCGCGACCCCATCTTCGACATAGTGGCCTGTGAAATCCGGAATAATCATCCTCTCCGAGCTCCGCGGACCGTTGCGCGAGCTCGTGCTCGACATTCAGCGACGCTTCGATCCAAAGCTCGCCGCGGGCGTGCCGCCGCACGTGACCATCACCGGCTCGTCGGGTATGGGCCCGATATCGACTCACACGACACAGGACGAGCTGCGTAGTGCACTCGAGCCGGTCGCGCGCGAGACGGAACCGATGACGCTCCGTTTCAAGCGCCCGATCCGCTTCATGCAGACGAACGTGGTCGTCCTTCCCTTGGATCCGAACGGCCCGATCCGCGCGCTGCACGAGCGCATCAAAACCAGCGGCCTGGTGTTCGAGCATCCCCGTTTCACGTTCACGCCGCACGTGACGTTGAGCTTTTTCCGCGAGCTCACGCCCGACGATGCGCGCGCCCTCCTCGCGGTTCGCGTGGACGAACCCGTTACGATCGATCACATCTCCGCGCATCGCACGGTCGACATAACCAACTCGAAGAAGTTGCTCGAGCTACCACTTGGTGATGCCGGCGATCGTAATCTTCCAGTAAGGAAGACGAGCTCCAGTAATCGTGGTGTAAGGAAGTCACGCTAGCATTCCTCAGCAGCACGCCGCGACGCTCCTGTCGCGGCGATTGTCATCTCTGGAGGTACGATCATGAAGCTCGCTGGAATCCTGGCACTCGCTGCGGCCGCAATCGTCGTCGCGTCGCCGGCTGCCGCGCAGCAAGACACGACGCACGGCAAGATGGTCAGCGCCGTCGCGAAGACGCAGGGGAAGGGCAAAGGAAAGAAGGAAAACCTCAAGGCCGAAGCGAAGATCTCGAAGGACTCCGCGAAGACGGTCGCGCTGAGCCGCGTTGCGGCGGGCAGCAAGGTGAAGAGCTCGGAGCTCGAGCGCGAGAAAGGAACGATCGTCTACAGCTTCGACATCACGGTCCCGGGCCAGACGGGCGTCGAGGAGATCCTGGTGAGCGCGATCGACGGCAGCGTCGTCTCACAGGCGCACGAGACGCCGAAGCAGGAGAAGGCGGAAGCCAAGAAGGAGAAGCAGGAGAAGGCGAAGTCCAAGAAGGGCTAGCCGTCCGCTAGTGACACGTCCCGCTGCCCACGTCGTGAAAATCTGACGGGGCGGCTGGGACAAACTCCCACGCGTAGCCGTGCGGATGCAGCGTAAGCTTTAGGATGCCGTGGTCCGCGATGTCGTGCGCTTCGCTGTTGGACTGTAGCTCCGCGATCGAATACAGCACGTTGCCGCCTGTCCCGACGACGAACTGTCGAACGCCGCTTTCGTCGCGGGATCCGTCGTCATGCATCGGCGCGAAACGCTCGTAGATGTGGTCGTGCGCCGACACGAGGACGTCGACGCCGGCGCTGTCGAGCAGGGGAAAGATCGCAAGCACTGATGGCTGCTTGGTGTGCGGCCCGGAACTGAAACGCGGATGATGCATGAACGCCAACACGCACAGCGCCGGATGCGCGGCGAGATCCGCGGCCGCCCATTTTCCTTGTCGCGACCCCGGGCGCAGGTCGATCGTGCTGTTCAACGCCAGCACGTGCCACGCGCCGACGTCGAAGCTGTAATAGCCGCCGGGCCATGGACCCGCAGAGGCGCCAAAGTAGTCGAAGTAGCGACGCATCACGCGTGTTTCCGTGTCGTGGTTACCGAGCGCCGGATGGATGCGTGCCTTGTGGCGGCCCCACGTCGTATCGAAACACGTCCGGTATGGATTCGGATCACTCGGCGACACGTATGCCGCGTCGCCCGGCAGGATGATGTCGCCGCCCAAACTATCGAGCAGCCGCGCGGTCAGGAACGCGCCGCGCGTGCACGCCGCGACGTCGCCCGCCGCGAGGAGAACGGCATCGGTGTCTGGCGCGGCGATCTCCCCCGCCGCGCTGACGGCTGAGGACTTGCCGCTCCGATTGCGGGAGCCGCAGGCCGCGGCGACGGCCAGAGTGACGATCAACGTGAGCAGAACGGAGCGTGGCATGAAGATGGAGTCTAACGAGCTACATTCTCCGCCATGAGGATACTGCTCGCGATCGCATCCGGTGTGATGATCGCCGGGTCTGCGCCGACGATGGCGGCACAGGTTTCGGGCGCGCCGCGAGCGCCGGCCGATTCCGTCCGCCTCAATCGCCCGCTGTTCGTGCGCTCCGATCTCTACATCCTGGGCATGTTCAGCGCGGCAACCGTCGGGATGTTTCCGCTGGACAAGCATCTGGCGTCGCTCGTCCGTGACGAAGACCTCGTTGCCAATCGCGATCTCAAACGCGCGTCGAGCGTGATTCGTTTCTTCGGCGGCCCCGGCCCGTTCATCATCGGCGGCGGGATGTACGTCGTCGGCCGTTACGCGCATGTTGCGCGAGTAGCGGAGCTCGCGGTGCACGGCACCGAGGGAATCGTCGTCGGTCTCGCGGTCTCCGGCGTTCTCAAGGACGCTCTCGGGCGCGGACGGCCGTACGTCTCCGTCGACACGAATCCGAGAAGCTTCGGATTTCTTCGCGGGTTCAGAGGCACCGACTTCTCGTCGTTTCCGTCGGGGCACACGACGGCGGCGTTCGCGGCCGCCGCTGCCGTATCGGCGGAGACCTCCGAGTGGTGGCCACGGTCGCGCTGGATCATCGGCTCGATCGTCTACGGCGGTGCCACCCTCGTCGGGTTGTCGCGCATGTACGACGACAAGCATTGGGCAAGCGACGTAGTGATGGGCGCGGCGATCGGCGTTTTCTCCGGGATCAAGACCGTCCGATTCAACCACACCCACGCCGGCAATCGCATCGACCGCTGGCTGCTCGGCGGCGCGGCCGAGTCGGCGCATTTGCTTCCCAGCGTCGGCGGTGACGGTCGTTCCCTGGGTTTGGCGGCGAACCTGACATGGTGAGATGACGCCGCGGCGCCGCCGTGCGGTCGTGCTGCCCGCGATCTTCGGCACGCTCTGCGCGCTTGCGGAGCGCACGGACGCGCAGGCGGCGCCCGTCAGCCGCGAAGACGCCGTGGCGACCGCCGTCGCGCACGGCGCTCGGCTCGGCATCGCCCGCGCGGACACGGCGATCGCATATGCTGCGCTGCTCACCGCGCGCGCGTTGCAGAACCCCGCGCTCTCGGGGAGCTACAGCAAGGCCGTGCCGAATTATCACGTCACGATGGACCTGCCGCTCGACCTGCCGATGCAGCGTCGCGCGAGAATCGGCTCGGCGCGCGCGGGCCGTCTGGCCGCGCAGTACCGGTTCGCGTTCGAGCGGGCGGGCGCCGCGCTGGATGCAGACACGACATACACGCGTGCCGTCGCCGCGCGCGAACGGGCGCAGCTCTCACGGCGCAACGCGCAGGATTCCGACAGTCTGCGCCGCATGGTCATCGCGCGGCGGGACGCGGGTGACGCCAGCGATCTCGACGTCGAGCTCGCGACGGTCACGGCGGGGCAGGCGGCCAACGTCGCGGCCGCGGATTCGCTGGCGTATCTCTCGGCCGTGCTCGATCTCCAGATTGTGATGGGCCTCGTCGCGAACCGCGTCGCGATCGTGCCGACCGACTCGCTGACATTGCCGCCCGCGCCGGACGTGCCAGCCGATTCCGGACTGCCGCTGAGAGCCGCGTCGACCCTCCAGGTGGCGGCGGCGGAGGCGGCGGTCGAAGCGGCGCGGCTCAACGCGCAATTGCAGCATCGCAGCATCTTCGTCTCGCCCAGTCTCATGGCGGGATTCGAGACCGGTGACCCGACGGGCGGAGAGCCCGGCATTCTTCCGACAGTCGGACTCTCGATTCCGATTCCGATTCTGAATCGCAACCGTGGACCGATCGCGCAGGCGGAGGCCCAGCAGGCCAGGGCACGCGCGGAATTGTCCCTCGCGCAGGTGCAAAGCAGAACCGAGATCGCGCGCGCCCGACGCGAGCTGTCGATCGCGTACGCGAAAGTGCAGCGCGACCGTTTGCTCGTCGCCGCGGCCAATCGCGTCGTATCGATGTCGCTGACGGCATACCGAGAAGGAGCATCGTCGCTCCCGAACGTGCTCGAGGCGCAACGCAACGCGCGCGAAGTGCTCGCGCAGTACGTCGACGACCTGGCGAACGCGTGGATCTTCGCGGCAGAGCTCAGAGTTCTCGCGCTCACACCCACGACGACGCCATGATCACCAGGCGACCAAGGAACGCGCTCAGAATGACGGCGCTGGCCCTCGCAATTGCGACAATCGCGTGCTCGAAAGGCGGCGGCGACGAAACCGTGCAGGCCGTGGTGGGCGTCCGCACGACGGTGGTGACGATGCAGCCGTTCACGGAGACGGTCAGCGCGATAGGTGTGGTCACCGGCCGTCCGGGCCACGTCGCTTCGCTGACGGCGCCGCTCCCCGCGCGCGTCGTCCGCGTCATGGTCGCGGTGGGGCAGCACGTTGGCGGCGGCACCGACCTCGTCGAGCTCGATCAGACGCCATTTGTCGGGGCGGCGCGCGCCGCCGAAGCTTCGCTCGCCGCGGCGGAGAAGACGTTCGAGCGTACCAGGCGGCTGGTCGAAGCCGGAATCTCGCCGCGCAAAGATCTCGACCAGGCGACCGCCGATCTCGAAAAGGCGAGATCGGACGCGGCGACGGCGCGGCGTCAGCTGGAGCTCTCGATCGTTCGCTCGCCGATCAGCGGCGTGGTGACGCGCGTCGGAGCGACGTTGGGCGCGACGGCCGATCCGAGCATGGTGCTCGTCGAGATCGCCGATCCCAACGCGCTCGACATCCTCTTCACCGTGACGCCCACGCAAGCCGGCGCGGTGCAGCGGGGCGCGAAGATCACGCTGAGCGCCGGCCAACGCTCGTCCGGCGAGCCACTGGGTGTGGCCACCGTCGTGGACGTCGGCGGCATCGTGGACACGATATCGCGCGGCGTGACGATCCGGGCGCAGGCGCCCACCACTCGCCGTCCGCTGCGAATCGGTGAGACGATGTTCGGCGACATCATCGCGGTCGTGCGCGCGCGAGCGATCGTCGTCCCGATCGAGGCACTGGTTCCCGAAGGCGAGGAGTACAAAGTCTTCGTCGTCGACGCCGCGGGCATGGCGCACGCCCGTCCCGTCACGGTGGGCGGACGCACCGACAAAGTCGCGGAAATCCTCGACGGGCTGACCGTCGGCGAGCGGGTCGTGACCTACGGCGCGTACGGCATCGAGGACAGCGCCAAGGTCGTGCCGATCGGAACGCCCTCGAAACCGTGAAATCGATTGTCGGATTGCTCGCCGAGCAGCGCCGATTCGTCTACCTGCTGATCGGCATCATCAGCGCCGTCGGCATCGCGGTAGCCTTTCGGCTGCCCTCGGCGATCTATCCCGAGCTGGAGTTCTCGCGCGTCACCGTCGTCGTGAGCGGCTCCGCACTCGGCGCGCGACAAGTGCTGTTCGCGATCACGCGTCCGATCGAAGAGGTGGTGGGCGTCATTCCTGGGGTGACGCGCGTGCGGTCGCGGACCATCCGCGGGGCAGCCGAGATCAACGTGACGTTCGCGCCGAAGACCGACATGCAGTTCGCGCTCCAGCAGGTCCAAGCCCGCGTGAACCAGGTCAAGGGCGACCTGCCGTCCGGTTTGGAGATCCAGGTGGAGCGTCTCACGCCATCGCTCTTTCCGGTCCTGTCCTACAATCTCGAAGGCGGCGAGCCGGCGACGCTCTACGACATCGCCACGTACCAGATCCGGCCGCTCTTCTCGCGGGTGCCGGGCGTAGCGCGCGTCGACGTGCAGGCGAGCGACGTGCGCGAGCTCGAGGTCGTCGCCGACCCCGCAAAGTTGGCCGGGCAGCAGATGACGTACGACGATCTGGCCACGGCGATCAGGAGCTCGAGCAGCGTCGCAGCTGTCGGCCGCGTCCCCGCGAACTACCGGCAGTATCTCGTCGTCACGACGACCGAAGCACGCTCGGCGGACGACGTCGCGAACATCGTCATCGGGCGTGGGCTGCGCGTACGCGATATAGCCACCGTCATGATGGGCACGCAGGACCACGTGCGCATCGTCGCGGGTGACGGTCGTCCGGCGGCTCTAGTCAACATCACGCGCCAGATCGGCGGCAACTCGGTGGCGATCGCGGACAGCATCGCGGCGATAGCGCGAGCAGTGGCGCCTGCGCTTCCTGCCGGCGTGCACCTCAAGCCGATCTACGATCAAGCCGCGCTCGTGCGCGACGCGGTGAAATCCGTTCGCGACGCGATGCTCATCGGCGCCGTGCTCGCCGTAATCGTGCTCCTTCTTTTCCTGCGCCATGGCCGCATCACCGCGATCAGTGCCTCGTCGATTCCGCTGACGATGGCCATCACGGTCTTCGTGATGTGGCTGCTTGGACAGACCTTCAATCTCATGACGCTCGGCGCGATGGCGATCGCGATAGGCCTCGTGATCGACGACGCCGTCGTCGTGACCGAGAACATTGTCCGCCATTACCACGCGAACCCGGATCGCGATGCCGCGGTGCACGATGCGGTGCGTGAGCTCATCTGGCCCGTGACGACGTCCACCATCACGACGGTCGTGGTCTTTCTTCCGCTGGGACTGCTCACCGGGGTCGAAGGCCAGTTCTTCCACGCGCTGTCCATCGTGCTGACGATCGCGGTCCTCGTGTCGCTCGTGCTCGCGCTCAGCATCATTCCCCTGCTGGCCGAGCAGTTCATCACGCCGGCCGACGTTCGCGAGAGCAGGGAAGACGAGATCGAGCATCCACGCGGTGTCCGCGGCGTTCTCGCGCGGGTCGGCGAAAGGATCGATACGCTGTCCGTGAAGTATGAGCGCGCTCTCGGCGGCGTTCTGCATCGCGTGCGCTGGATGATCGTCGCGGCTGTGGCATTGGTGGTCGCTGGCATCGTCGTGCACCAATTCGTTGGCACCGGATTCCTTCCCGAGATGGACGAGGGCGCGTTCGTGCTCGACTACTGGACGCCAGGCGGCACGGCGCTGGCCGAGACAGACCGGCAACTGCACATCGCGGAACGGATACTCCTGAACACGCCCGAAATCGAGGGGACGTCTCGCCGCACAGGTGCGGAACTCGGCCTGTTTGCGACCGAACAAAACACTGGCGACATCGTGGTACGCCTCAAGCCGTTCAATCAGCGGCGCAGTTCGAGCTTCGAGATCATCGACGACGTGCGCGTACGCATCAACGCTGCGCTTCCGCGTCTGCGCATCGAGTTCGTGCAGATACTCTCCGACGTCGTCAATGACCTCGCCGGAAATCCGCGTCCGTTCGAGATCAAACTCTTCGGATCGGATCTGGCGCTGCTGGAATCCTACGGCGAGAAGCTCGGCAAGAAGTTGGAGGAAGTGCCGGGACTCGAAGATCTCTTCAACGGCGTGAGCGAGCCGAGCGCGGAGATGGCCATGACGATCAAGACGGCGGAGGCAAATCGCGCCGGATTGACCCCGGACCAGGTGAGCGCGCAGGTGAGCGGTGCACTGCTCGGAGTCGAAGCGGGCGCCCTTCGGCTCGAAGACCGCGCCGTCGGAATCCGGGCGCGCGCGCCGGATTCCGTGCGCTTCGACCAACAGCGGCTGGTATCGCTGCCGCTGCTCTCGCCGCTGACGCGTGGTCCGGTGCAGCTCGGCTCCCTCGCGGAATTCAAACCGACGGACACGCGCGCCCAACTTCTCCGAGAGAACCAGCAGCAGATGATCGACCTTACGGCCGACATCAGCGGACGATCGCTCGGCGCGATCATGAAGGACGTCAAGGCGGTAGTGGCGGCCACGCCGCCGCCGTCCGGCGTCCGACTCGAGCTCGCGGGCCAATACGCGAGCCAACAGGAAGCCTTTCGCGCGCTGCTCATCGTGCTCGCGCTCGCCGCGGTGAGCGTCGTGGCCATCATGCTCATTCAGTTCGAGTCGTTCGTCGAGCCGCTCGTCATTCTGCTGGCGGCGCCGCTCTCGTTCGTCGGCGCGATGCTGCTCCTCCTGATCACGGGAACGCCGCTGAACGTCTCCAGTTTCATGGGGCTGATTCTGCTCGTCGGACTGGTCGTGAAGAACGGAATCATCCTGTTGGACTTCACGCGTCATCGCATGCGCGAGGGAGGGCTCGCGCTCGAGCCGGCCATTCGGGAAGCTGCGCGGATCCGCTTACGGCCGATCCTCATGACGACCCTGTGCACGCTCTTTGGCCTGCTGCCGCTTGCTTTGGGGTTGGGCGCCGGGAGCGAGATGCAGAAGCCGCTCGCGCTCGCTGTTATCGGCGGTTTAGCTCTCTCGACGCCTATTACACTGTTCCTGGTCCCGACGCTTCTTACGGCGATCCGCGGTCGCGACTATAAGCTTCCGAATCGAATGGTTCGAGATCGGGCTGTCTAGCGCAGAAGGAGCAGGAACGAACGAAAACGGCCGCAGATGGTGCTGTGGTCAAAATCACGAAATTATCCGCGGCAGGTTTCGTTGGTCCCTGCTCTTTCCGTGATGAACGGCCCGCACCAGGACTCCCACTAGATCCCTTATTCCCTCATCGAGGCCAGTATGAGATTCCTCACACTCTCCATCGCTCTTACCGCGGTGCTTGCAGGCACCGCGATCGCACAAGGCGCGCCGCAACAGAGCGCCGGAGGGTTCAAGGTCGACAAGTACAACATCGGCGGAGAAGGCGGCACGGATTACGTCACGGCCGAACCTGGGACGGGTCGCGTCTTCGTTTCTCGCGCGACGCACGTCATGGTCGTCGATGGCACCACGGGCAAAGTGCTCGGTGACATACCCGATACGCCCCGGATGCATGGCGTCGCGCTCGTGGCCAAGTACAATCACGGCTTCACGACGAACGCCGGCGACTCGACCGTAACGATGTTCGACATCAAGACGCTCGCCCCGATCAAGAAGATCAAAGTCGCCATCGGCGGCCTCGATGGCATCATGTACGACGAAGCCGACGATCGGATCATTCTAACGAACCACAGCCGCCCGATCGGAACGGCCGTTGCGATCGATCCGAACA
>DATBRO010000234.1:0-27038 GCA_036560265.1 Gemmatimonadaceae bacterium | reverse complement strand
GCGCGAGGCGAAGCTCGATCGCGCCGCTGTGTGTGTCGAAGCGCGCATCAGCGCCCCGGGCGAGATCGGCCGCGAACGTGATCGGGCCCGTGACGGATTCGAAGCGCCCTCGCTGAACGGTTCCGTCGGACGCGCGGATCGCGCCACTCACCGTGGTGAGCGTCACGTCTTCTCCGCCCCCGTGCAACACGATGTCGCCGGTGGCGGTCTTGAGACGCGCGAATTCCGCTGTGCCATTCACGGTCACGGAGCCGTCCATGGACTCCACGAGCAGCTCGCGCGCGTTCCCGCTCACGTTGACCGATCCGCCGACGATGTTGAGATCGAGCCCGCCCGTCACGCCCGACACCTCGAGATCCGCGCTGCCCGCCTTGAGCCACACGCGCGCGCCTCTCGGAACGCGGAGCTCCAGCTTGTTCGCGCGCATCGCGGGCTCGTCCGGCGCCTCGACGAAAAACTTCATTCCCTTCACGGGTCCGCTGCCGGAGAGCGGCCCACCATCCATGCGCGTACCGGCGCCGAGCGTGCCGGTGAGCGAGATGGAGTCGCGATCCCAACCGGTCACGCGCACGCTCGACAGCGCGCCGCCAAGGCGCACCGAGACCGTCGGCGACGCGGCACGCTGGATGTCGACTTTCTGTTGCGCGGCGGCCGACAGCACCGGCGTCGCGATGAGTGCGATGAGTACGAATGTCAGCAAGCGATTTCGCATGCGAATTACCTCAATTGGATGACAACAGCTCGGTCGCGCGTTGGAGCAGGTCCACCTGTCGCTCGTAGTGCGCGGCGAGAATGTCGACGAGATACTGGTTCGCCGGATCGGCCGCGAGCGCGGCGCGCGCCTCCGCGATCGCGGTGTCGATGACGCTCAGCGAATGCTCCACCGTCCGGACAGTGCTCGGCGCGAGCGTCGGACGCTGGGTCTCGAGCGTCGCGCGCAGCTCGCGAATGGTCGCGACATAGTTCTTGTCGACCGCGTACAACACCGGCGACACGGGCTGCGCAGCCATCTGCATCGCCTTTGCCTTCGACGATTTCCCGCGCGACAACAGCGTCATGAACGTCGCCGTCCCCAGGACGAGTACGATAGCCGCCGCCGCTGCCAGCCAGCCGTTGTGCCACCAGCGCATCGCGCGCGACGCGTGAGACGCATGGGACGCATGGGACGCGCGCGCGCGCGTCTCGGAGGCGAGGCGGGTCCGCACCGCGTCCCAGACCTCCAATGGCGGCGCGACCTCGCGCGGCAATGCATGAGCGGCCGCGACGAGCTCGCGCACACGGCTCAGCGCCGCGCGGCACGACTCGCAGTCGGCGAGATGACGCTCCGTCGCTGCGCTCGAGGACGAGTCAGAGCTCTCCGTTCGCAGCTGTCCGCCGTCGGCCAGCTCGCTGATTTCTTCGAACGTCAAATGGGTCATCGGTCGAGCGCCTCGATTAGCAGCTTCCGGGCGCGGTGGAGCTGCGCCCGGCAGGTTCCCTCCGCGGTCCCGGTCATTTTCGCGATTTCATTGTGCTGATAGCCTTCGACGTCATGCAGTACGAACACGGTGCGCGCGCCGTTCGGCAGCGCGGCGATCGCGCGCTCGAGATCGATCGCATCGCCGACTGAGGCGGGTTGAACTGATCCGTGCGCCGCGCGACGACGTGCGTCGTCGTGCGTCGTGTCTGGTGCGTCGTCCTGCGATTCGTCTGTCATTTCATGCTTTTGACGCCGCTGCTCACCGCGAACGTTGCTGAGCACGAGGTTCACGGTGAGCCGGTAAATCCAACTCGAGAGCGCCGACTCGCCGCGCCACGAGCTCAAGCGCTGCCACACGTGGACAAAGACGTCCTGGCACAATTCAGTTGCACGCTCGCGCGATCCGCTCATGCGGAGACAGAGCGCGAACACGCGGCCGGCGTGCGCGCGATACAGGTGCTCGAACGCGGATTCGTCGCCGGACGACGCGCGGTGCACGAGCGCCCGCTCGCCATCACGGTCATCTGGGACGAGCTCGAGACGAGCGGTCATCTATGGATTGAGACGCCGGTTAGATCGCAAACGTGTACACAAGCGGCAAAGATCGCCATTCACACCTCATTCGCCAGTTTTGCCGTAGATTGTTCTGCCAATATCGATTGGACTTGCTGTTTGTGCGCCATTTGTTACCATTCTGAGCATGATTGATGAAATGGACCGCCGAATCCTGTCTCTCCTTCAGCAGGATGCCCGACTGCCGAACGCCGAGATCGCGCGACGCGTGGGGATGGCGCCGAGCGCTACGCTTGAGCGGCTACGGAAGCTCGAGGAGCGGGGCGTCATTCTGGGCTACGAGGTGCGTGTCGATCCGCGAAAGCTCGGACTCCACGTCACTGCTTTCATCAACGTGAAAGCGCAGGACAAGCAGGGTGAGCTGGATACCGGTGAGCGTCTCAAGCAGCACCCCAACGTGCTCGAGGTGCACCACATCGCCGGCGAGGACTGCTACCTCGTGAAGGTCCGCGCCACGGACACCGAGGAGCTCGGGCGCATGCTGCGCAACGATTTCAGTATGATGCCGAGCGTGCGATCGACGAAGACGACGATCGTGCTGGGAACGTTGAAGGAGTCGGCGCGCATTCCGATTCCGGAAGAGAATCAGATCGCGATCGCATGACGCCAGCGGCAAGCGCCAAGCGGACGCGCATTCTGCTCGCGTTCGGCGCGGTCTACTTCCTGTGGGGCTCGACGTACCTCGCGATCAAGTACGCGGTGGCGTCGATTCCGCCGTTCGTGCTGGGGGCGACACGCTTTTTCATCGCGGGTGTCGCGCTCTACGCATTTGCGCGCTGGCGCGGTCAACCGGCTCCGAACCGGACGGAGTGGCGCAACGCCGCGATGACCGGCGTGCTGATGCTCGCCTTCGGAAACGGCGCGGTGATCTGGTCGGAGCAAACGGTGCCGTCCGGAATTGTGGCGATCATCGTGGCGACTGTTCCGCTCTGGATGGTTTTGCTGGACTGGCTGCGTCCGCGCGGAGTGCGTCCCAAACGCACGATGTTCGTCGGTCTGACGCTCGGACTCATTGGAATCGCCGTGTTGGTGGGGTCCGGAGCTCGCGGTCACGTGCCCATCATGGGTGCACTGGTGCTGATGCTCGGGTCGATAAGTTGGGCGATCGGCTCGATCCTCACGCGCCACACGGAGCGTCCGCGTTCGGCGTTCGTGTATTCCGCGCTGCAAATGCTCGCGGCGTCGGCCGCGTTCGCTATCATGGCAGTCGCGTTCGGGGAGCTGCGCGAATTCACACTCGATCGCGTGACGATGGGCGCCGTCTTCGGATGGGTGTATCTGATCATCTTCGGATCGCTCATCGGCTACACCGCGTACATCTATCTCCTTGGCAACGTGAGCGCCGCGAAGGCAGCGACGTACGCGTACGTCAATCCGGTAATCGCGGTGTTTCTCGGGTGGGCCGTTGCGAAGGAACCGATCGGCCCGCGCACGCTCGTCGCGGCCGCGGTGATTCTCGCCGGCGTCGCAATCATCACCGCGACACAGAGCTCCGCCGCGCAGTCCACCGGTGAGCATCCGGTTCCCAACGCGCCAGCGAGGGAGCGTTCCGCCGCATAGCGGTTGCCAGAGTGCGAGGAGAATGGCACTCTTGTGCGTATGCGATTGATGAAAGCGCAGAGCACCATAGCGCTCCTGCTCGCCTCGTCGCTCCACGCGCAGCAGATCCTGTTCCAGCCCACCAACAAGGCTCCGAATCCCTACCGGACCGTGGAGGGCTGGGCAAAACTGCCCGAAGGCCGCACCTGGGGCTCGTTGAGCGCGGTGGAGATCGATCCCGACGGCGTGAGCATTTGGGTCGCGGAGCGATGCGGGACAAACTGGTGTGGTGGATCGAATTTGCCGCCGATCATGAAGTTCGACTCGACGGGCAAACTGTTGAAGGCGTTTGGCGAAGGAATGATTCTGTCGCCGCACGGCATTTTCGTGGACCGTCAGGGCAACGTATGGGTCACCGACTGCGCTTGCACTCGCCCTCGCGGCGAAGCTGTCGACACCACCAAGGGGCATCAGGTCTTCAAGTTCAGCCCCGATGGCAAGCTGCTGATGACGCTCGGCAAGGCGGGCGGCGCGAGAGAGCCGGGGTACTTCTGGCAGCCCAACGACGTGCTCGTCGCGAAAAACGGCGACATCTTCGTCGCCGAGGGACATTCGTCGGGAGCCGACGCCAACGCGCGGATCCTCAAATTCGACAAGAATGGGAAGTTCCTGAAAGCGTGGGGACACAAAGGGTCCGGCGCCGGCGAGCTGGATCAGCCGCACGCGCTCGCGATGGATTCGAAAGGACGGCTGTTCGTCGGCGACCGCGGCAACAACCGCATCCTGATTCTCGATAAAAACTTCAAGATCGTCGGTACCTGGTATCAGTTCAGCCGGCCGAGCGGGATCTACATCGACAAGAAGGACAACATCTACGTCACCGACTCCGAATCGGGATCAGTCGCTCCGGGTCACAAGGACTGGTATCGCGGCATTCGGGTCGGTTCCGCGAAGACGGGACGGTTGGTAGCGTTCATTCCGGATCCCAGGGTGGACAGCATAGGACCCGCCGGCGATACAGTTCGAGTCACTGGAACGAGCGCCGCTGAAGGCGTCGCGGCAGACGCTCGCAGGAACATTTACGGCGCAGAAGTCGGACCGCGCGCACTCAAGCGTTATGTGAGGAAACCATGACCGTCACGTTCAAAGTCAACGGACAATCCAAAACCGTGGATGTCCCATCCGACATGCCGCTCTTGTGGGTCCTGCGGGATGTGCTCGACTTGAAGGGGACCAAGTTCGGCTGCGGCGTGGGGCAGTGCGGCGCGTGCACGGTGCAGATCAACGGCACGCCGACGCGCTCGTGTCGCAGAGCCGTCGGCACGGTGCAAGGCGCGAACGTCGCGACGATCGAGGGCTTGTCGCCCGACGGGTCGCATCCGCTCCAGGTGGCATGGCGCGATCTCGATGTGCCGCAGTGCGGATACTGCCAGGCCGGCCAGCTGATGTCGGCGGCCGCGCTGCTCAAACGCAGTCCCAAACCAACGGACGAAGAGATCGATCAGGCAATGAGCGGCAACATCTGCCGCTGCGCGACGTATCTCAGAATTCGTCAGGCGATCCACACCGCGGCCGGCTCGGCGCCGATGCCGGTGGGTCAGACCAGCAAGTCAGGCTCGTAGGAGGAATGCGACCATGACAACCATGAAGCCGGTAAATCGCCGCGAGTTTCTCCGCGTCTCCTCCATCGTGGGCGGTGGACTGCTGCTCGCGAGCTACGTCGAGACGCTGGAAGCCGCGTCGGTGTTCACTTCCGCGGCCTCGCCGGAGTTTGTGCCGAACGCGTTCATCCGCATGACACCCGACGGCATCGTGACGATCGTCGCGAAGAATCCCGAGATCGGGCAGGGCGTGAAGAACATGCTCCCGATGATCATCGCCGACGAGCTGGATGTGGAGTGGAAGAACGTTCGCGTCGAACAGGCGAGTTTCGACCCGACGAAGTTCCAGGGGCAGAGCACGGGCGGCAGCACCGCAACGCCGAACAACTGGCTGCCGATGCGGCGCGTCGGCGCGGCGGGGCGCGCGATGCTCGTCGCCGCCGCCGCACAGACGTGGGGAGTTCCCGAGAGCGAGTGCATCACGGAGCCCGGCGTCGTCGTCCATGCGGGAAGCGGAAAGCGCGCGAAGTACGCGGAACTGTTCGACAAAGCCGCGGCGATCACCGCGCCGGCGCTCGATCAGGTGAAGCTCAAGGACCCGAAGGATTTTCGCGTCATCGGACGCAACGCGCTCGGCGTCGACGTCCCCGCGATCGTCACGGGCACGCCGATCTTCGGCATCGACGTCACCCAGCCGGGAATGCTGTACGCGATCTACCAGAAATGCCCGGTATTCGGTGGGAAGGTGGTGAGCGCGAACCTGGACGAGATCAAAAAGGAATTCGGTATCAAGCACGCATTCGTCATCGAGCCGGGGCCGAACACGCCGCTCGACGGTCTCCTCGGCGGCGTCGCGATCGTCGCCGACAGCTGGTGGTACGCGCAGAACGCCCGGAAGAAGCTCAAGGTGAAATGGGACGAAGGTGCAACGGTATCGCAGAGCAGCGCGGGGTTTGCGGCTCGAGCCGCCGAGATCTCGAAGCAGGCGCCGGCCAAAACGCTCCGCACCGATGGCGACGCGGACGCCGCGATCACGGGGTCCGCCAAGAAGGTGGAAGCGCAGTACTACTATCCGTTCCTCGCGCACGTGGCTTTGGAGCCGATGAACACCACAGCGTTGTTCAAGGACGGCAAGATGGAAATCTGGTCGCCGACGCAGAATGGCGGCGGCCGGGCGCTTACGTCGCAGATGCTCGGTATTCCGGATACGGACATCACGATTCACTTCGTGCGCGGCGGCGGTGGCTTTGGCCGACGGATCTCGAACGACTATCTCGTCGAGGCGGCCGCGATCGCGAAGCAACTCCCGGGCACGCCCGTGAAGCTCGTGTGGTCGCGCGAGGACGACATTCAGCACGACGTGTATCGTACCGCGGGATGGCACAACTTCAGCGCCGGTCTCGACGCCAGTGGCAAGTTGACGGCGTGGAAGGGCCACCTCGTCACGTTCGGCGTGAAAGGCCGCGACCGTCAGGGGAACGAGATCGAAACGGAGACTCGCGGCGGTGGCATCGGCCCAATGGAGTTTCCGTCGCGGTTCGCGCCCAACTTTTCTCTCGGAACCACGAGCATCACGCCGTTCGGCATTCCGACCGGCTTCCTGCGCGCGCCGGGAAGCAACGGCATCGCGTTCGCCATCCAGTCGTTCATCGACGAGCTGGCGCATGCAGCCGGGAAGGACCCTCTCCAGTTCAGGCTCGAGCTCCTGTCGAATGCGCTCGTGGGCGACCAGGGGCTGCCTCCCGCCAACGCACCACCGAATGCCCCTCGCCCGCTGGATCCCGACCGGATGCGCGGCGTCCTCGAGCTCGTCGCCGAAAAATCCGATTGGGCGAAGCGCTCCAAGTCACTTCCGAAAGGCACCGGCATGGGCGTCGCGTTCTACTTCAGCCATCGCGGGCACTTCGCGGAGGTCGTGCAGGCCACGGTGAGCAAGCAGGGCGCGGTGACCGTCGACAAGGTGTGGGTGGCGGGCGACATCGGGAGCGAGATCATCAATCCGATCAACGCCGAGAACCAGGTGCAGGGATCGGTGATCGACGGATTGTCCGAAGCGCTGCATCAGGAGATCACGATCGACAAAGGCCGAGTGGTGCAGAACAACTTCAACGACTATCCGCTGATGCGGATGCGTCAGTCGCCGCCAGTGATCGAGGTGTATTTCCGGAAGACGGACTTTCCGCCAACCGGCTTGGGCGAACCTGCATTGCCTCCGGCGCCGCCAGCTCTCTGTAACGCGATCTTTGCGGCTACGGGCAAGCGGATTCGGTCGTTGCCGATCTCGAAGCACGATCTCAAGTGGGGATAGAGTTCTGCGTGGCGGGCCACGTACTGCTTTGATCCTGATTTGACGGATTGATCCGGATGAACTGTTGAAAAAAACAAAGCTCCTCTCACCGTACTGGCGAGAGGAGTTTTGTTTTGCGCGTTGAAGGATCAGGCCAAATCCGAAACATCCGGATCAAGTAGTACCGGCCGCTTGCGCGAAAAACGCTATTGCCCTCGCTCGCTGACCGTGTTGGCTTTCTTCGGCCCGATCTGTTTCAACAGCTCAGACACCGCCGCCTCCAACTGCCGATCGCGGCCGGCGAGATTGTCCTCGGGTGAGTTCTCGACCAGGATGTCGGGCTGTACGCCGTAGCGCTCCATGTTCGTGCGCTTGTCGTCGGCGAGATATACGCCGACCTGCGGCGTCCGAACCGTCGAGCCGTCGATGAGCGAGTAGCTCCCCGTCCCGATCACCGCGCCCATCGTCGGCGTCCCGATCACCTTCCCCAAGCCGAGCGCGCGGAAACCGGCCGGGAACATCTCCGCGTTCGACGCCGAGCGCCAATTCTGAAGCACGACTTTGGGTCCGAAGAATCCGGCGAACGGCCGCCCGAGCGACTCAGTTCCCCGCGGTTGCCACACTTCGTACTGCCGCTGCACGAGAATCGCGAGCAGCTCCTGCTCGATGTTCCCTCCCCCGTTCCAGCGTTGATCGATCACGAGCGCTTCCTTGTCCTTGTTCTCGCGCAGCTCCTTCTCGAACTTGCGGAGCGACGGCGGATTCATCGCCTGGATGTGCAGGTACCCAATGCGGCCGCTGGCGAGCTTCTCCGTCATCGCCTTCCGTTCGTTGACCCAACGTTGATAGCGGAGCTGCGCGAACGCCTGCGGTGACGCGGGCTCGATGCGCGTCTTCCATGCGCCCTGCTCGGCCGGCGTGCTGTTGAAGGTGACTTCGACCTTTCGATTGAGCCGGTAGTTCAGCAGTGGCCAATAATCGTCGCCGGACTTCACTTGCTTGCCATTGATCGCGATGAGGTAGTCGCCGACGCTGACCTTCACCCAATCCTTGTCCGCCGGGCCGTCCTCGTAGATGTGCGTGACGCGATAGCGGCCCTTGTCATCCGGCGTGAGCTCGACGCCGAGGTGCCCGGTGGATGCCGCGCCTGACCGAGCGCCCGGAGCGGGCGCCGCGCCCGTGTGTGACGCGTCGAGCTCACCGATCATCTCGTTCACGAGATTGATCACTTCCTGCCGGTCGCCGGCGAACTTCACCAGCGGCTCGTATTTCGCGCGCGCGGCATCCCAGTTCTTGCCGTGCATCTTGGGATCGTAGAAACGGTACTTCATGGTGCGCCACGCGTCGCCGAACATCTCGGCCCACTCGGCGGGGCGATCGATGCGGACCTTGGCGACGAAGTTGATCTTCCGTCGAACCGGCTCGGCGCGCGTACCGGCCGGTGCTCCCGCTCCCATTGCGGCCGCCGCACCCGTGGTCATCGGCAGCGCGACGGAATACACCGAGTTCCCTTCATTGAAGTACAGCGTGCGTCCGTCGCGCGTAAACGCGAGGTCGTTGCCGCCGCCGAACCCTCCGCCTCCGCCGCCGCTGCCCTGCGTCGTATCCGCTTCGCCGGCGGCGGTGAGGCGCGTGAGACGCCTGCCGTCGGAGCCCATCGTGTAGACGACGGGAATATTGCGGAAGCTCGGCGCGCCGAGCGGCTCGGTGGTGACGAACGCGATGGTGCCGCCGTTCGGACTGATGGCGGGTGAGCGCACGTTGAAGGGCATGCGCGTGAGCTGTCGCGTGCGTCGCTTCAACCCCGCCCAATCGAACTTCGTCTCGCGCGTCGTCGGCTCAGCTGTCTCGGTGCGATCCGCGCCGGCTCGGCTCATCTCGCTTGGATCTTGTTCTTCGCGATCGAGCGTGACGACGTAGAGTTGCGCGGGATTTCCGCCTGTGACTCCACTGAAGGACCCGTCGCCGCGGACGAAGTACAGTTTCTTGCCGTCCGGACTGAACACCGGCCAACTGTCCTGATACGACTCGGAGGTGACGCGATGCTCATCACCGCCCGCCGACGGCACGACGCAGATGTCGTTCGTGCGCGTGAAATCGGGGCGCGAGAACGCGATCCATTTTCCGTCGGGGGACCAGACCGGCGCGCCGATGCCGCCGTACTTGGACTCGGCGAGCACGGTGGCTTTCATCGTCTCGACGTCGACGACTCGAAGCTTCGCATCGGACGACGTGAACGCGATCGACTTCGAATCCGGCGACCAGGCGAAGGCGCTTTTTAGCGCGTCGAGGTCGGTGATCTTGCGCGTGGGCCCGGCCCCATCCGCGTTGATGGCGTGAATCTCTTCGCGTCCCGACGCGTCCGAGATGAACGCGATCCAGCGCCCGTCGGGCGAGTACGTGGGGGTCTGATCGCGCGAGGGCGAATCGGTGATCTGGACGAGGTCGCCGACGTCCTCGGTCGGCACCGTGAAGATCTCGCCATGAACCGAGATCGCGATGCGGCGGCCTGACGGCGCGAGGGAGTAGTCGTCCGCCTGCGAGTTGAACTCGCGCACTTCCGTCGCGTTCTCCTGCGTCTCCGCGGCGATGTTGAACTTGAGCGGCGTGACCTTGCGCGAGACGACGTCGAGCTTCCACGCCTCGAAGTTGTGCTCGAAGACGATCGTCTTGCGGTCCGAGCTGATCGACGGCCACCGGACGTCGCCGTCCTTGAACGACGTCACCTGCTCGGCGTTGCCGCCACGCTCCGAGACGCGCCAGATGTTGGTGACGCCGGACTCGTCGCGATCGCTCACGAAGTAGACGTACGAGTCGCCGCCGTACATCGGCCACGAATCCATCCCGCCGAAGTTGGTGAGTTGCGTGAAGCTCTTGTTCGAGACGTCGGCAAGCATCACGTCGGTCGAGTACGAGCCGCGGTAGAACTTTCTCCAGTACACCTGCCCCTTCTGGTTGTACGCGAGCTTCCTTCCGTCGGGCGAGAAGCTGGCGGCGATGCCAAAGTCCGCCGCCGTCGGGCGCTGCAAACCGCCGTCGACGCTCACCGTGTAGATCTTCGGCATGAAGTCTTCGCCGCGGTTGCTGCTGAAGACGACGGATTTTCCGTCGGGTGTCCAGCCGAGGACGTTGTCGTCGGCCGAGTGGAAGGTGAGCTGCTTCGCGGTACCGCCCGTCGACGATATGATGAAGACGTCAAGGTTCCCATTCCGGTCGCTGGAAAACGCGATCCACTTGCCGTCGGGAGAGAAGCGTGGATAGGCGTCGCGCGCGGTGTTGACGGTGAGTCGCTGGGCATTGCCGCCGTCTTCGTTGGCGATCCAGATGTCCGCGAGATAGGTGAACGCGACGCGACCCTGGTTGTAGTCGGGATAACGGATGAGTCGCGCTTCCTCCGGTGCGGCGCGCGTAATGAGGGACAAGGCCGCGAGTGCGATGATAGCGCGCATGAATTACCTCGGTAATGTGAGCGCAACGAGCGACGTGCTGCTTCCCTGGCCCGTGGCGAAGACGATGTACTGCTTGCCCCCGTGCATGAACGTCATCGGCACGGCAGTGGTTCTCGACGGAATCTTCACGGCGCCGACCTGCTTGCCCGTCGCCTTGTCGACGGCGTAGAGCTGAGGGACGAGACTGCGGTCTGCGCTCCGTCCCGTACCGTAGATGACCAGCGTCTTCGTCGTGATGATCTGCGCCTGCCCGGCGGCCGGCCGTGGGGGCAGCGTCACGTTGGCGAACAAGGGATCGTTGCTGGTCACGGGAATCATGCCGCCGTTCGGAATCCACCACTTTTTGTCGCCGCTATTCATGTCGTACGCGGTGACGCCGCCGTATTGCTTGGGCTTGAGGATGGACACTCCGCCGATTTGCGAGAACGCGCCACGACTGGAAAAGCCGTCGCCCTGGGTGCCGGCCTGCTTGACGTAACCGGCTGGAGTCGGCAGCGCGCCGATCAAGCCGCAGCTGTCGTGTGGTGAGCTGTACCGGAATTCCGAGCATGGGTCCTTCTGCACCTGGATGGTGCTGAGACCCGACTGGCCTCCGACGTACATCATTCCCGTTTCCGGATCGGCCGCCGCCCCGCCGTCGATGTTCACGCCGCCGCTCGCGCCGGGAGCATACCAGGCACACCGGTAGCCGGTGCTGGCCGTGGCGTCGGCCGCCGGGATGTAGTACGGACCCATGCGACACTTCTGGGCGACCTTGAGCGCAGCGTCCTTGATCGCGGGCGTGTAGTCGATGAGGTCTTTTTCCAGGAGACCTTGCTGAGCATAGGGTTCCGGTCTCGTCGGTATCGGCTGCGTCGGCCAGCTTTTTTCTCCCGGTACCTCGCTTTGAAGGACCGGAGTTTCTATGATCGGCCAGATCGGCTCACCGGTCGCGCGATCGAGCGTGTAGATCCATCCCTGCTTCGTCGTCGCGGCGATCACTTTGCGCGGACGCCCGCTCACGGTGACGTCGAGAAGATTCGGCGCCATTGGCGTGTCGTAGTCCCAGATGTCGTGGTGCACGAACTGGTAATGCCATTTCCGTTGTCCGGTCTTCGCGTCGAGTGCGACGATGCTGTTGCCGAAGAGGTTTGCGCCGGGCCGATGGCCCCCGTACTCGTCCATGAGTGGCATGCCGACGGGGATGTACACGAGCCCGAGATCCGGGTCCGCTGAGTACGGAGCCCACGCGTCGTTCTTTCCGACGCCTTCGGTGCCGATCTTGGACCCGTTGGTCCACGTCTCCGCGCCGAACTCGCCCGGCTGCGGCACGAGATTGAACGTCCAGAGTTGCTTCCCGGTATGGATGTCGAAGCCGCGGATCCAACTGGGATTATTGCGGACGCGAATGGGGTAGTAGCCGTGGACGTGGGAGTTCCCGACGATGATGACGTCGTTCACGATGATCGCGGGCGAGCTGTTGGCGATCTGTCCGAGAATGCCGGTCGTTCCGTCGGCGCCGATTTTTTTCACCGGGTCCCATTTCTCACCCGGGTGCGCCTGACGATACGGCGCCGCGTCGCTGATGATCAGCGGTCCCGAGTCGTCCACGGCAAGTGGCACGAGTGGCAGGCCGAGTCCCTCCATGAGATCGACGACGCCGTTCTTTCCGAAGGCCGGATCAGCAACGCCCGTCTTCGCGTCGAGCGACGCCATGTGATAGCCGGGCGTCACGACGACGACGCGCTCCCTCGACCCGTCGGTCCAGTACGCGAGCCCTCGACCCGCGAATTGACGCGGTGCTTTCTGCCAGCGAATTCCCTCGTCGAGCTTCCAGTTCCAGAGTGTCTTGCCGTTGGCGGGATCGATGGCCATCGCCATGCGTCGTGTCGTCGCGACCGTGAAGAGACGTCCGTTGGCGTACAGCGGCGTCGTCCGGTAGTACTCGTCCTCTCCGAATTCGCCGGCATTCCACTGCCATGCGATCCGCAGCGAGTCGAAGTTCGACGCGTTGATCTGACTGAGCGGCGAGTAGCGCGAGCTCCAGGCGTCTGCGCCCCAATAGCGCCACTCTCCCGGCGCGTTGCCACGGATGAGAGGCGTTGAGCTTTGGGCTTTGGGCTGTGAGCTGACTGTCATGAGCGCCAGCGCTGCCAACATCAGCTTCTTCATTATTTGATCCTCTGACTTCGTCATTTTGTTATCACGATACGAATGCTTTTCATCGCCGCGGAGTCGGCGGGCAACTCGTGCCGACCGGTTGGCATCTTGTTCATCCTGAGCAGATACGCAAGCACGTCCGTGTACTCCTGCTCGGAAAGACTGCCCGGCTCGTTCTTTGGCATGCGGTCGCGGATGTAACCGTAGAGCTCCGAGAGGACGCGATGGTTCCAGATCGCGTTGAAGGTGGCTCCAGTATGCGATTCCGGTGTGTGACAGCTTTTGCAATTCCCGGCGTAGACATCTTTGCCGCGGATGGCTTGTTGCGTCGTGTAGACACCGCTCTTCGTCGTCGTCGAATCGCGGCACGGCGCCGAGCGTCCCTGTGCCGCACCGTCGCGGCCCAAGAGTATGGATGCGCAGACCGCTGCGAACCAGAGGCGAATCATAATCCGCTCTCGGCCGGGTGCCCGCTCGCAACGCGAGTGGGCGGGTGCTCTCGGCTCTCAGCGAGTCGCTTGAAGAGCTCCGACAGCGCCCAGGCAGCGGCACCGATGATAAGCAGGACGATCGCCGCGCGCATCGCGCTCGCCGCGAACGCGAGGTCGAAGGTCGGCCAGTCGAACTGATACTCCTTGAGCGCCGCACCGCGATCGAGCATCCAGTGCCACGCCGTGTGCGCGACGAGTGCCGACAGAATGATGATCCCCATGCGCTCGGCGACGACGAACTTGAACGCGAGCGAGATCAACGGCACGGCGACGGCGAGCACGAGCAGCTGGCCGATTTCGACGCCGAGGTTGAAGGTGAACAACGACGTCGCGACGTGAGAGCCGGCGAACTGCAGCGACTGGCGCAGCGCAAACGAGAAGGCGAAGCCGTGGACCAACCCGAAGCCGAACGCAATGAGCCAGCGCCGGTTCAGCTTTGGCCCGACGATGTTCTCGAGCGCCATGTACACGATCGACGCGGCGACGAGCGTCTCGATGAGCGGCGGGAACCAGAGCGCGTCGGGCACGACGCCGATCGCGGACGACGCGAGCGTGATCGAGTGTGCGACGGTGAACGACGTGACGATCAAGACGAGCGGCCGGATGCGTCGGAACGGGATCACGAGACACAGCACGAACAGCAGATGGTCGATGCCGCTCAGGATGTGCTGGATGCCGAGCTTCACGAACTGGAGCGCGGCGTGATACCAACGGGGATCGAGCCGGACGAGCCCCGGGTCGCCGACGTACTGGTATGCGCGCTCGACACCGCTGGGGGGGGGCGCGATGAAGCGCAGGACGGTCGTGGTCTTGAGGCCGAGCCGCGCGAGCTGGGGCCGGATCGCGAAATCGGATCGGTCCGACGCGATGGGAAAGTCGAGCACCACGTCGATCGACGCCTGCTGCCACGGAATGTCGGTCGACGCCGGGAGTGGCGGGCCGAGCGCGTGCGCGATGGCCGCGTCGTACGATCCGAACGACTTCTCCGACGGCAACGAGATGCGCGTCGCGACGATGCGCGCGTCGGGAAGGCGAACGTTGCCCTCGTACGCTTCGATGAAGTTCGCGATCCACAGCTGGGCCGCGTCGCGCGCCATCGGTTCTGCTCGCGCGAGGTCGAGGTAGCCGAGACCGCGCTCGGGAAAGTGCGTGTCGCGCATCGCCTCGAGGGGGGCGCGGAGCACGATGCGCAGGCGGCCCGGTTCCGGCTTCACGAACGCGAGCACCGTCACCCGGCTCGGGATCTCGTGCGCGCGTACGAGCGCGGGCGAGGCGATCAGCAGCGCCGCTAGAAGCAAAGTGGGCAGTGGGCGGTGGGGAGTGGCAAGACCTCCGACTACCCACTCCCCACTTCCCACTGTCTTCCGTAAGATCGTGCTGCTCATTCGCACCGATAATACACGCCGTGAAGGTAGGGGCGCGAGGCGGGGGGGGCCCTAGGCGGCCACTGCTCGCTTCGCTCGCTACTTCGCCGCTGCGCGGCTCAGATGCCCGCTGCGGGCCACCCCCGCCTCGCGCCCAACGCGGAACTTGATCATGCAGCGACGCAATGTTGTCATCGCAAGCTCACTGGTCGCCATCGTGGCGGCGCTTGGCGTCGGACAATCCCGGTTGCAGGCCGCCATCGACTCCCGGCTGGTCGACGCGCCTCGATTCGAAGTGGATCCGTTCTGGCCCAAGCCGCTGCCGAACCACTGGCTCCTGGGCTCGACGATCGGCGTCGGTGTCGATTCGCGAGACCACGTGTTCATCATTCATCGTGGCGACTCGACGCTGAATCCGCGCACCGAAGTCGGCGCGAACGCGACACCGCCGATCGGCGAATGCTGCGTGTCGGCCCCGCCGATTGTGGAATTCGACCCCGAGGGAAATCTCGTGAAGGCGTGGGGCGGGCCGGGCCAGGGCTACGATTGGCCGTCGTCGAATCATGGCATCGCGATCGACGACAAGGACAACGTGTGGATCGGCGGCAACGGATCGAACCCGCCGGATTCGCACATCATCAAGTTCACACACGATGGCAAGTTCTTGATGCAAATCGGCGCGTCCAAGCAACCCGCGAACAGTAGGGCGACGGATCATTTCGGACGCGTCGCCAAGGTCTCGTTCGACGCTGGCGCGCAGGAAGCGTTCGTCGCGGACGGCTATGGGAACAGGCGCGTCGCGGTGCTCGACATGGGCAGCGGCGCGATCAAGCGCTTCTGGGGCGCGTACGGCAATGTGCCGAGCGATTCCAACTACGGGCGCTACGACCCGAGCGCGCCGCTCATCCCGCAGTTTCGCACGCCGGTGCACTGCGCCGAGCCGTCGAACGACGGATTGGTGTACGTGTGCGACCGGCCGAACGATCGGATTCAGGTCTTCCGCAAGAACGGCCAGTTCGTGAAGGAGCAACGCATCGCGCCTGCGACGCTCGGCGACGGCTCCGTTTGGGACATCGCGTTCTCGCGCGATCCGCAGCAGAAGTACATCTATCTGGCGGACGGCAAGAACGAGCGCGTGTACGTCATGGACCGTCAGTCACTCGCGATCCTGACGCAGTTCGGCGACGGCGGGCGTCAGCCGGGTCAGTTCTTCGGCGTGCACAGCATCGCGACGGATTCCAAGGGCAATCTGTACACGACGGAGACGTACGAGGGGAAGCGGCTGCAGAAGTTCGTGTACAAGGGAATCGCGCCTGTCACGAAGATGAATCAAGGAGTGACCTGGCCTTCCAAGTGACGAATGTCATCCTGAGCGCAGCGAAGGATCTGGTGAGCGTCGAGAGATCCTTCGTCGCGTCGCTCCTCAGGATGACAGGTCATTTGTCGTGCCGTCCTGTGATCCACCCCAAACGCACCCTGAGTTGCTCCGGCGTCGCGTCCGGAATCTCCTCGATGATCCACGGCCCGCTCTCGTCGCGCACCAATCGGAGTCCCGCCCAGCCGAGCGCTTCGTCGTAGTTCATGTCCTCGACGCCGCCGACGTGCGCCTCGAACCACGCGTGCATGTTCGTGTCTGCTGCCTGACTCACCGCGCGCTCCACGTCGTCTTCGGTGTAGCCCCTTCCCTGCAGGTAGTACGACGTCTTCGGCGCGTCCCACGTGCGCTTCTTGAGATTGTTGAACGCGTCGTTCAGCGACCGCGCGTTGTTGCTGCGGTTTCGGATGAAGAGGTCGAGATACGCCGCGATGCCCGCCCCCTTCGAGTAATAGCTGATGAACGTGTTCGCGGCGTTCGTGGGCTGCGCCTGCGGTGCGCCGTCCCAGAAGGGTGCGTCGAAGGACGACATGCGCGCTGAGACTTCCTTTCGGCCGGGCGCAGTCAAGTTCTCCCGGATGAGGTTCGCCATGTCTCGATAGAACGCGTCGGTGTCCTCGAGTCCCGCCCGACGCAGCGTCACCATGCCGTAATACTGTGTCCACCCCTCGGCGACCCAGAGCGAGGGCTGGTACTGCTCGGTGGTGTAGTCGAAAGGGCCGAGCGCGACGGGACGCACGCGCTTCACGTTCCAGACGTGGAAGTACTCGTGCGCCGCGGTGCCGATCCCGGGCAGGATCTTCGCCGTGTCAGTCCACACGCGCCGACTGGAGATCTGCGTCGAGTAGAGATGCTCCATTCCGTCACCGCCAGGGAAACCGATGTTGAACATGAACGTGTATTGCTCGAGCGGCGGCGCGCCGAACACCGAGTTCTCGTAGCGCACGATGCTCTCGACGTCACGAGCGAACCGCTCACGCACGCCGGCGGGAACGTCGCCATTGTGGTGCACCATGATGCGATAGAAGCGGTTGTCGACCACGAACGAGTCGAGCAGCAGCGAACCGCTCGGCGCGACCTCGGTGGGCGTGTCGACCATCAGGTCGTAGTTGGGAAAGTGAAACAGCCGCTGCCCAGGACGGCCGACGTCGCCGTTGATGAGCGTCCAGTTCTCCGGTGGCGTCACCGCGAGCGACACCGGATCCTGCTTGTGGCCGTCGACATACATGAAGAGCGAGGGGCCGTTCCAGTTGGCGTGCAGGGTGTCGAGGACGGAGAAGGTGCCCGACATCGGCGCGTTCGCGAAGACGCGGTAGGTGACGCGCAGGCTGCGCGCCGAGCCGGCGACGATGCGCCAGTGCGACCCCGTGGTTTTGTCCCAGCGCATCGGCTTGCCGTCGCTCCCGGTGACGGCGAACTCCTGCACGTTCTTGGCGAAATCCACTCTCGCGTATCGTCCCGGCGACCATACCGGCATTTGCAGCTCGACGGTCCGGCCCGTGAGCCCGCTCAGGAAGATCGAGATCGAATAGAGATGCGACGCGGGCTCCGGCATCGCGATCGTGTACTCGATGCGATATTGCTGTGCGACCAGTGGATTGGCTGCAGCAAACGCGAGCAACGCGAAGCGTAACACGGAATCTCCGGTGATTGTCATCCTGAGCAACGAAGGATCTCCCGAAAAATACAGAAGATCCTTCGCTCGCTGCTCTCGCTCAGAATGACACCTGCAAACGCGCGCGGGTTTGACGCCCTACGGTTTACGCCTGGCCAATCCGCGGATGCCGGTGAATTCCTTGATGTCCAGGATACCGCCGTTCGTGGCGTCGATGCGGTAGCGCACGATGGTCTGCTGGCTCGTGTCGGGCACGATCTTCACGTCCCAGAAGACGCGCGCGTCCTGCTCGTCGAATTCGATTGAGGTCACGCTGCCGTGCCACTCGAAGTCGTTCATCGCGATGCGCTGCGCCGAGTCACCGCTCACGTGAATCTGCTCGCGGCGCCCGCCGTCGATGCCCGGAATACGCGCCGCGAGCCGTGCGACGTCCACGCGGGCGCTGCTGCGCGACACTTCGCCGCCGGAGACGCGCATGCTCGTCTGCGCATCAGATCGGTTGGCCAGCGTCAGTATCGTTAGTGTCAGAAGGAGACGCGCTTTCATATAGTATGATGCTCTGCATTCTTTGTGCACGGGGCGCGTGATAGGCGTCACCTGACGGCGGACGTGACTACGGACATGACTACGGACATAACTGCGGACATAACGACGGACATGACTGCGGACATAGCTACGGACATAACTACGGACATAACTACGGACATAACTACGGACATAACTACGGACATGACTACGGACATGACTACGGACATGACGGCGACCCTATGACAGCAAAGAAAAAACCGAGCGCGCGCGAGCAGCTGACCGAGTACCGTCGCAAACGCGACTTCAAGAAGACGGCGGAACCAGCCGGCGGAGGAAAACGCGCCGCGAAGAGCCAGGAGCTGCAGTTCGTCATACAGAAGCATGCCGCGACTCGGCTCCACTACGACCTGCGTCTCGAGCTCGACGGAGTGATGAAAAGTTGGGCGGTGCCCAAGGGCCCGAGTGCCGACCCGATCGTCAAGCGCCTGGCGATGCAGGTCGAGGATCACCCGATCGAGTACAACACGTTCGAGGGGACGATACCGAAAGGTGAGTACGGCGGCGGCACGGTCATGCTGTGGGATGCGGGCTGGTACGAGCCGGAGAAGGGCGAAGGCGAGGATGGCGTTCGCGAGGGCTACAAGAAGGGCGACCTCAAAGTGATTTTCCACGGCAAGCGCATGAAAGGCAGCTGGGTGCTGGTGCGCACACGCGGCTGGGGGGCGGGATCCGGGGACAAGCCCCCCTGGCTCTTGATCAAGCACCGCGACAAGTACGTCGAGCCGGGTGACGCGCTCATCGAAAAGCACACGAAGTCGGTGGTGACGAAACGCACGATGGAGCAGATCGGCGGGTCGCCGAAGTCGCGGGTGTGGCATTCCAATCGACCAGCCGGTGGCGCTGACGACGGAGATAGCGGGGACGCGGGGGACGGCGTTGTCATGCGCAAACGGACCAAAAGCGTGGCCGAAGCGCGTGCGGAGCGCGCGAAAGCCGCCGCCGCACGCAAGGAGGAATAGCACCTATCGTCACGCGTGAGCGCCGCGCATCCTTTGGTGCGAATGCTCACGCCCCTGATTTCGCGCAGACAGGCGCTGAAGGCGATCGCCATCACGTGCGCCGCGCCATCGTTCCTCGCGAGCGCATGCGCGCGTGCGGCGCGCCAAGTCACGGCGTCCCCGAATTGGCCCGGCGCACGGCGGCTGGCGCGCGTACTCGTGTCACCCGACCGCGTGATTCGCACCGTGGTCGGATTGCGTCCCTTTCGTCGCACAGGATTCCGCGTGGCGCCCGAGATGCTTGGCGACAAAACCATCGTTCACAACTACGGCCATGGAGGCGGCGGCGTCTCGCTGTCATGGGGCACCGCGGAGCTGGCGACGGAGATCGCCCGCGCGACGCCACATCGCACGGCGGCCGTGCTCGGATGTGGCGCCGTGGGGTTGGCGACCGCGCGGCTGCTTCAGGACTCGGGGTTCGGCGTCACGATCTACGCGCGCGACCTGCCACCGGCGACGACGTCCAACATCGCCGGCGCGCAGTGGTCCCCGGTGACGGTCGCGGACTCCGACGCGCGCACGCCGGAGTTCGACGCCCAGTTCGTACGCGCGTCGCGCTTCGCGTACCGCTACTTCCAAACGCTCGTGGGCCCGCGGTCCGGCGTCTCGTGGCGCGACAACTTCGTCATCAGCGACAATCCGCAGGTTCGCCGAGGCTGGGAGATGACACTGCTCGGCGATCTCGTGCAGACGGCGACACTTCAGCCGGGCGAGCATCCGTTCGGCCGGCGTTACGCGCTGCATTTTCTCACGATGCACATCGAGCCGTCTGTCTACCTCGCCACGGTGCTCGCGGACTTCCGCATCGCCGGCGGACGCGTCGTCGTGAGAGAGTTTCCCGACCGCCAGGCGATCGCGCAGCTCACGGAACCGCTGATCGTGAATTGCACGGGACTCGGCGCGGGCCAGCTCTTCGGGGACGCGGACGTCCTACCCATCAAGGGACAGCTCACCGTGCTCGCGCCGCAGGGCGACGTCGACTACATCACCGTCGGTCCGGGCGATCTCTATATGATGCCGAGGCAAGACGGCATCGTGCTTGGCGGCACGCACGAGCGCGGCGTCTGGTCGCTCGAGCCGAACTTGGCGGAGGTCGACCGCATCCTCGCCGGCCATCGCGCGCTGTTCGACGGAATGACCTGATACTGATGATCTCCTGGTCAGCGTTCGAGGTTCGGCTGTTTAGCGCCGATCCTCGTGGCCTTCTGCTCGAGCTGTGGGCGCTTGACTGCCGCGCGCCCTCGGCGCATATCCGATTCGCACCCGTGAACAGCGAGAGGTTCCAGTGAAGATTCGCTCAAACATCGGCCGGATTGTCATTTGTGTAGCGCTTTTTCCAGCGCCGGCATTCTCGCAGACATCACCCAAGCGCGCGATGACGTTCCTCGACGCACAGCTCACGCGCCAGATCGCCGCGCCGACGCCGAGTTACGACGGCAAATGGCTGCTGTACACGCTGTCGACGCCAGACTGGAAGGAAGCAAAGCGGCAGACCGACATCTACCTCGTCTCGCTGGACCAGGGAGTGTCGTCGACTCGACAGCTCACCTACACCAAAGACAAGAACGAGACACAGCCACGCTGGTCGCGCGACGGATCGTTCTTCGTCTTCGCGTCGAATCGCGACGCGCCGGACAGCGCATCAGGACGCAACCAGCTCTACCTCATGCGACCAGACGGCGGTGAGGCTCGCCAAATCACGAACGAACGGAGAGGTGTGTCGACCTTCGCCTTCAGCAAAGACGGCAAGTGGCTCGTGTATCGCAGCGGCAGACCCGACGAGGAGCAGCTCTACGCGCTTCCAGTCGCCGGCATCGACTCCGCAACGCCGGTGCAGTTGACGAGACAGTACGCCGGTGTCGGACTCTGGCGCTTCTCGCCGGACAGCAAGCGGATCTACTTCATCACCGCAGACACGCTCGACAAGGACGAGAAGCTGCGCATGGAGAAGAAGTTCAACGTCGCCGTGCGAAACATGGAGCGGCCGTTGTCGAGCCTCTGGGCGCTCGACATCGACAGCAGGCACGCGACGCGCCTCACGCGCGACAGCACGGTCTCGGTGACGAGCTTCGAGATCTCCAAGGACGGCAAATGGGTCGGTTTCCGGGGCGCGTCCGCGAACCGGTATCATCGCGGCATCACCGAGGAGTCCGATTACGGCGACGACTTTCTGGTGGAAACGGCGACGGGTCGGATCGAACGACTGACGCGGAACGACGAGATCGGCGAGAGCAACGTGAGCTTCTCTCCCGACAGCCGGTGGATCGCGTTCTCGGCGTCGGACGACATGACGCGGTTCAATTTCAAGAACAACCGCGTGTATCTGCGTCGCGTCGACGACACGGGCGGCCAATGGCGCAAGCTCGGCAGCGGCTTCGACGGCGACGTGTCCGTCGATTTCTGGTCGCCGGACGGGAAGACGATCTACTTCTCGACTGGCGTACGCGCGACGGACCAGCTCCTGGCGCTCGACGTCGCCTCGGGCGCAGTGCGGCAGGTGACGAACGAGAGGGCCGCTCTCAACGTAGATCGTGACGAGGACACCGGCGTCGTCATCATCAACTACTCCGATCCAAAATCGCCACCGACGCTGTTCACGGCCGCGCTCGACCAGATCGCGAATCGGAGAAGTTGGCGACAGCTGACCGACGCCAACCCGCAGGTGCGCGACTTCGCGCTCGGCGAGGAAGAAGAAGTCACGTGGAAGTCGACCGACGGCAAGATGGCGAGTGGCGTGCTCGTGAAGCCGGTCGGATATCAGCCCGGCAGGCGCTACCCACTGATCGTCGCCATCCATGGCGGACCGGCGTCGGCGGACGTGCTTCGCTTCAACGGCGGCTACAACTCCGAGGTATACGCGGGCGCGGGATACGCGGTGCTGCGGCCGAACTATCGCGGCTCGACGAACTATGGCGAGGCGTTTCGAAACGACATCGTCAACAACTATTTCCAGAAGGGCTACGAAGACATCATGACGGGTGTCGACTATCTGATCGCGCAGGGGATCGCCGACAGCACGAAGATGGGCGTGCTGGGATGGAGCGCAGGCGGCCATTGGTCGAACTGGATTCTCACCCACACGAACCGGTTCAAGGCGATCAGTACCGGCGCCGGTGTCGCGAATTGGATCTCGATGTACGCGCAGAGCGACGTGCAGCGGAACCGGCAGTTCTACCTCGGCGACAAGCTGCCGTACGAGAACTTCGACGCGTACTGGAACCAGTCGCCGATCAAGTACATCAAGAACGCGAAGACGCCGACGATGATTCACGTGGTGCAGGGCGATCCACGCGTGCCGCGTCCCCAGTCGGAGGAGCTGCACATGGCGCTCAAGCAGCTCGGCGTCCCGACGGAGTTCTATGTGTATCCGGGCGAGACGCACGGCATCCCTGACCCACGCAACCAGTTTGTGAAGGCGACGGCCGAGATGGCGTGGATGGATTACTGGGTGCGCGGGAGCGGCAGGAAGTTCGCCTGGCGCGACGTGCTGAAGACGCTCGACGACGAGCGACCGGGTCGGGACACGGCGAGCGTGACGACCAGCTCGAGCCCGTAGACCTGGCTCGTTACTGCGCGGAATCTGGCTGGCCAGCTCTTCATATGCGACGGATCCGGGCTCTCGCGTTCATTTCTGTCATCGTCGGCTGCGCGACGACGCCGCATCTGGAAGTTGGTCCGGTGCCTGTCGGTGTGGTCGTGGATTCGCGTCTCCAGTACTACGACGTGAGCGCGGCATCGCTCTCGGAGATTCGCCAGGCGATGCGGCAAGAAGGACCGCGAAGCGAGGGACGCGTGTGGAGCGCGGTCACCAACTGGCGATTGCTCTGGACCTATCAGTACGCCAATCGCGCGACGAGCGGATGCGAGCTCCGGCATGTGCACGTTCGCGTGCAGGCCGTCGTCACGTTTCCGCGGTGGAACCCGACGGCGGAGCCGGATTCTTCACTCGTGGCGTGGTGGCGGCAGTTCAACGCGGGACTCGCGGAACACGAGCGGGGTCACGCGTTGATCGCGGTCAAAGCAGGCGGAGAGATCGTTCGTGCGCTGGAAGGCATGAGCGGACCTCACTGCGACGTGCTCGGCATCCAGGCAAACACTGTCGGCGAGCGGCTGCTTTTCGCGGCAATCGCCCAACAACGCGAGTACGATCGCAGTACGCGTCACGGCCAGACACAGATACAACAGGCCGGCCGGCTGCAGGAACCTTGATCGGCTCGGCTCTCGGCCTTTTTACTTCCTCGTCCTGGTGGACACTCGGCGCAGTGTATTTCATGTTCCGCGGCCCGCGCGTCACTTGACCAAGCCATCAGACAAGAAGAACCGCGTTGAAGCCGTCTTGACAGACAGATGAATATCGAAATCGAGCGCAAGTATCTGCTCCGAGGTCGTCCCAACTTTCCTCGCGCGATCGGGATTCTCGAGATCGACCAGGGCTACTTACCCGGCAAGACGCTTGTCGAACGCCTTCGGCGCGAAGAGAGCCAGGAGGGTGGCGTGCGGTACTACCGCACGGTGAAGCATGGCAGCGGCGTTCAGCGCACGGAGCTCGAGGACGAGACCGACGAGCGGACATTCAGGCATCTGTGGGAGCTCACCGAAGGACGTCGCCTGAAGAAGCGCCGATATCTGGTCCCGCATGGCGACGACGTGTGGGAGATCGACGAATTCACTGATAGGCCGCTCTGGTTGGCGGAGCTGGAGCTCGACCGCGCCGACGCCGACGTCAAAATCCCGGAATGGCTCGAGCCCGTGCTCGTCCGGGAAGTCACAGACGAGCCGGCATACACCAACCACAGCCTCGCCAGGTGAGCACCTGGTTGTCATGGCCTACTGCATTTACCGCAGAGGACGCGGAGGAGCAGAGGAAAGACGTTGTTGTTCCTCTGCGCGAGCGTCCGTGACATAATAAGGAGAACCGCAAATTCTTTAGTCCTTTACGTCCCCTGCGTCCTCTGCGTCCTCTGCGGTTAATCAGTTTTTTGTCCTGAACTCCTTCAGTATTCGAACCGCATGACTCGCTGCCTCCTGCTCTCGTTGATTCCGGTTCTGCTCGACGCGCAATCACCCTCCGAGATGCGCGCGCTCGCGCATTCCTACTACGAATGGCGCGATACCAGCTACCCCGTCACCGCGAGCGACCAGGGCAAGCACACGTGGGACGACCGGCTCGCCGACTATCGCATGTCGTCCGTGCGACGCCGGCGCCAGCACGTCGACAGCCTGCTGGCCCGCGTGAAGGCGATCCGGACCGATGGGTGGAGCAAGGACGATCGTATCGACAAGATCGTGTTCCAGGCGCAGCTCGAGGGCGCGGCCTTCTTTCCGCGCGTGATGCGACCCGAAGAGTCCGACCCTCAGGTGTACGTCGGCGAATCGTCGGGGGGCGTCTTCAGTCTCATCAAGAAGGAGTACGCGCCCAAACGCACGCGTGCGATGGCTGCGGCGACGCGGCTGGAAGCCGTGCCGCCGCTTCTAATAGTCGCGCGCGCGAACCTCACGACGCCCGTAAAGTTGTACGCACAGCTGGCCAGCGAAGCGGCCCGCTACGGCGACGACTTGTACATGACGAGCCTCATGACGCTCGCTGACAGCTTGACCGACTCAGAGCGCGCGCGTCTCGTGAAGGCCCGTGACGGAGCCGTGAGGGCGCTGCACGACTTCGCGGACTGGCTCGACACGCGCAGCAAGACGATGCCCGACTGGAAGCCGATGGGAGAAGCGCAGTACAACTATTTGCTTCACCATGTGCTGCTGCTCCCGTTCGACGCGCGCGAAGTCGCCACGCTTGGTGAGGTCGAGTTGGCGCGGTACCGTGCACTCGAGTCGTGGCTCAAGGATCCGAGCTTCGCATCGCCGGACCCCGCACGCGCCGCCCGCATCCCGGCCGACCAGACGGATTTCCTCAAGACGTACGAGGCGCGCCTCAAGGAGATCACCGATTTCCTGAACGCGAACCGGCTCGTCACGATCCCGAGCTACATGGGTCAGTTCCAGATCCGGCAACTGCCCGAGGCGTTCAAGCCCACGAGCCCCGGCGGCTTCATGAATCCTCCGGGCATCTACGACGCAGACCCGACGGGTTTCTACTTCATTCCGACGTACAACCCCAAGAGCGGAAACTTCTACATTCGTGCCGCGATCGAGGATCCACGCCCGATCCTCGGCCACGAAGGCATCCCCGGGCATTTTCTCCAGCTCTCGATCGCCAACCATCTCAGCGACGAGATTCGCCGCCAACACTCCGACAACACCTTCGTCGAGGGCTGGGCGCTCTACGGCGAGGAGATGCTCATGCGCGAGGGGATGTATCCGGATCAGTCACCGTCGCAGGGACAGGTGCTGCGGCTCAGCCGCTATCGCGCGGCGCGAATCGGTGTCGACGTGAACTTGCAGACGGGCCGATGGACGTTCCCGCAAGCCGTCAACTATTTCATGGAAGGCGGAGGTCTCGACAAGGAGGCCGCGACCGGCGAGGCCGCCGGCGCAGCGGCGAGTCCGTCACAGAAGATCGGGTACATGGTGGGGAAATGGCAGATCATGCGCTTGCTCGGCCGCTACCGCGACGCGCAGGGCGCGAGCTTCCGCCTCGGCGCGTTCCACGATCAATTGATCAGCTACGGAAGTCTTCCTCTTTCCGTGATCGAGTGGTTGATGTTCGACGACGATACCTCCCTGAAAAAAGCACTCGCTCCATGACCGCGGCCGGGATTCCAACGTTGACGGCATAGACGACATGCCTACTGTCGCAAAACGCCCATTGTGGAAATGCCCTGAGTGCGGACACCGCTTCGTTCTCGAGCGTCCGGGCGACGTCGACGCCGAGCTCGAGGCACCTATGCGCGAAGCATATCGTGTAGGGACGCAAGAGCTCACCGCTCGCTCGATGGTCGTTTAGCCATGGCGGCAAAAAAGGCTGCGAAGAAAAGTTCCAAGAAGAGCGCCGCCAAGCCCGGCGGCGCGTGGGCGGCGGTGTTCGCACCCCGCTCTCCCGGCGAGCGGCGCTACTGGCTCGTCAAGTCGGAGCCCGACGTCTTCTCCTTCGACGACTTGCTGCGCAAGCACAACAAGACCACGGAGTGGAATGGCGTGCGTAACTTTGCCGCGCGCAACTTCATGAAAGATGGGATGAAGCTCGGCGACCGTGTCTTCTATTACCACTCGATGGCCGACGCACAGGCGATCGTCGGAATTTGTGAAGTTGTACGCGAGGGTTACCCCGATACCACGGCGTTCGACCCCGCGAGCGAGGGCTACGACCCGAAATCCGACAAGAACGCGCCCACATGGTACATGGTGGACCTCCGTGCGGTCGCGCAGTTCACCCGGCCCGTGACGCTGGTGGAGATCAAGCAGCGCAAGGAGCTCAAGGACATGGCGCTGCTGCGCATTGGCCGGCTGTCCGTTTCGCCGGTGTCCGCGGCGGAGTGGAAGACGATCTGCGCGATGGCGTCCTGAACTCACCTCTCCGAGACAATCACATTCGGCACTTTGCGCTGCTGCAGCATCGCATTGAACGCCGCGACGTCGCGTTGCATGACGCGATCGTACTCGGCGCGCACC
>DATBRO010000233.1:0-3169 GCA_036560265.1 Gemmatimonadaceae bacterium | reverse complement strand
TCGAGCAGATGCGGCGCGCTCCCGCGCGAAAGGTAGAATCCGCCGGCGATGTCGGTCGCATGGATGTGAACCGCCATGCCGAGCCGTCCGCATTCGCGGGCAATGACCCGAAAGAGATAATCCTCGAGCGTCTTGTATTCGGTGACGCCCGGACCTCCGCCGGCCGCGTACTTGGCATAGATGCGACGCGCTTGCGTGGAGTCGGGATCGTCGAAATCCAGCGGGCGCAAATATGCGGCTTCGAACTTTTCCGCGACGGCGTCGGCGCTCCGCTGGCGCTGAAGCGTGGGAATGACCACCTGCCGAACGTATGCATCCAGATCGCGCGGGATCGCGCGCATCCCGAGATCGCGAAGATATCGTTGCAACAACGCCGCTTCCTTTTTGTACAGCGATCGCGTGTCCGGGGTTCGCGCCGCCACTACCCGAGTGTCCAGCGGCAGCATCAACGCGTCGGCGAAGGGTACCCATCGAAAGCGCGGCGGAGCCAGCGTGGGGCCGAGCACGATACGGTTGGCCAACATCACCTCGGTGCCGACTCGGTCGAGTACCCACTCGGGAAAGCGCGCACCCTGCGCATTCGTCACGCGGCCGCGCGCGGTATTGAAGGCGTCGCGGAAGGAGCTGCCCGTATCACCGCTGATACCATACAGAGCGCGTCGTCCGGCGAGCCAGTCGGGATTCTCCGTGCGTAGTCGCCACGGCACGTTGAACGGCGGCAGTGCGTCGAGTGGCAGCGCGTCGAATTCAGTGTCGGCGGGCGCGCCTGCGGGCACGGCGCGCATCGGATGAGCATGGTTGTCGACGGCGCGGACGCTCGCGATATACGCGGCGAGCGACGAATCGACCGGCGCCTGTGCGACGGCCCGCGGTGCAGCGATGGCAAGCGCGACCAGGCGCAAGCACGCCCTCAGGATGACAATCCCCCCGCGACGTACTTCCTTATGGCCGCGATAGAGCGGTCGATCTCCTCCATCGTGTTGTAGAAGTGCGGTGACAGTCGCACGCCCGGGCGCTCGGTGCCGCCGGTGAACGCGCACACGATCCGCTCCTTCTCGTACAGCGTCGACACCACCTTGTGTGCGTCGAGCGCGCCTGGCTTGAATACGATGATCGCGGCCGAGCGCGCGGGATCCGGATTCGTCCGCAAGGTGACGCCGTCGATCTTCGCGAGCTCGCCCGTCAAACGCTCCGCGAGCTGACGCACGCGTCGTTCGATCGCGGCGCGTCCGATCTCGTCCTGCCATTTGACCGCGACGCCGAGCGCGGCGAGTGCGGCTTCGTCGCGCTGGCCAAAACCCTCCATCTTCTTGGAGATTCCCACGGCGCCGGGATACAGGCTCACGACGCTGGGCGAAATGCGGTCGTGTACCTCCTTATTTACGAAGAGGACGCCGGTCTCCTTCGGGCCGCATGGCCACTTGTGCGCCGAGCCCGAGTAGAAGTCCGGACGCATCACGCTGAGATCCACGTCGAGCACGCCGAAGGACTGTGCGCCGTCCACGAGCGAGAGGATGCCACGCCCCCGCGCGACGCGGCACAACTCACGCACCGGCAGCATGTCGCCCATGACGTTCGTCACGTGCGTGACCGCGAGCACGCGGGTGCGCGGGGTGATCGCCTTCGAAAACGCGTCGACGTAGAACTCGGTGCCGGGATGCGGGTTCACGACCGGCACCTCGACGACCGCAAAGCCGAAGCGCTTGGCCTTCTCCTTCCACGCGGTGATGTTGCTGGGGTGGTTGTCGCTGAAGACGAGCACCTCGTCGCCGGCGCCGAGCTGCAGCCCGCTCGACACGAAATTGTTCGCTTCGCTCGTGTTGCGCGTGATCACGATCTCTTCCGGCGTCACGCGCAGCGACTGTGCGACGAGCCGCCGCGATTCCTCGCGTCCTTCCGTGAGCTTCGCGCGGCTCGCTGATGATGGATTGGCGTCGAGATACCGCGTGTTCTTCTCCAATGCCTCGACCACGGGGAGCGACGTCGGGCAGATGTTCGCCGCGTTGATGAAGGCAAGGTCGGGCGGCATCAGGAAGCGCGCACGAACTTCCTTCCAGAACTTCTCGTCGGGATCGGCCGGCGTTCGTGGCAGCGGCGCGTCGGTGAGGCCGAGCTCGCGCAGTAGGTCGCCGCGCAGCGACGGTAGGCCGCTTGGCCAGAATGCGGCGGCGGAGCCGGACAGCGTGAGCAGCCGAGCAAAATCGCGACGCGAGACCGAGGTCATAATACCTCCACAGTGTGTCATCCTGAGCGAAGCGAAGGATCTGCAGCTATGAACTTCAGAATCCTCGCGTAGCCGGCCCGAGCAAACTGCAGATCCCTCGCTGCGCTCGGGATGACAACGGTTCGAATGATTCTAACGCGTGAAAAACTTTGCGCGAACTTCAGCGAGCTTCGGAAAGAACCGGATGCTCGTACTCCGATGCAGCATACTCGCGCCTGGCGATCCGCCCGTGCCGCCGGTGTCCGGTCCCAACATCCGCTCGACGAGCTGCGCGTGCTTGAATCGCCAATGGCCGAATTCCATCTCGTACTCGAGCAGCTCTTCGGCAATGAAGAAGGGAAGCGACGGCCCCGGCCCCAGATACAATTGCTCCAGCGAGACGCCCTCCTTCTTCAGGAACTCGAGGAAGAAGTCCTGCATCGTGGGCCGGTCGAGCCAGCGCTGAACGATGGACGGGATGTTCCCCTGCTCGTGCAGCATGTCGACGAACCATGTCTCGCGCAGCCCCGACGCCGCCTCGATCGCGCGAAACTGCGCGCTCTGTGACCCGCTCGAGGTTCCGAGATTGGCGCGGAACTCCGCGAAGTGCTGCGGCGGCAGCAGCGCGAGCGACGAGAGCTGCGCCGACACGATGCGCATCATGCCATTGATGCGCTGCACCTGCCACAACGCGAGTCCGCCGTCGCGCTTCTGGAACGCGTTGGCGAGCGCGTCGAGGTCGCGCAGCAGCGCCTTGAACCACAGCTCCGTCGATTGGTGCACGACGATGAAGAGCAGCTCGTCCGGATGCTCCGGCTTCGAGCGCGGCCGCTGTAAGGCGAGCAGCTCGTCGAGCGCGAGGTATGAACCGTACGTGACTTCTTTCGGTGCTTGGCGCTTCGCGCTCGGCGACTCCTTCGATCGCTTAGCCATCTAGAACGTCGACACCTCGAGCGCGAGTACGTC
>DATBRO010000232.1:0-45834 GCA_036560265.1 Gemmatimonadaceae bacterium | reverse complement strand
AAGCGCCGGAGCGCCCGCGACGCTCTTGTTCGTGAGCAGCACGATCGCCTCGCGCGCGATCTCACGCGCCGTCGCACGATGCTCGGCGTTGAGGACGTCGCGCTGCTCGCGCTCGGCGCTCGCGCCGCGGTACGGATCGTCGAACAAGCCGAGCGCCGCTTTGACGCGCAGGACGCGATGCACGGCGGTGTCGACGACGGAGCGCGGCACGCGGCCCGAGCGCACTTCGGCGCCGAGCCAGTTGCGATACAACGTGCTCGACATCTCCATGTCCACGCCGGCGCGGATCGCGCGTTGCGCGGCGGTAACGCTGTCGGCGGCGACACGGTGGTTCAGCAGCTCCCACACGCCCGTCCAGTCGCTGACCACCATGCCGGCAAAGTTCCAGCGGCGACGCAGCACGTCGGTGAGCAGCCAATCGTTGGCATGCGACGGCGTGCCATTGATCTCGTTGAACGACGCCATGAATGACCCGACGCCGGCGCGCACTGCTGTCTGGAATGGAGGCAGATACACGTTCCAGAGATCGCGCTCCGAGACGCTGACGATATTGTACTCGCGTCCCGCCTCGGCGCCGCCGTACGCGGCGAAGTGCTTCGCCGTCGCGAGTATCGACGTCGGCGAGGACAGATTGTCGCCCTGAAAGCCCCGCACTTGCGCGGCCGCCATTACGGAGCCGAGGTAAGGATCTTCGCCCGCGCCTTCGACGATGCGTCCCCAGCGCGCATCGCGCGCGATGTCCACCATCGGTGCGAACGTCCAATGCAGTCCCATCGCGCTGGCTTCGACGGCGGCCATGCGAGCGGCGCGCACGTATGCAGCCGAGTCGAACGTCGCCGCCATCGCGAGCGGGACGGGATAAACGGTGCGCATGCCGTGAATGACGTCGAAGCCGAAGATCAGCGGGATGTGAAGGCGCGACTGCTCGACGGCGACACGCTGGGCGCGACGAGTGGCATCGGCTCCCCAAATACCGAGAAAGGAGCCGAGTTTGCCGTCGCGCACCTGCTGCTCGGCGCCAGCATCGAGCGTGGCTCCTGTGGGCGCTTGCGTGAGCTGCCCGAGCTTCTCCTCGAGGGTCATGAGCGCGAGCAACGAGTCGGCGATGTGCGAGGCCCGTCGCGACGTGATCGCGGGGTCGGTGCCCGGTCGCACTTGTGCCGCGAGCGGTGTCGTCGCTCCGAGGATGAGTGAGCATAGCCCCGCGAGGCCTCTACCAAACACCGTCGCGCGCCCCCGCTGCAGCTGGAACCGATGCGACTCGGGACTTGTATCGTGCGCGGACTGCTGCAGTTGAATCGGCATAAGAAACTCCTTTGGTAGTTCCGAATTGTCGCGGGGACTGTTCCTTGCCGATGCCAAGATAGTGCGTCGAATCTCAAAGGCATCGGGCACTGTCAACCCCTTTCTCGTGCCGAGGTGTCGCATCGTAGATACGGCCCGATCCACCGCCCCGGAGCGGGTGAGGGTCTGACTAGGCGCCACGCTCGGAGGCCGGTCGCACATGACGGAATGCTCTGGCGGCGAAGATCGCGAGCGCAATTGAGCCGGCCGCGCTGATCGCCGCGCAGAGTCGCAGGCCGCGCAGAAATGCTTCGCGCGCCGCGTCGACCAAGGCGGTGCCGACGCCCACCGGTAGTTGACGCGCAGTCACGACGGCGCCGCCGAGCGTCGCCATTGCTTCCTTCGTCACCTCGGGCGGAAGGCCGGCCGGCATCGCGCCGCCCAGAACACCGCGATAGATGGCGACGCCGATACTGCCGAACACCGCGATGCTCAATGCGCCGCCAAACTCGGCGCACGTTTCCGAGATCCCGGATGCCGCCCCCGCCCGTTCCGGAGGCGCAGATCCGATGATGAGATCGTTCGTCAGCGTGAACACGGGAGACACGCCGAGCGAGAAAACGACCGTGGCGACGGCAAAGAGCGCGAACCCCGAGTGCGTTCCAACTCGCGTGAGCATCCAATAGCCGGCCGCCGCCACCGCGAGACCTATGGACATCAGGACCGCCGGACGCGTGCGACGCGCGATCGGCGGAGTGGCCAATGAGCCGACGATGAACGCCACGCCCCATGGCAGCGTCCACAGCCCGCTCTTGAAGGGTGACAGGCCGAGCACGAGCTGCAGATACTGCGGCAGGAAGAAAAAACCACCGAACAAAACCATGATGGTGAGGCCGTACAGCGCCAGGGAAGCGCTGAACCCGGGAACGCGAAAGAGGCGAAGGTCGATCAGCGGATCGGCCAGTATGCGTTGTCGTCGCACGAAGACGACGCCAATCGCGACACCCCCAATGATGAATGCGACGGCTGCGAGAGACACGCCATCCTGCGCGATCTGCTTGAGGCCGTAGATCATCGACAGGACCGCGACCAACGAGAGTACGGCGCTCGTTACGTCGGGCCGGCCCGCGTTCGGGTCGCGATACTCGGGCAGAAGCCTTGGGCCCACGAGGAGCAGGAGCGCCATCACCGGCACGGCGATGAGAAACACCGAGCCCCACCAGAAATACTCGAGCAGAATTCCACCGATGAGCGGCCCGACCGCGCTCCCGAGCGAGAAGCTCATGATCCACACGCTGACCGCGACGGTGCGCTGGTGCGCGTCGAGGAACATGTTGCGAATCAGCGAGAGTGTGGACGGCGCCACGGTCGCGCCCGCGACGCCGAGCAGCGCGCGGCTCGCGATGAGCGTCGGGGCGCTCCGTGAGAACGCGGCCAACACCGACGCGACGCCGAAGAACGCGGCGCCGATCAGCAACAGGCGGCGGCGCCCGATCCGGTCGCCGAGCGTGCCGAGCGTGATCAGCGAGCCGGCAACGAAAAAGCCGTAGATGTCGATGATCCACAACAGCTGCGTGCTACTCGGCTTGAGATCTTCCGACAGCCGCGGCACCGCGAGGTGCAGGACGGTGAGGTCCATCGAGTAGAGCAGGCAGGGAAGCGCGATCACCGCGAGTCCAATCCACTCGCGTGTGCTGGCTCGGGCGGGTGTCACCTCGGTGCGCTCCGTCATGGGCCCCGCAAGCTATGCGGACGAACGGCCTATGACAGCTCGCGATACCGGAAACAGTCCACGGTGTGATCGTTCACCATTCCCACCGCCTGCATGAACGCGTAGCAGATGGTCGAGCCCACGAAACGGAATCCGCGCTTGTTGAGGTCCTTGCTCAGCGCATCCGACTCCCGCGTCGAAGGCGCAATCTCGCGCAGAGATTTCCAGTGATTGATCTTCGGTGCGCCGCCCACGAACTGCCACACGTAACGATCGAAGGATCCAAACTCCTTCTGCGCGCGGAGAAACGCGCGCGCGTTCTCGATCGTGCTGCGCACCTTGAGCCGGTTGCGCACGATGCCGGGGTTCTTCAATAGACGCTGCTCGCGCGCGGCGGTGAAGCGCGCGACGCGCGCGGGGTCGAAGTCCGCGAATGCGCGCTTGTAATTCGCGCGCTTCTTGAGAATCGTGGACCAGTTCAGCCCCGCCTGCGCGCCTTCGAGCGTCAGAAACTCGAACAGCACGCGATCGTCGTGGACCGGCACGCCCCACTCGCGATCGTGGTACTCGATGTCGAGTGGGGTGCTCGGCCACGCGCAGCGCTGCATCGATCGGCTATGCTCTCGCGAGCAGAGCCTGTGACGCTCCCGCCTTCGTCGACGACGCCCGACGCGACGCGCCCGCCGCGCCCGCCTTATAACCGAGCGCGCCGTTGAGCCAGCGCACCAGCGGTAGCATCGCCTCGTACTCGCGCGCGAGGAGCGCGGACAGTTTGGGGTCCGTGACCTGTGAATCAGTGAGCGACCGGCCCGTGGTGAACGACTGGTAACGCAGCCACTTCGCTGCCGGATGGTCCTCGGCGTATCCGCGGGGCATGCGTTTGAGCGCGGCCTCGTCGTGCAAACCGCCGAACCGCGCCGGCAGGCCGCGAGCCATCCGGATGAACGGAGCAGGATCGTCCGCGATCGCGTCGCGAAGCCTGTTGAGCTGCGGACGCGGCGGCATCCAGACGCCGGCGCCGACGAACGACTCGCCTGGCTGCAGATGAAAATAGAATCCGGCGCTCCCCTCGTTGGCCTCGCTCCCCACCTTGCGCGTCGCAGCGCGATGGTGGAACCAGCATCCAGCGTTGGTCTTGTACGGAGACTTGTCCTTCGAGAACCGGATGTCGCGGTTGATGCGAAACATCGATCGCTTGGGGTCGCCGCCGATCTCGGGAGCGAATCGCGCGAAGCGGTCGTTCATGTCATCGATCAGCGCGCGCATCGGCTCGCGCACCTCGCTCTCGTACTCGGCGCGATGCGCCTCGAACCACGGCTTGTCGTTGTGCGTCGCGAGCTGGCGAAAGAATCGCAGCGCGGCTGGCGTGAATGGCATCGTCTCCTCCTGATGTCGGAAATAATGCGGGCAACGTCGCCCGGTGTCACGTTGTGACGAGCTGCTCTTCTACCAGACGCTTGAGTGCCTCGAGCTCGTCGGTGAACCACTGATCGATGCCGGGGGGGACGCTCGCTCCGAGAAGCGCCGTCACATTGTACAGCGATCGGCCGTCCGCGAGACCGACGACGCGCGTGGGCCAGCGCTCCGCCGTTTGCATCGACTGCCCGCTCCACCAATCGAGGATTCCCAGGTCGCGGTCGCCCGTGATGCCGAAGTACACCTCGCCCTGAGGCGTCGTCACGATCGCGCCGTCTGCGGTAAGACGGATGCCCTTGCAGAAGTGAATCGCCCAGCGCGGCATGTTGCGCAGATCGCTGACGACGTCGAACACGGTCTCCGGGGGCGCGTCGATCACGACGTTGTAGTTCCGGACGTTTGCGGCGGTTTGCATGGCGTCTCCTTGTTTGGGAGTCGCACAATAAGAGAAACAGTGCCATTTTCTGGCATATTTGATCGTAACGTTCGGGCAACACGGTCATGGTTGACGCGTATCAGCGTTGCACCATGGACATAGTGGCTTACGTCGCGAGACATGCAACGAATCGATCGATTGGATCTTCTAACGCGCGTGCTGCGCGACCGCCCCGGAATCACGGTCGCCGTACTGGCGCACGAGCTGGGCGTGAGCGTCCGCAGCGTGTTCCGCGACATGGATCATCTGCGGGAGCGGGGCTATCCCATCGAAGCGGATCGCGGCCGCGGCGGCGGCGTGCGGCTGCACACCAGCTGGGGACTCGGCAAAGTGCTCCTCTCGAGCGAGGAGGCGTTGTGCACGCTGCTGAGCCTCGCGATTAGCGAGAAGTTGTCTTTTCCGATGTTTTCGGCGGACGTGTCGCGCGCGCGCAAGAAGATCGTGGACGCGTTTCCGACCGCCGAGCGCAAGCGCATCGCGCCGCTGCGCGAGCGGATCTTCGTGGGGCGTCCCGCGTCGGCGACGGTGCGCGGGTCATACGTCGTGCCTGACGGAGGAGTGATGCGTCGCCTTCAGGTGGCGTTCGTCCGGGAACTCATCGTCAGCGCCGACTACGTGAAAGAGACGGGCGAATCGTCCACCAGGCGCGTCGAGCCGCATGCGATGCTGATCAACTGGCCGGCGTGGTACCTGCTCGGCTTCGATCACCTGCGTGGCGAGCCGCGCACGTTCCGGTTCGATCGCTTTCGCAACGTGGAGGTGGAGGAACACAGCATCTTCAGGGCGCGACCGCGCGAGATCGCCGGCAAGCTCCTCAGCGAGCACTGTGTCCCGATGGATCCGGTGTGATCAGCGCCGCGCCGCGGCGGCGCTGATCGGATTGGCTTACTTCGTCGCCGGCGTTGGCGACGGCTTCGCGGTCGGCGGCAGCAGACCGTTGAGGCGCAGATAAATGGCCGACTGGCTGTAGTGATCGCCCCAATCGTCCGCGGTGATAACGATCGTCATGGCGCGGGTCGGTGACATCCCGAACACGCTGAGCTTCTCGCCGAGGTTCGAGTCGTCGAGTTTGGAGGTCACGTCCGTGCAGAACTGGAACGTCTCCTTGAGACGCGCCACGAGAGAGTCCTTCGGGTCAGTGCCAATGAGTTTGGTGCGCGTGGGCTTGGCGGCGCCGGCGATCACGCCGCACAGCGCATCGTTGCCACCCGAGAGATGGGCGACGACGTCGCCGAAGCTCATTTGCGCCGGCGTTGGCTTGTAGCCGTACTTGTCGGCTGGCATGATCTCGGCTGCGGCAATCAGGTTCTTCGACTGACGTTGCAGCTCCATGCGAAAGGCGTCCGCGACCGGCGACGCGGACACGGCGGACGAAGAGGCCTGACTCGGCTGTTGGCTGGCGACGAAGGTCGGAAGAATCACGACGGCGAACAATGAAAGGCGGGCGCGCATGAGACACTCTGCTGATGGGGAGTTACCTATCTTGGCGCGCCGCACTCAGCCTGTCCAGCGGCGCGACGGCTGGGACGCTCGCTCCGCAGGTACGCGTCGATGCCGGCGGCTGCGTCGCGACCCTCGCGAATGGCCCACACGATGAGCGACGCACCGCGACGTGTGTCGCCGGCCGCGAACACGCCGGGAACGCTCGTGCGATGCGCCTCGTCCGTCCGCACCGTTCCCGTCTCGGTCAGCTCGACGCCGAGTTGGCCGAGCAACCCCTCGCGCCGCGGGCCGGTGAAGCCCATGGCGAGCAACACGAGATCCGCGAGGATCTGGAACTCGGAGCCGGCGACGGGAGCGAAGCTCGTTCGTCCATCGCGCGTCTCGGGGGCGACGCGCACGGCGTGCAAGTGTCGCACGCGTCCTCCGATCCCGGAAAATGCCGTCGTGGACACGCTCCACTCACGCTCGCATCCCTCGTCGTGCGCGTGAGAGCTGCGCAGTTGCATCGGCCACATGGGCCACGGCGTCGTGTCCGCGCGATCCTTCGGGGGCTGCGGCAGCAGCTCGAATTGGCGGACGCTGCGCGCGCCCTGTCGCAGGCATGTGCCCCCACAGTCGGAGCCGGTGTCGCCGCCGCCGATGATGACTACGTGTTTGTCGCGGGCGTCGATGGCGCCGGCGGGATCGATCGCGTCGCCGGCGTCGCGACGGTTTTGCTGAGCGAGAAACGTCATCGCCAGCTCGATACCCGAGAGCACGCGGCCCGGCACCAAGAGATCGCGCGGCGACTCTGCGCCCATCGCCAAACAAATTGCGTCGTACTCACCGCGGAGCTCGTCGATGGTCGGCGACAGGCCCGCCTCCGCGTTCGTCCGAAACCGCACGCCTTCCGCGGTGAGCTGCGCGATGCGCCGGTCGAGCACCGACTTCTCGAGCTTGAACGCCGGAATGCCGTAGCGGAGCAGGCCACCGATGCGGTCGGATCTCTCGAACACGACCACGCCATGTCCCAGGCGGCGCAACTGCTGCGCGGCCGCGAGGCCGGCCGGGCCCGATCCGATGACCGCGACGCGGCGTCCCGATTCAAATCGTGGCGGCTGCGGGGCGATCCACCCTTCGTGGAAGCCGCGGTCGGCAATGGCCTGCTCGATGGTCCGAATCGCCACCGGCTGTTCGATGAGGCCGAGCACGCACGCCGACTCGCATGGCGCGGGACACAGCCGCCCCGTGAGCTCGGGAAAGTTGTTCGTGGCGTGCAGCGCCTCGAGCGCATCCCGCCAGCGGCCGCGCTGCACCAGCGCGTTCCACTCGGGGATGACGTTTCGCACCGGGCATCCCGTGTCGCCCTGACAGAACGGAACGCCGCAGTCCATGCAGCGCGCGCCCTGCTCGCGCAGTGCCGGGTCGGACATCGGCTCGTAGAATTCGCGCCAATGACGGACGCGCTCGCCGGCGGGCTCGCGCTTCGGCGTCGCGCGACGGAGCGTTAGGAACGGCGGCACTGCAGATCCCTCGCTGCGCTCGGGATGACGACGGGCGCGCTAGCCATGACGCTCGCTCTCCTGGCGCGCCGCGGTCTCGAGCGTGGTGCGGATCGCGCGGAGATACTCCGTCGGGACGACGCGCACGAACTGGCGCACGGCGTCGTTCCAGTGCGACAGCACGTGCCGCGCGCGCGCGCTGCCCGTGAACCGTGCGTGGCGCTCGATGAGGCGCTTGAGCAGGTCGACGTCGCCCTGGTCCATCACAGGCGCGACCTCGACGAGCGCGCCGTTGCATCGCGTCGCGAAGTCGCCCGACGCGTCGAGCACGAAAGCGAGTCCGCCGCTCATCCCCGCGGCGAAATTGCGCCCTGTGCGGCCGAGCACGACGACGACACCGCCTGTCATGTACTCGCACCCGTGGTCGCCGACTCCTTCGACCACGGCGGTCGCGCCGCTGTTGCGCACCGCGAAGCGCTCGCCCGCCACGCCACCGAAGAGCGCCTCGCCACCGGTGGCGCCGTACAGCGCCGTGTTGCCGATGATCACCGTCTCGTCCGGCAGAAACTTCGCGCCCTTGGGCGGCCGCACGATGAGGCGGCCTCCCGACAGTCCCTTGCCCACGTAGTCGTTCGCGTCGCCGTTCAGCTCGAGCGTCACGCCGCGCGCGGCGAACGCGCCAAAGCTCTGTCCGGCCGAGCCGCTGAAGCGGAACAAAATTGTGTCGTCAGGCAGCCCTTCCTGTCCGAAGCGCCGCGCGATGTCGCCGGAGAGCATCGCCCCCACCGCGCGATTCACGTTCCGAATCGGCAAGTCCGCTCGAACGCTCTCGCCTTTCTCCAGCGCCAGTCGCGCGAGTTTCACCAGCGTGTGGTCCAGCGCGTCGGACAAGCCGTGATCCTGCGCGCGCACCATGCGCCGCGCACGATGGTCGACACTCGTCGCGAACGCCGACTTGGGAACGTGCAGCAGCGGCGAGAGGTCGAGGGTGCGCGCCTTTGAATGGAGTGGTCTCGCGCTCTGCCGAAGCAGGTCGGCGCGCCCGATCATCTCGTCCATCTCGCTAAACCCGAGTTGCGCCATCAGCTCGCGCACTTCTTCCGCGACGAAAAAGAAGTAGTTCACGACATGCTCTGGCCGGCCCGCGAACTTCTCGCGCAAGGCGGGGTCCTGCGTCGCGATCCCCACCGGACACGTATTCAGGTGGCACTTTCGCATCATCACGCACCCTTCGACGATGAGCGGCGCCGTCGAGAAGCCGAACTCCTCGGCGCCCAGCAGCGCAGCGATCGTCACATCGCGGCCCGTCTTGAATTGGCCGTCCGTCTGGAGACGCACCCGCCCTCGCAGACCGTTGAGCAAGAGCGCCTGTTGTGCTTCCGCGAGCCCCAATTCCCACGGAACGCCGGCGTGCTTGATGGACGACAGCGGCGATGCGCCCGTGCCGCCGGAATCGCCGGAGATCGTGATGAGGTCCGCGTGCGCTTTCGCCACTCCCACCGCGACGGTGCCCACTCCCGCCTCGGCCACGAGCTTTACGGAGATCGTCGCGCTTGGATTGACGTTCTTGAGGTCATAGATGAGCTGCGCGAGATCCTCGATGGAATAGATGTCGTGATGCGGTGGTGGCGAGATCAGGGTGACGCCCGGCGTCGAGTATCTGATGCGCGCGATCGTCGCGTCTACCTTGGGGCCAGGAAGCTGGCCGCCTTCGCCGGGCTTGGCGCCCTGCGCGATCTTGATTTGGAGCTCTGTCGCGTTGACCAGATATTCCGTCGTCACGCCAAAACGCGCGGACGCCACCTGCTTGATCGCGCTGTTGCGTTCCGTGCCGAAACGCGCGGGGTCTTCACCCCCTTCGCCGGTGTTGCTGCGGCCACCAAGCCGGTTCATCGCGATCGCGATCGTTTCGTGCGCCTCTTTGCTGAGCGAGCCGAAGGACATGGCGCCGGTGACGAAGCGGCGCACGATCCGCGATGCCGGCTCGACTTCACTCAGCTGCACCGGCTCGCGCTCGACAAACTCGAGCAGCCCGCGAATCGTGGACCCTCGGCGGCTCTCGTCGTCGGCGGCGCGACTGAATTCCTTGAACGTGTCGTAGCGCGCCGAGCGCGTCGCCATCTGGAGCGTCGAGATGGTCCGCGGATTCCACTGGTGCGACTCTCCCTGAACGCGATAGTGATAGTTCCCGCCGTCGTCGAGACGCAGACTCGAGGTGGTCAGCCCGTAGGCGCGCGCGTGACGCCGCGAGGTCTCGTCCGCGATGACGTCGAGGCCAACGCCACCAAGACGCGAGGACGTCCCAGCGAAGTGCCGCTGCACCAGCTCGCGCGAGAGTCCCACCGCCTCGAAGGTCTGCGCGCCGCAATAGCTCTGGAGCGTGGAGATTCCCATCTTCGACATGATCTTGAGCAGACCCTTGTTCATCGCCTTGATGTAGGCGGCGTGTGCGTGCGTCGAGTCTGAATGCGGAACGCTTTCACGGCGCACGAGATCTGTGAGGGTCTCGAACGCGAGCCACGGATACACCGCGCTCGCGCCGTAGCTGATGAGGAGCGCGATCTGGGAGACGTCCCGTGCCTCGCCTGTCTTGACGACGATGCTCACCGATGAGCGCAGCCGTTCCCGGATGAGATGGTGGTGCACTGCGGAAACGGCGAGCAGCGCGGGGATCGGCGCCCATTTCGCGTCGACGCCGTCGTCGCTGAGGATGATCAGCTCGGCGCCTGCCCTCACCGACGCCGACGCGACGGCGCACAACGATTCGACGGCGCCTTCCAACGCGGCGGCGCCGCCTTTGGCGCGGAACAGCGTGTCGACGATCGCGGCCCGGAGCCGCGGCCCGGTGAGAGCTGCGAAGGTCTCGGATGTGAGCACCGGCTGCTCGAGACGAATGTGTCGAGCGTGCTCCGGTGTCGCATCGAGAAGATTGTGCCTCGGACCGAGATTCATTCCGAGCGACATCACCAGCTGCTCGCGGATGGGATCGATCGCGGGATTGGTGACCTGCGCGAAGAGCTGCCGGAAGTATCCGAAAAGCATCTGCGGCCGTTCGGAGAGCGCGGCGAGCGGCGTATCGTTGCCCATCGATCCGATCGGCTCTTCCCCCGTCGCCGCCATCGGAGCGAGGAGAGTGTGCAGGTCCTCGCTCGTATATCCGAAGGCGATTTGGCGCTGCGTAAGCGGTCGCGTGTGCCCGGGCATCTCGGGAATCGCTGCTTCGCTTCCCGCTTCCCGCTTCCCGCTTCCCGCGTTCAACGTGATGCGCTGTTCCGTGATCCAGCGGCGATAGGGATGCAGTCCCGCGAGCTCGTTCTTCAACTCCTCGCCGTCGACGATGCGTCCTTGCGTCGTGTTCACGAGCAGCATGTTGCCTGGGCGCAGGCGGCCCTTGGCTCGCACGTTCTCGATCGCAATGGGCAGCGCGCCGGCCTCCGACGCGAGGATGACGAAGTCGTCGTCCGTGACGACGTACCGGCCCGGGCGCAGGCCGTTGCGATCGAGCATCGCGCCGATTTGTCTGCCGTCGGTGAACGCGACGGCGGCGGGCCCGTCCCACGGCTCCATCAGCGACGAGTGAAACTCGAAGAACGCGCGCCGGTCCTGGGGCATGGTGGCGTCGCCTTCCCAGGACTCCGGAATCAACATCATCATCGCGTGTGGCAGCGACCGGCCCGCATGCACGAGAAGCTCCACGGCGTTGTCGAGCGACGCCGAGTCGCTTTGCCCGGCCTCGATGAGGGGAAACAACTCCTGGATGTCGGGCAGGCGAGGGGACGCCATCCGCTCCTCGGCCACTCCCATCCAGCGCAGGTTGCCACTCAGCGTGTTGATCTCGCCATTGTGGCAGAGAAAGCGGTACGGATGCGCGCGCGACCACGAGGGGAACGTGTTCGTCGAGAAACGCGAGTGCACGAGGGCTAACCCCGTTGCGACGTCGGGATCGACGAGGTCCGGATAGAAGCTTCCCAGGAGCGACGGGCGCACGAGCCCCTTGTACACGATGGTCCGAGACGAGAGGCTTGCGACGTACGCGCGCTCTCCCGCCGACTCGGTGAGGCGTCGCGCGGCTTGTTCGATCTTGCGCCGAATCACATACAACGTGCGCTCGAACGCGGAGCCTTCGTGCGGATCGAGATCGACGCCGTGCGGCGACAGAAAGAACTGGCGGATGCGGGGACGCGCGCGCCGCGCTGCCTCGCCGATGTACCGCTCGTGGACAGGCACGTTGCGCCAGCCGAGGAGCCGGCATCCGTGCGATCGCGCGACGTCTTCGATCTCGTGCTCGATCGCGCGGCGGTGCTCGAGCTCGCGCGGGAGAAAGATCATGCCGACGCCGTATTGCCCGGCTTCAGGGAGCGCGATCTTGGGCTTCACGGCCGCGCACGCGGCGCGCAGGAAGGCGTGCGGGACCTGGAGGAGTACGCCGGAGCCGTCGCTGGTCGCGGCGTCGCTGCCTACCGCGCTGCGATGCTCCAGGTTCTCGAGAAGCAGCAGGGCGTTGCGAATGACGTCCTGCGACCGCGCGCCCCGCAGATGCGCCACGAAACCCATGCCGCACCCGTCGTGCTCATGGGCCGGATCGTATAGCCCCTGCGCGGCGGGCAATCCCGGCGATCCCGCGACGCGTCGTGACACTCTTCTAGGCATACGTCATGAACGTGCGAGCGCAACGCCGTCCATCAAAGCGGAATCTCACGATCTTTTGTCGCTGCGGCGGACAATATCCTAGAGTGCTTCGCAGTGGTTCCTGAGCGGGTAAGTCAGCGCCTCGGATGCGAAGCAGCGGGGGTCGGCAGCCCTCTCGGCGAAAGTGCGTTCGTCGTGTCTGAGCCGAGGGCTGATTATCCGACGCGCGGCGCGGCGTAGTTCGGCGCCGCGACCAGCGCGATAGCGCCGAGCAGCCGGTACTCGCTGGACGCGCGATCGGGGATCACCGGCGTCTCACGAGCAGCGGCCGTGAGCGTTCCCTCCACCAGTGCTTCGCGCAGCGGTCGCTCGAGGAGATCCCACGCCGCAGTCACCTCGCCACCGAGATAGATGCGTTTCGGGTTGATCGCGCTCACCACGCCCGCCAGTCCCCGACCGATCTCCCGGCCGGTCGCCGCGAGGGTCACCTCCGCTGCCCGCTCGCCGCGCTTGGCTCGGCGCACGATCTCTTCTATAGAAGGGAGCGGACCACGCCGTCCGTTGGTTCGAGGCGGCCCGCCGGAGCCCGAGACCTCGGAGACGTACCGCATGCTGGTGGCCGAGTTGCAGGCGAACGCCTCCCAACATCCGCGCTTTCCGCAGGCGCACAGAGGGCCGTGCGGATCGAGCGACACATGCCCGAACTCGCCGGCGGTGTGCGCCTCGCCGCGGATCACCTCGCCGCTGACGACAATGCCGACGCCGACGCCGTCGGACACGCTGACGTACGCAAAGTTGTTCACGGCGCGGGAGTCGCCCGTGTACGACCAGAGCCGGGCGAGCGCGCACGCGATCGCCGCGTTCTCGACGAAGACCGGAACGCCGACGTGCTTGGACAGTGCCTCGCGGAGATCGACGTCGCGCCAAGCGAGACGCGGCGCGTAGAGCACCCGTCCGCGGCGATCCACCATTCCCGGGACGACGACGCCGATGCCATGGCATGCGGCCCCGGTGGCGATCGACGCATCCGCCGCGAGCAGCTTGTCGACACGGACACCGAGCTCGCGCGCCAGGTCGTCCGGCCGCGGCGGCGTCGCGAAGACGTCTCGCTCGAGGACCGTTCCGCCGAAGTCCGCGAGCACTAGTGTGGTACGTGTGGCGCGCACGTCGACGGCGATCGCCAACCGACCGCTCGTCTGAATGCGAAGGAGCGTCGGCCGTCGCCCACGCGCGGCCACCGCGGTGCCGGTCTCGATCACCTCGTTGCTGTTCAGCAGCTCACGCACGATCAGGGTGAGCGAGGCGCGACGGACCTTCATGCGGCGCGCGAGCTCGGCACGCGAGATTGGCTGATGCTCGCGGATCAAGTTGAGCACGATCTTCCGATTGATCTCGCGAAAGGTGGATCGCGTCGCGACTCGAAAGCTGCGTGTGTTGATCTTGCGCATGAGAATGCCAGCGACCGGGGGTAATGAAACAGATCTATAAAGAAAAGCGGCCCCTACTCAGAGGGGCCGCGGTTGCTTCGATCGTGACTCAAGGATCTACGACGATCGCGCGACGGCCCCGGGGGGACCCGCAAGGTGATTAATGAGCGCGCGAACGAGATTATCGACGGCGAAATGCATGACGTGGAGCTGGAGGATTGTCGAAGTGTCGATAGGGATCATGCGACGAAACCCGCCGTCGGTCAAGAAGGAGAGCGCCACGCTCCATGGCTTGGCGTCGCGCCCAGACCCCTGACCCCCTGACCCCCCGGGCCCCCAGGCCGATTGGCGACGCGATTCGGCGACGATCATATTCGCCGGCGTGATTCGCGAATGCAGGCCGGACGAGGTCTCCGAGATCGGCGCAATCATCAATGACGCGGCCGTCGCCTATCGCGGCGTAATTCCCGCCGACGTGTGGCATGAGCCGTACATGTCCGCCGACGCGCTGGCTCGCGAATGCGCCGACGGCGTCACGTTCTCCGGCTTCTACGACGACGACGTGTTGTCGGGAGTGATGGGTCTGCAGCTCGTCCGCGACGTCGCGCTCATTCGTCATGCGTACACGCGAACCACAAAGCAACGCCGCGGGATCGGAGCCGCGTTGCTGGCCCACGCGCGCAAGCAGACGGATCGCCCCATCCTGATCGGCACCTGGAAAGCCGCGACGTGGGCGATCCGATTCTACGAGGCGCACGGATTCCGGCTCACGCCGGACGACATGAAAGCCCCGCTCCTCATCCGTTATTGGAACGTGCCGGAGCGCCAGATCGAGGAATCGGTCGTCCTCGCGGATGCGCGCTGGTTCGCGTTGTCCGAGACGCGCTCACACGCCACACAAGCGACGCACGCGCGCTAGTCGCTTGGTTGGCGGTCCGAGCTTCTCGAGATTCTCCATCGACCTGACCGATCCGATCACGGCGCGGTTCGGCAAGCCGCCGCCGTCGTTCGACGCGACGGCCTGGTCGATGGCGTAATCGAAGCTGATGGTCGTGGTCCGCACAGCGGCACGTGATGCTCGAAAGACGCTATCGCGCTGTGCTTCCGACATGGATGGCGGCCTTCTCAAACGAACTGCCCACCCGCGGTTCTCCGAATACCGCACGAGATGCCCAACGGAGTCGAACATCACCGAGACTGTCGTGCGTGTTGAGTCGAACGACGGAAAGTACGCCGTTATGATCGTGGCCCCGGAGCCGCTGGTGCGCATGACCCTGCACTCACCGCCGGAATCGACCGGCTGAACGTCCGGAACGAACGCGCGGATCGCCGAGTCGCCGGCCGCCGGGAAGAAAATCTCGCCACGGACCACGCGCACCATTGTCGCGGGCGCCGCGGGCGCGGTATTGGTGTGAGACGCCGAGCGACACGCCAGCGCGAGCGCCGCTCCGACGACAAGTCGTCTTATTGTCATGGCTTCCGCAGTGTCTGAACTTCGAGGCTGACCGTGCGGCACGTCGAATCCTCAGGCGACAATGCTACCCTGAGCGAAACTTGCATGGTGGCGCCGGTTGAATCCGGGCGCGTCCACGTGCTGCCAACGATCGAGGGCGTTTTACTCGCAGGCACCCACCCTGAATCCTGAAGCTGCCGTCCGTAGTGCTCGAGCAACGCCTCGGCGCTCATCGTGGTTTTGAGACTCGTTCCGGTGCCCGTCGATCCGCCAAACGACCGCGAGCAGCCGAATGACCTGTCCATCGTACCCTGCGGATCGAACAGCGTAGGCATAGCCGGTCGCGCCATGTCGCCTGAAAACTGGCGCGGTTTGCACACACCAAAGTCGCCTGCGTCTGCCACTCGGATCATCACAGTGGTCGACGCGGCCTCCTGTCGTGAGGTCCAACTGGTAATGACTTGACGATCGCGACAAAGCGTAATGCGCAGGGCGCGCAGCGCGGCTGCCGACGGCGCCGGCCGAAAGCCGCCGCCTCTCGGCGCCATGGCCGGCAGCTGCGTCCAGCCGAGTTGTTGGAGCCCTCGCTCGAACTGTTTCATCAGCGTGTCGGACGATGACGGCACGGTCACGACTCCCAGCACCGTGCTTCCGATGAATGCTGATCCGAGCACTCGCGATCCCGCCGGGATGTACACGCGGGAGGCAACCCATTCCGGCAGAGCGCCGACGAGGATCTGCGGATCGCCTTCGCTGAATAGCGCGGCGGACGCCAACGCTGTCGCGAGATCGGTCGGAACAGAGGCGGGTCGTTTCAACGGCTCGCGGCCTTGGGCGAACGCTTCGATAGTCGGCGACGCGAGCGCGATCGCGAGCACGGTTACTTTCGCGAGTAGGTGATAGCGAGTGGTCATTGTGCGCTCCGAGCTGACCTATCGATGCACGTGTTACTGAGCGGCTGCTAGTCAGGAGAATGTGGCGCGCGTTTGGTCGGCGCTAGAGACGCGCGTTACGCTAGAGCCCGTGTGCACGTCTGGCTTGTGCTCGCTGATCGGTCGGACAAAAAACACCCGCAAATCCTTGGAACACCGGTCGATCCACCGGCATATCGATGGTAAGATTCAAGTGTCTTCCAAGAAGGGAATTCCCGCCAACATGGGTTATCGCAACGTTCTCGGAAACGTCCTCATCGGTACGGCCGCAGTGGTTGTGGCCGGCGCGCATCTTTTGCCAAACAGCGATGAGACCGGTCCTGTGCTCCGCGCGGCAACGTCTTTTGTAAGGGCGAAGGTCACAGCAGACTCGGGCGTCACCGCGCGTGAGACGAGCCCGCTGTCGGCGAACATCACGGCCGCGCTTGCCGCTTTCACGGACGTCGTGCGTCCGCTGAGCCATCCGCGCGCGCTCGAGGACGCCTCCGCAGTTACTTCGCGTACAAGGCGGCCCATCCCGACGATGCCAAGAAGCCGTATCTCTACTTCGTCGATTACGGTTTGCCGAGCACAGCACCTCGCGGCTACGTCTTCGACATGGACGCCCACAAGATCATCGACGGTCCCTTCATGGTCGCGCACGGACGCGGGTCGTCCACCGCGCACTACGGCGTCCCAACTCGATTCGCGAACCAGACGGGAGCCGCCACGACGTCGCTCGGACTGTACGTCGCACAGGAGACCTACGCGTTTCGTGGACACTCGGGCGGACAGGAGTACGGCTCCATCGGTCTGCGACTGATGGGTGTGTCCGGCAACTTCAACGACAAGGCGCGCGCCCGCGGCGTTGTCGCGCATGGGGCGCCTTACGTCACCCCGTCGAAAGCGGGACGCAGCGAAGGCTGTCCCGCGATGGAGCAGTCGCGCGCGAGCCGGTTGCTCCCCAAGCTCGCGAACGGCGGACTCGTGTTTCTGTTCGCGCCCGACCCGAAATGGATGAGCCGCGACCCGTGGGTCGCGGGCGGCGGCGACTAGTAGCGAGTGGGCCGCGCCTAGCCATTATTTGGCTATGGACGCGCAGCAAATTTCAGTCGCGCCAAGCAACTTCGGCAACCCAGGCAGCCCAGGCGACACGGCCGCGCCCCTACAGCGTCCAATCTCGCGGGCCGCGACGGTTCTCCTTCAGATAGGCCTGGTCGCGGTCGTCGTCGCTGTCCTTCCCTTCAAAGTCTTCGAGCTCGATCGCTACTTCGTTCCGAAGGAGCTGGTGCTGCACGTCGTTGCGCTCGGCGCTGTGGTTCTGCTGCTCGCTCGCACGCGCGCGATGATCGTAGACGCCGCCGACGCATTGTTGGCGTTCTTCCTCATATGGAGCGTCGCGTCTGCGCTGTTCGCTCCGAACTACTGGCTGGCGCAGCGCGCGTTGGGCGTGAGCGTGTCGAGCGCCGTGATATTCTGGGCCGCGAGACGGCTGGGCGACGAGGGGCTGTATCGGCCGATTCTCGTCGCGGCCGGCGCGGCGACGGTGTGCGCCGCGGTCGTGGCGTTGGCGCAGGCGTACGGTTTCGAGACCGAGTACTTCAGCCTCAATCGCGCGCCGGGCGGAACGTCGGCAATCGCAATTTCGTCGCGCATTTCTGCGCGATCGGATTGCCGGCGTTGATCTATTCCACCGTGACCGCCCGACGTCCCGCCGGCGCGTTCATCGGATCGCTGGGCTGTGGCGCGGTGGCGGCGGTGCTCGTCCTCTCTCGATCGCGTGCGGCGTGGCTCGCGGTCGCGGCGTCCGCTGTGGTGCTCGCGGTTCCACTCCTCGCCTCGAGGAAATATTGGAGCGGGCAGAGAATCGGCGGCCGCTTCGCGCGTATCGCGCTCGTCGCTGCTGTCGGGGCGGGCGCCGCGATCGCGCTGCCCAATCGACTCAACTGGAACAGCGACTCGCCATATCTCGATTCGGCGCGCGGGATGGTGGACTACAAGACGGGCAGTGGACGCGGACGTCTGGCGCAGTACTTCAACTCCATGCGCATGGCGGCGGCGCATCCCGTATACGGAGTCGGTCCGGGCAACTGGCCGGTTCGCTACGTGCGATTCGCGCCGCCGAGCGACAAGTCCATCGCTGACGACGGCATGACGGCCAACCCGTGGCCAAGTAGCGACTGGGTCGCGTTCGTTTCGGAGCGAGGCATGGTCGCGGCCCTCGCGCTGCTGGGTGTCTTCGCGGTGCTTTTCGTTCGGGCGCTGCGCCGCTGGTCGGAGCTCGACGGCGGCGAGGCCGTCCTCGCCAAATTGGTGTTGGCGGGGACCATCACGGCGACGCTCGTCGTCAGCGCGTTCGACGTGGCGCTGCATCTCGCCGCGCCGGCGTTTCTCGCCTGGAGCGTCGTCGGTGTCGCGAGCGGCATTGGACGACGCGGTCGCGCGGTGACGTTCCCGCGCGCAGCGTGGGCAACCACAGTCGTCGCGACGCTGTGCATCGTCGGCGCATCCATCGTGCGGAGCGCGACGCAGACCGCGGCGATCGTCACTGTCGGCAACGGCGGGAGCGCCGCCGGCTGGATCCACGCGGCCCCGCTCGATCCCGGGAGTTACCGAATCAACTTGCGCGTCGCGCAACTGTTCGCGGCGCGCGGCCGCTGCTCCTACGTGCGCGTCTATGCGCACCGGGCTCGCAACCTCTTCCCGAACGCACCCGCGGCGAGGCAGCTGCTGCAACGGTGCGGCTGAGTTCTCACGTCAGCTGCTGACGATCTCGGCGTTGTGATGCCGATCACACCAACATTTTCATAGGGGATTCTCCGCGGCGGCGTGTGGGTTCATGCAGCGAGCGCCAACAAGTGGCGCTCGACGCACACACGTTCAGGAGTGGTCCCGTGAGAATCAACCAGCTGTCCCCCGCCCGTTGGCTCGTGGCCGTCGCGGCCATTGGGCTCGCGGCCTGCGGCGAGAGCACGACGTCCGCGCTCGCATCGCTTGCCGCCGACTCAACCGTCACCAAGGACGTCGCCAATAGCGCGGGCGACGCCATCTCGACGCACGTCGAGAGCATGGTGGCCAACGAAAGTGCGGCCGCGTTGCCCGGATCCTCGATGCCGTACGGTTTCGAGAGCAAGGGTCCCGGAAGTGCCGGGGGTCCCACCAACAACTCGCTGACGTTCACGCGCTCGAGAACGTGCTATGATGCGGCGGGCGCGGTCGTCGCCGGATGTCGTCCGGAGTCGGCGGTGCGCAAGATCGTCACGCTGGTGACGATGGACGGAAGTCGCAGTGGCAGCAGCAGCACGACCGGTGGTGACACCAAATCGTGGAGCGGCGCCGTGCACCGCATCTCGAACGACACGCTGGTGCGCAACTTCGATACGTCCAGCCCGCCGGTCGAGAAGTCCCGTACGCACTCCGATGTCTCCGTCGCGCACGACACGACGCTGTTCTCGGAGGGTGCCAACTCGCGCAACATGAGCGAAGCATCGCACGACTACGTCAACGCGGTGACGTGGAATCTGCCGCGCAACTTGAATCCCTTCCCGATTTCCGGTTCGATCGTGCGCGTGGACACAGTGCACGTGGTCGTGACGAAGGACTCCAAGACCGAGACGAAGGATCTCGTGCGTACGGTCGAAGTGGACTTTCCCGCCGACTCGCAGGGCAACGTCGTCCTGAAGATCGACGGCAAGACGTGCACGTTGAATCTCGTGACCCACGCCGTGGCAAACTGCAAGTAGCGCACGACGGTTGAGCAGACCAAGAAGGCCCGAGGCACTCGCCCCGGGCCTTTTCTCGTCGTCGCGCACCTTCCTAGTCCGATCGCAACGCGCTCGTCGGATCGAGGGACGCGGCGCGACGCGCGGGGATCCAGCACGCCAGCACCGCGATCACAAGGAAGAGCACGAGGATTGCGGCGTACGTCAGCGGGTCCGTCGGCTTCACCCCCACGAGCATCGTCGTCATCGCGCGCGTGAGCCAGAAGGCGCCGATGAGGCCCACCCCGAGCCCCATCACGCTCAGCTTCATTCCGTCGCCGACGACGAGCCCGAAGATGCTGCGATGCGTTGCGCCGAAGGCCATGCGGACCCCGATCTCCGCGGTGCGCTGACGCACCGCCGTCGAGAGCACACCGTAGAGACCGACACATGCGAGCACCGCGGCAACGGCCGCGAACACGCCGATGAGCACCAGCGCGAAACGCGTCGGCGTCAGCGCCCGGTCCACGATCGCCTGCATTGGCTGGATGTCCGCGACCGGCACCTTGGGATCCACCTCCGCGACGACCTTTCGCGCTTCCGACGCGACGCGGGTGGGGTCGCACTCTTGTCCCTCGGCGCAGGGCACGCGCAACACCCACGTGCCCACCGCGCCGTTGCCAAAGTAGCCGTCGGTGAGGAACACGGCCTCACGTCCCGGAGTCGCGAGCGATTCGTGGCGCTCGTGCTCCACGACGCCGATGACGTCGTTCCACTCGGCTTCCTGCCCCCGCGAGCGAATGAAGAGCCGCTTGCCAATGGCGCTCTCGCCCGGGAAGGCCTTCTTCGCGAGGATGTCGTCGATGACGATGCCCATGAAGTCGCGCCGGTTGTCGGCATCGGTGAACGTGCGGCCCGCGAGGAGCCTCCCTCCCATTGTCTCGAAGTATCCCGGCAGGACGATGTGCAGATTCGCCTGCTGAAACTTCGTCGGGTCGGTCACCGCTTCCTCCTTTCCCCAGCGCGTGTTGACCAGCTGGCCATCGAGCGGAAGCGGAGTGGCCGCGGTGACACCGCGAACGCCGGGAATCGCGCCGAGCTTGTCGTGAAGCTGCCGGATGTAGGCGGCCGTCTCGTCGGGCCTGCGTCCCGCGCGGAACCCAATGGTGAAGGTGAGCAGACCCTTCGACTGAAATCCTGGATTTGTGTTGGCGAGCTCGATAAAGCTGCGCACCATGAGACCGCCGCCCACGAGCAGCACGAACGACAGCGCCACCTCGGCGGCCACGACGCCATTGCGCAGCAGCTTGCCGCCGCCGAGCCCCGGTGTCCGACCGGAGGCGCGGAGGACGTCAGCGAGATCGGGACGCGAGGCGCGCAGCGCGGGCGCGACGCCGAAGATCGCCGCCGCGGCGATCGCCGCCAGGGACGCGTAGGCGAGCACCACAGGGTCGATGTTGACTTCGTCGAGACGCGGCAGGTTCGTGGGCGCGAGCGAGACCAGCAGCTTGATGCCGGCCCAGGCCAGCGCGAGCCCGAGCAGCGCGCCGCCGACGGCGAGCAGCAGACTCTCCGAAAGCAGCTGACGAATGATGCGCCAGGGCGAACTGCCCAGCGCCGCGCGAATGGCGAGCTCGCGCTCGCGCGCCGCCGCACGCACCAGCAGCAGGTTCGCCACGTTCGCGCAGGCGATGAGCAGCACGAATGTCACCGCGCCCATGAGCGCGAAGATCGCGGGACGCACGTCGGCGACCAGATCCTCGTGCATCGGCTCGACGCGAAAGTGTGCGTCGGCCGCTTTCATGATCGGGACCTTCGCGCGCATGTCGCCCGCGATGCGCTCAACGTCCGATCGCGCGGCCGCGAGCGACACACCCGGCTTGAGCTTGCCCACGAGCCGCATGAACACGTTGAGCCGCGACGCGGTCGCGTAGTTGATGCGCATCGCCGCGAGAATGTCGGGGTGCGGCTCGATGTGCGTGTTGGGTGGGAAGAGAACCTCGAATCCCGGCGCGAGGACGCCGATGATGATCGCGGTCTGTCCGTCGAGATCCACAGACTTGCCGACGATGCTAGCGTCGCCCCCGAGGCGACGTTGCCAGAACCCGTAGTTGAGGATGACCATCGAGGGTACCGGCGGGGGCGGTGGCGCGGCGGCGCCGGGATTCACCGGCTGTCCCGGTCCGCGTTGCGGTGGTGGCGGCGGCGCAACGGCGTCCGCGTCAGTAAAGTCGCGTCCGAGCGCGACGCGCGCGCCGAGGATCGACAGGAGGTTGGGTGTGACGCCCATCCCTTTCACTTGCTCCGGACTCTGTCCCGGGATGATCAAACTGTTGTTACCCGTGACCAGCGCACCGATGTCCGTGAAGGTGGCGTTGTCGGTTTTGAGATCGAGATAGTTGGGCGGAGAGAATGGAAAGTCCGTGACGTTGCGCGCGCGCATGTCGCCCCACACGAGCACGAGGCGATCGGCGTCGGCGTAGGGGAGGGGACGCAGCAGCACGGCGTTGACCACGCTGAAAATCGCGGTGCTCGCGCCGATCCCGAGCGCGAGCGTGAGCATGGCGGTGAGCGCGAACGCGCGGTGCGTGCGGAGCGACCGGACCGCGAAGAGGAGGTCCTTGCGGACGCCGGCGAGCGGCTTGCTGTGGTACTCGTCGCGCGCCTCCCTCTTCCAACGATCGCGTCCTCCGAAATGCAGCAGGGCCTGGCGTCGCCCTTCCTCCGGCGTCATGCCCATCCGGATGTTGCGCTCCGTTTCCATTTCTATATGGAAACGCACTTCCTCATCGAGCCGGTCGTCCATCTCATCGCGAGCCATGCGTCATCCCTCCGACATGCGAAGCACAAGGTTCACCGCGCCCGAGAGGCGCTCCCAGTTCGCGCGCTCCGCGGCCAGCTGGCGTCGTCCGGCGGGGGTGAGCGTATAGAACCGTGCGCGCCTGTTGTTCTCGGAGACGTTCCACTCGGAGCGAATCAGTCCCTGTTTCTCGAGACGGTAGAGCGCGGGGTACAGCGAGCCTTGATTCAGCTCGAAGACGTTGCGCGAGCCGGACTCGATGCGCTCCGTGATCCCCCAGCCATGCATCGGTCCCAACTGCAGGGACTTGAGGACGAGCATGTCGAGCGTTCCCTGCAAGAAGCTCTCGCCTTTGGGCTGCGAGCTCTGGGCCACGGCGCGTCTCCTTTCGACGGTCGAAAGGAAGATGCGACCGGGACGGCGGGTGTCAAGCAAGGATGACGCGAGCCGGCCGCCACGTGGGCCGGGCCGCCCTAGGCGCTGCGCAAATCCGTGACGGGCTCTCTACCGAAGCTGTCGGACAACAGAAGCTCCACCACGGCGCGCCCCACGTGATCGGGACTGCGCAGCCGCCCCTCGCGCTTCATCGCGACGAAACGGTCGTGGTCCGGGAATTTCCGGGACGTCGTCGCGCGGATTTCTTCCTGCATCTCCGTGTCCACGGTGCCGGGCGCCACGCTACTGATGCGCAGCCTCGGCGTGCGGTCGAGCGTCACGCAGCGCGCGTGGTGGTCCAGCGCCGCCTTGGTCGCGCAGTACACGCTCCAACCGGCGTACGCTTTGGTGCCGGCGCCGCTCGAGATGTGCAGTATCCGGCAGTCGCTCGCATCGCGAGCGGCTGCGACGAACGCGGCCGAAGCCATGAGCGCGGCGGCGACGTTCACGGCGACCGCGCGCGCGACGAGGGAGACGTCCTGCGTCTCCAGCGGTCCAATGGGCTGTAAGACGCCCGCGTTGTTCACGAGAAACGCCGTGGTCGAGCCGCGAAGAAACTCTGCGAGCGCGTCGCTCTCGAGCCATCGCGCCAGCGCAGCGGAGTCCGCGAGGTCGAGCCGCACCTGCGTCAGCCCTTCGCCAAAGCGTTTCGCGAGATCGGCATTCTCGTGTCGCGCGACGCCGAGCACGCGGATGTCGCGCGAGAGAAGGTGCGTCGCGATCGCCGCACCGAGTCCCTTGGAATGTCCAGTGACGATGGCTGCCTTCAGGATTTCTTCCGCGATGTGCTTTCCGAGAATGAGATTGCCAATATTGTCGTAGACAGAAAACGCGGTCAAACGCTATTCGCGTGATGCGCCATTCGAGTATCGTTGGTGCTCATGGTCGCCAGGAGAAATCTCAACATGCGTCGTCTCTTTGTCGTCGCCGGTCTCGGCGCACTCCTACTCGCCAAGCCCGTCGCAGCTCAACCCGGCGGCGTTCGCGGTACGCCGATTCAGCCCGGAGAATCGTGTCCGCCGGGCATGACCGAGATCAGGCCTCGAAACTGTCTCGCGCCGCAAGCACCGCCGCCGAGCATCCTGGACTACCGGCCGCATTCGACGCTGATCGCGCCGGCGCATCCGGTGAAGACCGCGAAGTATCCCGCGATAGATTTTCACGGTCACCCGCAAGACCTGATCAACTCCGTCGAGGGGTTGGCGAGCCTCGGCGCAGCGCTCGACAGCTTGAACGTCCGCCTGATGGTGTCCGCGGACAACCGTTCAGGCGACCGGCTGCGCGGCGCCATCGCGGCGATCAAGGCGTCACCGCTGATGAAGGACCGCGTGCGCGTGCTCGCCGGGATCAATTTCCAGAACGTGGGCCCGGGTTGGGCAGAGCGCGCCGTCGCGCAGCTCGAGGCCGATGTCGCGGACGGAGCCGTGGGCGTCGGAGAGATAGGGAAGGGGTTCGGCCAGTCGACACGAAAGGCGGATGGCTCGCGCCTCGCGCTCGACGACCCCGCGCTCGATCCCATCTGGGACGCGTGTGCTCGTCTCAGGCTTCCCGTGTTCATCCATACCGGAGACCCACAGGAGTTTTACAGGCCCGTCGACTACTCCAACGAACGCTGGCTCGAGCTGTCGCTCTTTCCGGGACGTCGAGTGTCGCCGGAGCAGCACCCGAATTTCGAGGAGCTGATGAAGGAACGTGACAACCTCTTCCGCAAACATCCGAGAACCATTTTCGTGGCCGCGCACATGGGATGGCATGCCAACGATCTGGCCCGCTTGGGCAAGATGCTGTCGGAAATGCCGAACGTGTACACCGAAGTCGGCGCCGTGCTCTACGACATCGGCCGCCAGCCACGCGCGGCGCACGAGTTCTTCGTCAAATACCAGGATCGCATTCTCTTCGGCAAGGACTCATTCCAGCCGGAGGAGTACCCGTACTACTGGCGTGTCTTCGAGACGAGCGATGATTACTTCGACTACTATCGTCCGTATCACGCCTTCTGGAAGCTGTACGGCATCGGTCTGCCCGATACGGTGTTGAAGAAGGTCTACTATCAGAACGCGCTGAAGATCACTCCGCGTTTGCCGCAGACGGGCTGGCCGCCGTAGGCGATCGCGCTACGGCGCGGCGAACGGCGTGTACACCTTGCCGGTGCCGTTGGGGCAGGCGACGTCCGGATTGAAGTTGGCGAACAGTCCTTCCGGATTCTTCGTCCACGCCCACACGTGCAGGTACCAGATCTTGAGATTGTCCTCGTGGTTGAGCTTCTGCCCCATGAGAACGGGCGCGACGGAATCACGCGGCCACGCGCGATACGGCACGATGAACTCGACGGCGTTGAGCCGGTACGTGCCGTCGGGCCGTCGCTCGTAGAGCAGAATCTCGGGACGCTCGACATCCAGCTTTGCGTCCACATAGCCGCGATTGACGTGATGGTAGCCCATCGCTCCATGATGCGCGTGCACGAGGCAGTCCGGCACGGTGCGTGGGTAGCCGGCGGCCACCGCGGAATCGAGAGCGTGGAAGGGGCGAGTCGCTGCACGCAGCCGATCGACACCGTCGTTCACTTGCGCGTCGTAGCCGCTCGTCATGGAGGTGACTGAGCTTCTTGCGCATCCGGCGAGCGCGACGATGGCGGCGCACCCGTAAGTACGAGCACTGAAGATCACGCTGTCGTCGGCTCCATGGCGATGACGATGCATCTGGATCCCGTCGCATCGAGCCACAGCTGCGTCGGTGTGCGTCCGACACGAAGAACCACGGACTCGCATCCGGGACAGCGAAGCACTGCGCCCATTTCGTGAGCGTATAGCAGCAGCGCTCCAACCTTGGCACTCGCGCCGCAGGTCACGCATGTCGCGCGCGCGCCCGTTACGTCGCGCGCGAAGATCTCGCTCAGGATGCCGGCTGCCGCGTTTCCGTCCAGCCGAACCGATTTCAATTCACTCACTTCGCCGTTCATCCTCACCTCCTCGTAATCCAGCTACGCTGTGGCACCTGTCGGGCCGAAGCGTTCCGTCTTCACCAGGTCACGATCGTGCCCGAGCGCGACGAGCTCCGTCGCAGCCGACTCCACCAGCGGAGTGGGGCCACAGACGAAAATGCGCGGCCGCTCGGCGGGTGGCCAGGCGACCTCCCCGAGCATCGCGCGATCGATGCGACGCCGAAAGCCTGTCCACACCGGCGGAGGCTCGCGCGTGATCGTGTGTGTCACTCCGAGCATCGGGTCGCTTGCTGCCATCGTTGCGAGCTCGTCGCGATAAATCACGTCGTCCCACCTTCGCGACGAGTAGAGCAGGCGCGCCGGCAGTGCACGCCGAGCTTCGACGCGCGGCAATGCCGCCGCGCGATGACGCAACATCGCCATGAGCGGAACGATTCCGGAACCGCCGGCCACGAGCAGCAGCGGCCCGCCGGCGCTGACGTCCCACACGAAGTAGCCGCCGATTGGGCCGCGCAGCTCGAACTGGTCTCCCGCGCGCAACTCGCCGCACAGGTACGACGACACTTCTCCGTCCTCGAGCCGCTCGATCGTGAGCGCGAGCCGAGAGTCTTCCGGGGGAGACGCGATCGAGTAGCTGCGCTCGGTCTGATAGCCATCTTCCGCGGTGAGCCGGACGTCCACGTGCTGTCCCGCGAGGTGGCCGGGCCAGCCAGGCACGTCGAGCGTCAGTGTTCGCGTCGTAGCTGTTTCCACTGCGACGTCCACCACCGTCGCCAGCCGCCACTCGATGCGCTGCGCGGTCGAAGCGCTCACTCGTCTCCGCTGTACCGCTGCTCCCGCCACGGATCTCCGTACATGTGGTATCCGAGCGACTCCCAGAATCCCGCCTCGTCGCGCTCCATGAAGCGCAGCTCGCGCACCCACTTCGCGCTCTTCCAGAAGTACAGGTGTGGGACGAGGAGACGCGCCGGCCCACCGTGCTCCGGCGCGAGCGGCGCCGCATCATAGATGTGCGCCACCATTCCTTTGCCGCCGGTGAGGTCGGCGAGCGGCACGTTCGTCGTGTAACCGCCGTCGCATACCGCCATCACATACGCGGTGGAGCCGACGCCGTGCTTCTTCGCTTCCGCGAGCAACGTGTCGACAGACACGCCCTCCCAGCGCGTGCCGAACTTCGACCACTTGGTCACGCAGTGGATGTCCGTCGTGATCGCCGTTCGAGGGAGCCCTTGGAATTCGTCCCAGCTCCAGCGCGCCGATTTGCCCCCGACGCCGCGGAGCGCGAAGTCCCACTTCGCCAGTGGCGTGTGCGGCGTGGGACCCGCCGAGAGCACGGGGAAGTCCCGCGTCTCGTACTGGCCTGGCGGCAGGCGTTGAGCGCTGCCGGCAGCCGGCCGGCGTCCAAGAAAACCTCGAGAAACCGGTGGCACTGGTCGACCCCCCTCCCCCCTCCCCCCTCCCCCGTCAGGGATGCGGCCGGTGCTCTCGGACGGAGGCCGTGGCGGCCTTGAGGCGCGTGATGTAGTTGGAGACCGACTCGTCCGCTGCCCGCGTCGGTAGAAGGAAATGCGGATCGTCCGGTTGGGCCGCGCCGCGCGGCGGCGGCTCGTCCATCATGAGATCACCACCGCGCGACTCGACGGCACGCTCGAACTCTTCCACGCTTTCCACTAGCTGCACCACGTCGTCGGGCGAATCGGAGTCATAGACCTCGATGCCTCGCGCCCGGAGGCGACTCGTCATCTCCTGCGCTACTCTAGCGACGTCTCGGTTCCAGTCCTTTGACGTGTTGTCCGGGTGTGTCATCTCCTGCCTCCACGATGAACGAAGTCCGAACCCAAAAGATATCCTCGCCCAGTGACGACGCGAACGCTTGATTCAAATCATGAACGTTGTGCTTTTCGGCGCGAAGTGAGATTTCTCGGCTTTCTCGCCACGATCCTGCTACTGACGGCGCTCTCGTGGCTTCTGGTCGGCACGTTCATCCATGATCTGATCCCAGGCGGCTGGCGCACGGCGATCATTGCGTGGGCGGTGAGCGTCGCCCCGCTTTTCCTGCTGATTCGCAACATCGCGACGGGCCGCTATCCCTCGGCGATCGTGCGCCTGTTCGCGTTCCGTCTGTTTTGGTATGCGCAGCTGCTCATGCTCCCGCTGGCGCTCGCGAGTGCAGCCGCGGCGCTGCTGGCGCTACCGTTCGGCGCGGCGAACGCTGCCGGACGCGCAGTCGTACTCGTCCTTGCACCGCTGTTCGTGCTGCTCGGTCTGTGGGGCTACGTGGGCTCGCGCCGGCTCGTGGTGCGCCAGGTGCCGCTAGCGCCCCGCGGACTCCCCGCCGCGTTGGACGGCTTGAAGATCGTGCAGCTCTCCGATCTTCACGTCGGACCGCAGACGTCGCGCAAGCAGCTCGCCAAGATCGCCGCGGCGACGCGCGACGCGAAGCCCCACATCATCGCGTACACCGGCGACCAGGTGGACGACTACCCGCACGACGTCGACGACCTGGCATCGGCGTTCGGCGACCTCACCGCGCCACTCGGCGTCTACGCGATCGCGGGCAATCACGACGTGTACGCCGGCTGGAGCGAAGTGCGGCGCGCGCTCGAGGCGATGGGCGTCACCGTGCTGGTCAATCGCGCGGTGAAACTCGAGTACAACGGCGCGAGCTTCTGGCTCGCCGGTACGGGTGATCCCGCGGGCGCGCAATTCGTTCGCGGCGACGAGACCGGCGCGCCCGACATCGCTCGCACGCTGGCGGATGTCCCACGTGGCGCGTTCTGCATCGTCCTCGCGCACAACCCCGCGCTGTTTCCGTCGCTCGCAGCACGCGGCGTCCCCGTCGTGCTGAGCGGCCACACGCATTACGGGCAGTTCTCGTTTCCGTCCAAGGGATGGAGTCTCGCGTCCGTATTTCTCGAATACGCCATGGGGACGTACGAGAGGAACGGCTCTCTCCTCTACATCAGTCCCGGCACCAACTACTGGGGGATACCGTTCAGAATCGGCGCGCTCCCCGAGGTGACCGTGGTGACACTCGAGTCGCGGTAGCTGGCCTTAGCGCGCCGCGCACCATCCCTCGCATGTGGCGCGTGCCACCAATTCTTCTGTTTCTGATGACGTTTTCGTAATTCAACGTTCAGCATCTCGTCACCCTGAAAATGGTAGTTATCCCGGGTCATGAAGGGGACGACGACGCCGTGGAACCGGGACACTGCCATGAACCGCAAAGCATTTACGCTGATCGAATTGCTGGTCGTGGTCGTCATCATCGGCATTCTCGCGGCGGTAGGTATTCCGAAGTTCGGCAACACGAAGTCCAAGGCGTACGTCAGCGCGATGAAGAGCGATCTGCGCAATTTGATTAACGCCGAGGAGAACTTCTTTGCCGACTCCGCGAAATACACCAGCAATCTCACGCAGCTCGGCTTCAAGGCGTCGACGGGTCTTGTTGCGCCGGCAGTCGCCGTATACGCGGGTGCCTGGACCGCCAAGAATGGCCATACGCAGCTCGCCGGCATTCAGTGCGGTATCGGCGTGAACACCACGAACCCGATCGCGATCGTCGCGGGGGAAGGCGAGCCGGCCTGTCAGTAGTCAGCCGAACTGTGCTAACGTCACCACTTCGAGACTTCGTCGGGCAATCTACGAGAGGCCCACATGAACACGCTTGAGCTCGTCGGTACACTGCCGACACTCTTCTCGGAGCTGGTGGACGGTGCGCCGACGACAGGCGCGTACATGCTGAATCGCGGCGACCCCGGCCTCGTGCGATCGCTGGACAAGCTGTCCGCCGCCGCCGCGTCGGCGAAAACGTCCGGCGGCTCATCGATCGCGGCGCACGTCGAACATTTACGCTACGGCCTGTCGCTCCTGAACCGCTGGGCCGCCGGCGAGGATCCTTGGAAGGATGCTGACTGGAGCGCGAGCTGGCGTAAGACGACCGTGTCGGACGCGGACTGGAAGAAGCTGCGCAGCGATCTTCGCGACGAAGCGCATCGATGGCTCGAGACGATGCGCAGGCCGCGCGAGGTGGACGAAGCCGAATTGAACGGAATTGTCGGAAGCATCGGACATCTGGCGTATCACCTGGGCGCCATTCGGCAAATCGATCGCGCCACCCGCGGACCGTCCGCGGACGAGGAGCGCGCGGCGCTGAGAGGATAGATCAACCGGCGTGGGGCTCAGGTGACTTTGATGCTTCGCCACTTGCCTTGATTGAACCGCAACACGCTCAGCGCGCAGCGCGTTGCATGACCGGCGAGGATCGCGAGCCAAATGTCGATCGGATCCAGCGTGCTTGTCTGCTTGATCACGAAGCAGATGCCGAGCGGCACGACGATCTGCGAGACGATCGAGATGTAGAGCGGACTCTTGGTGTCGCCCGTGCCCTGAAGTCCGCCGGTGTATGTGAGCGCGACGGCGACCAGCAGCCCTGACACGCTCAGCACACGCAGAAGCTGCACGCCGACCTCGACCACTTCCGGCTGGTGCATTCCGAATACCGCGAGCAGCTGGCGCGGGAAGAACATGAAGAACAATCCGACGAACGCGGCGCTCATGAGCGCGATGCGAGCCGCGGCGTGGACCGCGTGTTTGGCGCGATCGGGATTGCCCGCGCCGAGGTTCTGTCCCGCGACGGCGGCGGCGGCGCCCATCAGACCGACCGACGTCCATGTGATGAGCGAGAACAACTGACCGTACGACACCGCGAACGCCGCCTGCGCCGCGGCGCCCTGCGCCACGGAACCGATGAACGACAGCATGAACACGCCGCCAATGTTCATCATGATTCCTTGAATGCCCGTCGGCAGGCCGAAACGGAACAGCGACCTGATGATGGTCCAATCGGGACGCAGGCCGCGCCCGCGCGGGAACCGCACCACCCATCCGCCATGCCAGAGCTTCCACAGGGCGTACATGGCGAGGAGACCTGACGCGATAGCAGTTCCCATCGCCGCGCCCGCGGTGCCGTAGGCGGGGATCGGACCCAGCCCGCGAATCAGGATCACGTTGAACACGATGTTCAACACCGTGAGCGCGATGCCGAGACGCATCGGGGTTTGCGCGTCGCCTGCCGATCGCAGCGCGCCGCCGAGCATGAAGAAGACGAGCATGCCGCTGCTGAACACGAAATTGATTCGCAGGAACGGCAGCGCTTCCGCTTTCACCTCGGGCGCGGCGTTCACGAAGTCGAGCAGCCAGGGAGCGCTGAAGTAGCCGATCGGCGCCAGCACGCCGAGCGACAGCACGACGGCAGTGATGAATGCCTGATAGACCGTGCGGTCGACTTTCTCCTCATCGCCCGCGCCCGCGAAGCGCGCGACGAGCACGCTCATCCCGGTGAACAGCGACGAGATGAAGATGATGACGATGAGAAATATCTGCCAACTCACGCCGATCGCGGCGTTCGCCTTGTAGCCGACGAAGTTGCCGACCAGCGCGTGATCGATCATCCCCTGAATGCCGCCGATGACGTTTGCCAGCATCGTGGGCCACGCGAGCTTCCACACCGCGGGACGCAGCGGTCCCTCGATGATGGAGCGATCGTACCGCCGCCGTTCGGGAGGAGCGGGCGGCAGAGGGACGGCAGACGCTGAGAGCGGCGCTTCTGTGGGCGCAGTCACGCCCGGCGCTGAAATGTCAGTGATTGGACGATGGGTGAGCTGAGACGCCTATATGCCTATATATAGTATGCGGGAAGTACAAAATGGCTTGCGCGATTCCCTGCGTGCGCATATCGTCACGGTCCGGCCGCATCCGTGGCCTGCACTTTCAACGAACATGATAATCGCTTTGCGTTCACGACTTATTAGCCTGGTTCTGTTTACCGCGATTCTGCTCGCGGTACTCGTGAGCTATTCGGGAAAGCCAGGCTTCGTGAGCGCTATCGCATAACGCACTGAACGCCGCCCTTCCCGATCGAAACGGGAAGGGCGCCTGCCGAAGACGAGAGGCCCCTTCCCAGCGGAAGGGGCCTCTTTCATCAACGGCACATGAGATCCGACATCATCAAACGTGGGTTCGAGCGCGCTCCACACCGGGCGCTGCTCCGCGCGACGGGCCAAATCCGGAGCAACGCGGATCTCGACAAGCCGTTCATCGCGGTCTGCAACTCGTACGTCGACATCGTGCCCGGACACGTGCACCTGCAGGCGTTCGGCAAAGTCGTGAAGGAGGCGGTGCGCGAAGCCGGTGGCGTTCCATTCGAGTTCAATACGATCGGTGTTGACGACGGGATCGTGATGGGGCACGAGGGCATGCATTACTCGCTGCCGTCGCGCGAGCTCATCGCGGATTGCGTCGAGACGATGGCGCGCGCGCACTGCTTCGACGGCATGATCTGCATTCCCAACTGCGACAAGATCGTGCCCGGGATGCTCATGGGCGCGGCGCGCGTCAACATCCCGACGGTGTTTGTCTCCGGCGGACCCATGGCGGCGGGTGTGGATCACGCGGGCAAGAAAATCGATCTCATCTCGGTCTTCGAGGGTGTGGGCGCGCACGCCGCGGGCACGATCACCGACGCTCGACTCGAGGAGCTCGAGATGAACGGCTGCCCGACCTGCGGCAGCTGCAGTGGCATGTTCACCGCGAACTCGATGAACTGCCTGTGCGAGGGGCTCGGCATCGCTCTCCCGGGGAACGGGTCGATCCTCGCGACGTCGCCGGCGCGACTCACGCTCGCGCGCCGGGCGGCGCAATCGCTGATGCGCATGGTGGGCGAGGACACGTGCTTCCGCGACATCGTCACGCCGCAAGCGATTGACAATGCCATCGCGCTGGACGTTGCGATGGGCGGCTCGACGAACACGGTGCTGCATGTGCTCGCGCTCGCGCGCGAGGCGGGCGTCGAATATCGCCTGAGCCGTTTCAATGACGTCGCCGAGCGAGCGCCGCATCTCGCGAAGATCTCGCCCGCCTGGGATGGCGACCGGCAATGGCACATGCAGGACGTCCATACCGCGGGTGGAGTACCGGCGATTCTCAAAGAGCTGTCACGCAAGCCAGGTCTACTCGAGCTCGACGCGCCGACGGTCACCGGACGAACACTCGGGGAAAACCTCGAGGGTGTGACCAACTGCAATCCCGAGTGTATCCGGCCCATCGACAATCCGCATTCGGCGCGCGGCGCGTTGTGTGTGCTCTTCGGCAGTCTGGCGCCGGAGGGCGCTGTGGTGAAAGTCGGGGCTGTCGAACAACACGACATGAGCTTCACAGGGCCGGCGCGCGTGTTCGAGGGGGAAGAAGCGGCCGTGCGCGCGGTGATGGAGGACCGCGTCTTCGAGGGAGAGGTGGTGGTGGTGCGACGCGAGGGTCCGAAAGGCGGACCGGGAATGCGAGAGATGCTCACGCTCACGAGTCTGCTCAGGGGAATGCCGATCGGCGAATCGGTCGCGCTGCTCACAGACGGACGATTCTCCGGCGGCACGCGCGGCCTCTGCATCGGTCACATCTCCCCGGAGGCCGACGAAGGCGGACCGATCGGGTTGCTGCGCGACGGTGACATGGTGTCGATCGATCTCGGCCAGCGCAGGCTCGACGTGGATTGCAGCGCCGCGGAACTGGCCGAGCGGCGGCAGACGTTCGCATCGTCGCCGCCACGATTCTCCACTGGCTGGCTCGCTCGCTACGCCAAGCTGGTCACGAACGCGAGTCAGGGAGCGGTGCTCTCATGCTGACCGGCGCGCAGAGCATGTGCGAGGCGCTCGTCCGCGAAGACGTGCGCGTCATCTTCGGCATTCCCGGCGGCGCAATCATGCCGTTCTACAACGCGCTCCCCGGCTACCGCGACCGGCTACATCACGTGCTTTGCCGGCACGAGCAGGGCGCCGGCCACGCCGCGGAAGGCTATGCGCGCGCCAGTGGTCGCGTAGGGGTGTGCATCGCGACGAGCGGACCCGGAGCGACGAACCTCGTCACGCCGATCGCCGACGCGTGGATGGACAGCACGCCGCTGGTCGCGATCACCGGCCAGGTATCGAGCGCGCTGCTCGGCACGGACGCCTTTCAGGAAACGGACATCATGGGGATCACGATTCCCATCACCAAGCACAGTTACCTCGTGCGCGACGCTCGCGAGATCTCGAAGGTGTTTCGCGAGGCATTTCACATCGCGTCCACGGGACGACCGGGACCGGTGCTGATTGACGTCACCAAGGACGCGCAGCAGGCGCGCGTCGAGCAGGCCTCGGAGGATGGGGAGAACGGCGCGCCGATCGCGCTCGAGGAGGGGGGACGCGCGCCGGTTTGCGACGGAGACCGCGCGGCCATTCAAAAAGCGGTCGCGCTCCTCGTGCATGCGCAGAAGCCGCTGATCCTGGCCGGCAATGGCGTGATTCAATCGTCCGCGACGGCGGAGCTGCTCCTGTTCGCGGAGCGCGCGCGCATCCCGGTGATCACGACGCTCCACGGCAAGGGTGCGCTGCCCGAGAATCACCCACTCAGCCTCGGAATGCCCGGGATGCACGGGTGGGTGCACGTGAACCGCGCGATCCAGGAGTGCGACGTGCTGTTCAACATCGGCGGACGTTTCGACGATCGCGTCACGGGCAAAGCCTCCACGTTCGCGCCCAAGGCGACAATCATCCACGTGGACATCGACGCGTCGGAGATCGGCAAGAACGTGCGGGCGCATGTCGGGATCGTCGGCGATGCCAAGCGTGTGTTGAGCGCGATGCTCGAAGAGGTGATCCTGCATGAACCGCGCGTCGCGACGCGCGCGGCGAACACCGAGTGGCTGGCGCACATTCGGGAGCTCCAGGAGCGCCATCAGCCGCATCAGGCGTACGTGCGCCGCCCGAACACGAATCAGCTCATGCCGCACGACGTGTACGCGGCGCTGAATCGGCTGCTTGCGTCGTCCACCCATGATGGCTACCGCGTCGTGACCGACGTGGGACAGCATCAGATGTGGGCGGCGCAGCTCATCGAGTGGCGGCATCCGCGCTCGCACATCACAAGCGGCGGCGCGGGACCCATGGGATTCGCGGTTCCCGCCGCGCTCGGGGCGGCGCTGGCGTGCCCGGACGAAACGATTTGGGTGATCGTCGGCGACGGAGGCTTTCAGATGACGAATCAGGAGCTCGCCACGATCCGCCAGGAAAATGTCCGCAACGTCAAGGTCTGCATCGTCAACAACGGGTACCTGGGCATGGTGCGGCAGTGGCAAGAGCTGTTCGAGGACCGCGTCTACAGCGGTACTCCGCTTTCCGGCCCGTGCTTCAGGCAGCTCGCCGAGGCATACGGGATCCGCGGGATCACGGTGGACCGAACGGGCGATGTCGACGCCGCGTTCGAGTACGCGAGCGAGTACGACAACTCCGTCGTCATCGATTTCAGAGTTGAGCAGGAAGCAAACGTGTTTCCGATCGTTCCGCAGGGAAAAAGCATTGGGGAGATGATAACCGCATGACACATACACTCATCGCACTCGTTCGAGATCGTCCCGCGGCGTTGAACCGCGCTGTGAGTTTGTTCCGGCGCCGTGGCTACACCATTCAACAGCTCCTCATCAAACGCACGGAGCAGCCGGGGGTGAACCGCATCACGGTGGACGTCGACGCTGAGAACATCGATCAGCTCGTCGAGCAGCTCCGCCGTCTCGTCGATGTTCTCACGGTGCGCAAAGTCACGGGCGATTCCACCGGCGATCGGAGCCCATTCGCTGGTCCACACTACTGGCAGGCCGACGGAGCAAACGATCATGTCGAAGACTGAAACCAACGGCGCGCGAGCGCAGCTGTACTACGATAAGGATGCCGACACCGGTCGGCTCAGCGGACGGCCAATCGCGATCGTCGGCTTTGGAAGTCAGGGCCACGCGCACGCGCTCAACTTGCGCGACAGCGGCCTCGATGTCCGCGTCGGCTTGCACGACCAGTCGCGCAGCCGCGCCAAGGCCGAAGCGGCCGGGCTCCGCGTGTTGGCGGTCGGTGACGCCGTGAAGGAAGCGGAGATCACCATGCTCCTCGTGCCGGACACCGCGCAGGCGGCGGTCTACTGCGACAGCATTCGTCCGCACCTCGGCGCCGGCAAGACGCTCATGTTCGCCCACGGCTTCAACGTCCGTTTCGGACAGATCGTCGCGCCGGCCGGTGTGGATGTGACGATGGTGGCGCCGAAAGCACCCGGCCATCGCGTGCGCGAGGTGTTCACGCAGGGCGGGGGCGTTCCCGCCCTCGTGGCGGTACATCAAGACGCGTCCGGACACGCGCTGGACGACGCGCTCGCGTACGCGAAGGGGATTGGCTCAACGCGCGCCGGCGTCCTCCGGACGACGTTCGACGAGGAGACCGAAACGGATCTCTTCGGCGAGCAAGCGGTGCTCTGCGGCGGCGTGTCGGCGCTCGTGAAAGCGGGCTTCGAGACGCTGGTCGAGGCGGGGTATCAACCCGAAGTCGCGTATTTCGAGTGCATGCACGAGCTCAAGCTCATCGTCGATCTCTTCTATCAGGGCGGGCTGAATTACATGCGCTACTCGGTCTCGGATACGGCGGAGTACGGCGACTACCACGCTGGCCCGCAGATCGTGACGGAGGAAACCAAGCGCACGATGCGGCGCCTGTTGTCCGAGATCCAGGACGGCAGCTTCGCGAGGACGTGGATCGACGAGAACGCCAAGGGACAGCCGAACTTCCGTGAGTCACGCCGGCGCGAGATGCAGCAGCCCATCGAAGAGGTAGGCCGAGCTTTGCGCCGCATGATGCCGTTCGTGCAGCCGAAGGAAGTTCAGCCGGGCCAGGGCGGCGCATGAGCGAGCGAATTCTGGTGTTCGACACGACGCTTCGCGACGGCGAGCAGGCGCCAGGCTGTTCACTGACGCCCCGCGAGAAGTTGGACGTGGCTCGGCAGCTCGCGCGGCTCGGCGTCGACGTCATCGAGGCCGGGTTTCCCGCGTCGTCGCAGGAAGACTGGGACGCCGTGCACGGTATAGCGTCGGAGGTGGGCACGGAGACTGGTCCGGTGATCTGCGGGCTCGCGCGCGCCAACGAAGGCGACATCGAGCGCTGTGCGACCGCCGTGCGGCCCGCCGCGCGCCGCCGGATCCACACCTTCATCGCGACGTCTGACCTGCACATCGAGCGCAAACTGCGCAAGACGCGGAGCGACGTGCTCGCGATCGTGCCGCACATGGTCGCGCATGCGCGTACGATGTGCGACGATGTCGAGTTCTCCCCGGAAGACGCGACCCGCTCGGACCGCGAATTTCTCTACGAGGTACTCGCCGCGGCGCTCGAAGCCGGCGCGACGACCCTGAACATTCCGGACACCGTCGGCTACGCGATGCCGGAGGAGTATCTCGAGCTCATCGCCAGCGTGCGTGAACGCGTCGTGGGGGGGCGCACCGCCGTCGTCGTCTCGGCGCATTGCCACGACGATCTCGGAATGGCGGTCGCGAATTCGCTTGCGGCCGTGCGCGCGGGCGCGCGACAGGTGGAATGCACCATCAACGGTTTGGGCGAACGGGCGGGGAACGCCGCGCCCGAGGAGATCGTGATGGCGCTCGCGACGCGACGGGAGACGTTCGACGTCCACACCGGCATTCGGACCACCGAGTTGGCGCGCACGTCACAGCTGGTCGCGGCGTGTACCGGTGTCGCGGTGCCGCCCAACAAGGCGATCGTCGGCGCGAACGCGTTCGCTCACGAGGCAGGAATCCATCAAGACGGCGTGTTGAAGCACCGCGGGACATACGAGATCATGCGCGCGGAGAGCGTCGGCCTCACGGGCGGTCGCATCGTGCTCGGCAGACATTCAGGCCGCCACGCGGTGCGTCAACACCTCGAACAGCTTGCGGGAGTTGGCGTGCTCGACGACGAGGCCCTCACGACGGCATTCGCGCGTTTCAAGGAGATCACCGGCGAGAAGAAGACGTTCGATGAACATGATCTCCAGCAGCTCATCGGCGTTCGTCCGGCGCCGGCGCCGCGCACGCTCTTCGAGAAGATCTGGAACGCCCACATCGTTCGCGCCGAGACACCGGACGCGCCGGCTGTGCTGTACGTCGATCTCCAGCTGATCCACGAGGTCACGTCACCACAGGCGTTCGCGGAGCTGGCCGGCCGCGGCTTGCGTGTTCGCAGGCCGCTCCAAACCATAGCGACGATGGACCACTCGACGCCGACGACGCCGCTCGAGCACAACGGACGCGCGCACATCGGCGACATGATGGCCGCGGCGCAGCTTCGGCAACTCGAGGCCAATTGCGCCACCCACGGCGTGCCGCTGCATGCGTTGGGCAGCGCGCATCAGGGGATCGTGCACGTCATCGGGCCGGAGCTCGGGCTCACCCAGCCCGGTATGACCATCGTATGCGGTGACAGCCATACCAGTACGCACGGTGCGTTCGGCGCGCTCGCGTTTGGCATTGGGACGTCCGAGGTCGCGCACGTGCTCGCCACGCAGTGCCTCCTCCAGCGGCGCCCACGCACCATGGAGGTGCGCATCGAAGGGCGGTTGAGCGCCGGCATCTCGGCGAAGGACGTCATCCTCGCGATCATCACGCGTATCGGCGTGGCTGGAGGCGCGGGCCATGTGATCGAGTACACAGGGTCGGCAATTCGCGCGCTCGACATGGAGAGCAGGATGACGATCTGCAACATGTCCATCGAAGCAGGCGCGCGCGCGGGTCTCATCGCGCCGGATGATACGACGCTCGCGTACGTAGAGGGTCGCCCACACGCCCCGAAAGGAAAGAAATGGGACGCGGCTGTTGCGCGGTGGAGTGCGCTGAAGACCGACGACGGCGCCGCGTACGACCGGACGGTGACGATCGACGCCGACGAGATCGAGCCGATGATCTCCTATGGCACGAACCCCGGAATGTGCATTCCTATTCACGGGCGCGTTCCCGATCCTCGAGACAGGGCGGACGCACACGAGCGGAAAGCGCTCGAGAAAGCGTTGTATTACATGGCTCTCGAGCCTGGCCAGGAGATTCTCGGCAAGACCGTGGACGTGGTATTCGTCGGAAGTTGCACGAACTCACGTCTCTCGGATCTGCGCGCCGCCGCAACGCTCATGCGCGGACGACGCGTCGCGCAGGGGGTGCGCATGCTCGTGGTGCCGGGCTCCCAGGCGGTGCGCACCGCGGCGGAACACGAGGGGCTGCATCGCGTCTTTCTCGATGCCGGCGCCGAATGGCGTGAGCCCGGCTGTTCGATGTGCATCGCGATGAACGATGACCGGCTCGCGCCGGGCCAGTACGCGGTGAGCACGAGCAATCGCAACTTCGAGGGACGCCAGGGCGCCGGCGGGCGGACGTTTCTCGCGAGCCCGCTTACCGCGGCCGCCGCGGCGGTCACAGGACGAATCGCCGATGCGCGGACGCTACTCTAGGTGACAGGTGCTAGGCGCTAACAGCTAGATGCTAGGTGCTAGGGACTCCATGATGATCACAGAACCATTCGAAACACTCTCCTCGAAAGCCGCACTTCTTCTGGCCGACGACGTCGATACCGACCAGATCATCCCCGCGCGCTTTCTCACCACGACCGCACGCGTGGGACTCGGCGCGCACCTGTTTGCCGACTGGCGCTTCGACGGGAAGGGCGTGCCGCGACCCGATTTCGCTCTCAATCAGGCGGAGGCGGCCGGAGCACGGATCCTCCTCGCCGGCCGAAACTTCGGCTGTGGCTCGTCGCGCGAGCACGCGCCGTGGGCGCTGCTCGACTATGGATTCCGAGCGGTGGTCGCGCCATCGTTCGCGGACATCTTTCGCGGCAACGCCCTCAAGAATGGACTCCTGCCAATCTCTGTTTCAGAGGCGGACCATCGCGAACTGGTCGCCGAGGTGCAGCGCGCTCCGCACGCGTCGCTGAACGTGGATCTCGCACAGCAGGCGTTGGCGCATCCCGGCGGCTTGCGCTGCACGTTTCCGATCGATCCGTTCGCAAAGCGCTGCCTGCTTGACGGTCTGGACGAGCTTGGCTTTCTGCTTGCGGCTCGTGACGACATCGCGAAGTACGAGCGCAGCCACCCGGCGGCAGTGCGGACCACCGCATGACCTCCAAAGACACCGTGCACGCCACAATCGCGGTTCTTCCGGGCGACGGCATCGGGCCGGAAGTCACCACGCAAGCGACGCGCGTCCTCGACGCAGTGCAGCGACGCTGGCAACACGACTTCGAGGTGCGGGAAGCACTGATCGGCGGCGCCGCAATCGATGCCACCGGCAATCCGCTTCCCGACGAAACGGTTGCGCTCTGCAAGAGCGCGAGCGCAGTGCTCCTCGGCGCTGTGGGCGGCCCCAAATGGGATGATCCAAACGCTCGCGTACGGCCGGAGCAGGGGTTGCTCGGTTTGCGAAAGGCGCTCGAGGTGTACGCGAATCTTCGGCCTGTCGCGGCATGGCCCGAGCTGTCTCACGCGTCGCCGCTCCGGGCCGATCTCGTCGCGGGCGTGGACATCCTCTTCGTCCGCGAGCTCACGGGCGGGATTTATTTTGGAGAGAAGACACGCACGAGGCTCGCGGACGGCGGCGAACGCGCCACCGACCTGTGTGAGTACACGGCGGCCGAGATCGAGCGCGTGGTGCGTGTGGCGGCGACGCTGGCCAGACAGAGGCGGCGCAAGTTGACGTCGGTCGACAAGGCCAACGTCCTCGAGACATCGCGGCTGTGGCGTAGCGTCACGGAGCGCATCGTGCGCGACGAATTTCCGGACATCCAACTCGATCATGTGCTCGTCGATGCGTGCGCGATGAAACTGCTGCGGTCGCCCGCGCAGTTCGACGTCATCGTCACGGAGAACATGTTCGGCGACATTCTCACCGACGAGGCATCCATGCTGGCCGGCTCGATGGGGATGCTGGCGTCGGCGTCGCTCGGTGATTGCGTCGATGGGTCGCGCCGCGGGCTGTACGAGCCGATTCACGGGTCGGCGCCCGACATCGCGGGTCGCGGGATCGCGAACCCGTTGGGGGCGATTCTCAGCGTTGCGTTGCTGCTGCGCCACTCGCTCGATCTCGAGGTCGAGGCCGGCGTCGTCGAGCGCGCGGTACGATCGGTCGTGGCCAAGGGGTGGTCGACACCGGACATCGAAGCGCCCGGAAGACGTCGTTGTTCGACGACCGAAATGGGCGCGGCAGTCGCGGAGCAGGTTCTCGCGGGTGACTGAACCCCGCGTCGCATTTCCGGGGGAGCGCGGCGCGTACAGCGAGGACGCGGTCGCCGCGATATGGCCGCACGCCGAGGCGGTGCCGACGCGAACGCCACTCGACGTCGCGTCCGCGGTGAGTGCCGGCGACGTCGACGCCGGAGTGTTTCCCGTGGAGAACACCCTCGCTGGCAGCGTGGTAGCGTCCTACGACGCGCTCGCGAAGAACGACGATCTGCATGCCGTTGCCGAAGCCGTAGTGCGAATTCGGCACTGCCTGCTCGCCGCGAATGGCGCCACGCTCGAGAGCATCGAGCTCGTCGAGAGTCACCCGGTGGCGCTCGCGCAGTGCACGATATTCCTCGCGCGTTATCCACGCATCGAGGTTCGTGCGGCGACGGACACCGCCAGAGCGGCGCGCGAAGTCGCCGAGGCAGGCGACGCGCGTCGCGCGGCCATTGCTGGTAGGCCGGCTGCCACGCGTTACGGACTTCGCGTGCTTGCCGACGGCATCGAGGACCGACCCGACAACCAGACCCGCTTCCTCGCCGTCACACGTGCGCCGGCTGTGCTCGCGCCGGGGACGCGAGCGAGGACCAGCCTGATCTTCACGACGGCCAACGACCCGGGTGCACTGGTCCGAGCGCTCGTTCCGCTGGCTGAACACAAGCTCAACTTGAGCAAACTCGAGTCGCGTCCCACCGGAGAGCCCTGGACCTACCGCTTCTTCGCCGACGTCGAACACGCCGCCGGCGACGCCGCGCACGACCGGGCCCTCGAGGAGATGTGCAAGGCGACGCGCACGCTCCGCATCCTTGGCACCTACGCCCGCGCGTGACGACACCCTGGCAGCGCGGCGTGATTGACAACGACCGCGCCGGCTCGCAATATATAGCTAGTTAGGCATAACAAGCTGGGTATAATGGCGAAGCCGAAGAACGATATCCTGCAGGGGACACTCGCGCTGCTCGTGCTGCGGACGCTCTTCTCCGCCGGCCCGATGCACGGCTATGCCATCACGGCGCACATCGGCCGGGTGTCGGCGGATCTGCTGCGCGTCGAGGAGGGATCGCTGTATCCGGCGCTCCACCGCATGGAGCAGGACGGCCTGCTGCGCGCCTTCTGGGGGACGACCGAGAAGAATCGTGAGGCGCGGTTCTACGAGCTCACGGCGAAGGGGAGGAAACAGCTCGAGGTCGAGCGCGAAAGCTGGGCCCGGCTGACGGAGGGCGTCGGGCGCGTCCTCCGCTACGCCTGATCGACTCACTGAGGAACGAGCATGTCGTGGTATCGCCGCTTGCGGAATCTGGTGCGCTCCGAGCGTCTCGCGCGTGACATCGATCGCGAGATGGCCTTTCACATCGACGAGCGCGCGGAAGCGCTGCGCGCCCAAGGCATGTCGGACGCGGAGGCGCTGCGCGAAGCGCGACGCCGCTTCGGCAATCGCACGTACCAGGGCGAACGGACGCGCGATGCCGACGTCATCGCCTGGATGGATTCATTGGCGGGCGACGTGCGGTACGCTCTCCGTGCGCTGCGACGCGCTCCGGCCTTCACGATCGTCGCCGTGGCGTCGCTTGCGCTCGGCGTGGGTGCGAACACGGCGATTTACACGCTGATCGATGCCGTGGTGCTGCGTCCCTTGCCCGTGCCGCACCCGGAGCAACTCGTGCAAGTCACGATGGCTGGACGAGGCGAATACTTCTCGAATCCCATCTGGGAGCAGGTCCGGAATCGTCGGAGTGGGTTTGCGTCGCTCGCGGCATTCGGAGAGTCGGGCTTCAACGTCGCCGAAGGCGGCGAAGCGCGGCGCATTTCAGGCTCGCTGGTGAGCGGTGAGTACTTCACCGTCTTCGGCGTGCGTCCGGCGCTCGGCCGGCTCCTCAGCCGCGCCGACGATGTGCGTGGTTGCCCGGGCCTCGCGGTACTGGGCAACGGATTCTGGCAGAGCGAGTACGGCGGTCGTCGTGAGGTCGTCGGGGAACGTATTTCGCTCGACGGCAAGCCCTTTCAAATCGTCGGCGCGACGCCGAAGGGCTTCAGCGGGCCGGAGGTCGGACTGGAGCCGCAGGTCTACGTTCCGATCTGCAGTGAGGCGCTGCTGCGGGGCGAGCAGAGCTCGCTGGACCGGCGCAGCAGCTGGTGGCTGCGGATGATCGGCCGACGCGATCTCGCCGTCGGCATCGAACAGCTCGACGCCCGCGTGTCGGGCATCGCGCCCGCCGTGATGGCCGCGACGGTGCCTCCGAACTGGGGCACCGACGAAAAGCGTGACTATCAGAAGCGCTCGCTCTCCGTGCGTCCGGTCGAAAGCGGGTTGTCGGCAGTCCGCAAACAGTATACGACGGCGCTCCTGACGCTCATGGGCGCGGTGGGGCTCGTGCTGCTCATCGCCTGCGCCAACGTCGCCCATCTGTTGCTGGCTCGCGCAACGGCCCGCGAGCGCGAGGTTGCCATCCGGTTGGCCATCGGCGCCGCGCGCCGGCGCCTCATACGCCAGCTGCTCACGGAAAGCGCGATCCTGGCGTTGATCGGAGCCGCCGTCGGGCTGCTCGCCGCGCGGTGGGGGACGCGAGGACTGGTCGCGCTCATTTCGTCCAGCGACAACCCCATTTCGCTCGATCTCGCGTTGAGCGGGCGAGTTCTCGCGTTCACCGCGCTCGTCGCAACGTTCACCGCAATGATATTCGGTCTGATTCCCGCTTGGCGCGGCACGCGCGTCAGCCCGCAGTCGGCGATGAAATCGGGGGGCCGAGGAGTCGCGGCGGGGCACACACGCTTCACGATCGGCAAGACGCTCGTCGTGGTGCAGGTGGCGCTCTCCCTGACCCTCCTCGTGGGGGCCGGTTTGCTGATCGGGTCGCTGCGCAATCTGACTACGGTGAACCCCGGGCTGCGGCCGCAAGGAATCCTCCTTGTGTCGACCGATCTGCGTCGCACTGGGATGCCGAGAGCTCGACACGCGTCGGCCCAACGTCAGATCCTCGATCGGATGCGTGCGCTGCCCGCCGTCGATGCGGCCAGCTCGTCGCAAATGACACCGTTCGGCACATCGAGCTGGAACGACATCGTCGTCGTAGACGGCTTCACCGCGAAGAACGACGAAGACGCGCTTTCCTGGTTCAACGAAGTGAGCGATGGCTATTTCACGACGTTGGGAACGCGATTGCTCGCCGGCCGCGACTTTGGCCCAGCCGACGTTCCACGCGCGGCGAAATCCGCCATCGTGAACGAGGCGGTGGCGAAGAAGTTCTTCGCGGGAACGTCGCCACTGGGCAAGCAGCTCCGGACGAAGATGGGCGACGGGTTCAGCGATCCATACACGATCGTCGGCGTCGTCGAGAGCGCGAAATATCGTACCCTCCGCGAGGAGACCAGTCCGACGGTGTACCTCGCGGCGTCGCAGGACACGAATTCAGGACCGTATCTCCAATTCGAGCTGCGCACCGACGCCGATCCGCGCGCTCTGGTGCCGGTGGTCAAGTCGTTGATGGCGCAGATGCATCCCGCGGCGAGCCTCGAGTTCAACACGCTCACGACACAAATGGCGTCCTCGCTGCGACGCGAGCGGCTGATGGCGGTGCTGTCCGGGCTGTTTGGAGCGGTGGCGCTCTCGCTCTCGATGCTGGGCCTCTATGGCGTCATGGCGTACAACGTGACCCGACGCAAAAACGAGATCGGCGTGCGCATCGCCCTCGGAGCGGATCGCAGTCGCGTGCTGCGCCTGGTGATGGGGGACGTCGTGCGCGTCGTCGCTGTCGGTCTGGTGCTCGGCATCGCCGGCGCCGTAGCGTCGGGAAAGCTGGTGACTACCTTCCTGTTCGGTCTCGAGCCCGCGGAGCCGGCGGTGATGGCCCTTGCCGTAGTCCTCCTGGCAAGCGTCGCGCTCGTGGCGGGGTTTGTCCCCGCCTGGCGCGCGTCACGGCTCAATCCAGTCGACACGCTCCGTGAGGAATAGCCGGAGGGGTGAGTCAGCGACGTCCGGCTTGACGGCGCTGGCTCCTCACGTATCATAGGGTATGTCCATGCTCGCCCCCTCGCGCTTTGTCCGCTATTACGCGTTTTACGCGACCCATCCCACGGGCCGTGAGGGCGACCGCATGCGCAGTTAGACCGCGCCGATCGACATCACACAACGGGCCCGTGGAAATCCACGGGCCCTTTCGTTTTTCTGGGTTCGGAGGAAGTCATGATCATTGTCACCAAGTCGGGAATCACTGAAGCGGAGCTCGACCACATCCGCGAACGCATCGAGCAGCTCGGGATGCGAACGCACATTTCGCGCGGCGAGCATCGCACGGTCATCGGTTGCATCGGCGACGAATCGTTGCTGCGCGAGGTCTCGCTGCTCTCGCTGCCGGGCGTCGAGTCCGTGACTCCGGTCCTCAAGCCTTACAAGCTTGCCGCGCGCGAGTTCGTAGCGATGCCCACGGTCGTCAAAGTCGGCGACTTCGTCGGCGCAACGATCGGCGGCCGCGAGCTCGCCATAATCGCCGGTCCGTGCTCCGTGGAAGGACGAGACATGCTGCGCGAGACCGCGCTGGCGGTCCGATCCGCGGGCGCGCGCCTGCTCCGTGGAGGAGCCTTCAAGCCGCGCACATCGCCGTACGCATTCCAGGGGCTCGGACACGCCGCGCTCCGCATTCTCGCTGAGGTGCGAGCGGAGACCG
>DATBRO010000231.1:0-3008 GCA_036560265.1 Gemmatimonadaceae bacterium | reverse complement strand
GCTCGAGATTCCCAACATCACGCTGCCGGCGGTCCCGGCCGGCGGCGAGGACGCGAACCGCGTCGTGAAGGAATGGGGTACGCCTCGACGTGAGGCCGGCCTCCTCCCGCACTGGGACATTGGAGCGAGACTCGGCATCATTGACCTCGAGCGCGCGGCGAAGGTCAGTGGGTCCGGCTTCGTCTGCTATCGCGGACTCGGCGCGCGGCTCGCGCGCTCTCTGCTGATGTATTTCATGGACGTGCACGCGCGCGAGCACGGCTATGAGGAAGTGTGGCCACCGGATCTCGTGAACCGCGCGACGATGACGGGCACGGGACAGCTTCCGAAGTTCGAGGACGACGCATACGCCGTGAAGGGCGACGACCTGTTTCTCATTCCCACAGCGGAAGTGCCCGTCACCAACTTGTACCGAGACGAGATTCTCGAATCATCAGTGCTTCCCATGGCCTTCGTCGCGTACTCGAAGTGTTTCCGGCGCGAAGCGGGATCGGCGGGCAAGGACACGCGCGGCGTGCTGCGCACCCACGAGTTCGACAAGGTGGAGCTCGTGCGCTACTCGACGCCGGAGAACTCCGCCGCGGAACTGGAGCTCCTCACCGGCCATGCCGAAGCGATGCTCGAGCGTCTCGGCCTCCCGTACCGTCGCAAGCTCCTCGCGGCGGGCGACACGGGATTTTCCTCGGCGATGACGTACGATCTCGAGGTGTGGGCACCGGGCGTCGGCGCATGGCTCGAGGTGTCGTCCTGTAGCAACTTCACGGACTTCCAAGCGCGCCGGGCCAACATTCGCTTCCGCACCGCGAAAGGCGACAAGCCACGCTTCGTGCACACGCTCAACGGATCCGGACTTGCGTTCCCGCGCACGATTGCGTGTCTACTCGAGCATTACCAACAGAAAGACGGCGGCGTCGTCGTTCCGGAAGTCTTGCGCCCGTATCTCGGCACGGATCGTATCGCGTGAATGAGGCGCTGCTCGCCGGACTGAATCCGGCTCAGCGCGAGGCGATTCAGTACGGCAGCGGCCCGCTGCTCGTGCTCGCCGGTGCTGGCTCGGGGAAGACGCGCGTGCTCACGACGCGCATCACGCGATTGATCGCCGACGAAGGCGTGGACCCGGAGCGCATTCTCGCGGTGACGTTCACGAACAAGGCCGCGGGCGAGATGCGCGACCGCATCGCGCGCCAGCTCGGAGAAGAGCCGAAGGGGATGTGGATGGGCACGTTCCACGCGATCGGGGCTCGGATCGTGCGCCGCGCCGCGCATCGGTTGCACCGCACGCCATCGTTCACGATCTACGACGAAGACGAGCAGCTCACCGTCATCAAGCGATTGATGGAGCGTCACAAGATCTCGCCCAAGCAGTATGCGCCCCGCGCGATTCGTGGCGCGATCAGCGACGCCAAGAACGCGCTTGTGTCGGTGGAGGAGTACAGCCAGCTGGCGCGGGATCCGTTCGCGCAATCGGTGGCGCTGGTGTATGCGGACCTGGAGAGCGCACTCCGCACGTCGAACGCGGTCGACTTCGACGACCTACTGTTGCTCCCGGTGCGTCTCCTCGAGTCCGATCCGCGCGAGCTGGAGCGCTGGCAGAAGCGGTTCGACCACGTGCTCGTGGACGAGTATCAGGACACCAATCGCGCCCAGTATCGGTTCATCAAGCTGCTGGCGGCCGTGCATCGCAACGTATGCGTCGTCGGTGACGACGACCAGTCCATTTATGGATGGCGCGGCGCCGATATCCGCAATATTCTCGATTTCACGAAAGACTTTCCCAATGCGGGCGTGGTGCGCCTCGAGGAGAACTACCGTTCGACGCCGCCGATCCTCGAGTTGGCGAACGTCGTCATTAGCGCGAACACGTCGCGCATGGGCAAGACGCTTCGGCCGACGCGGTCCGGCGGCGAGCGGATCAACCTGGTGCGCGCGCTCGACGAGCGCGACGAAGCCGAATGGGTGATGCAGGAAGTGCTTTCCAGGCGCGCGCAGCGCGGCGCCATGTTGCGCGACGTGGCGATCCTGTACCGCACGAACGCGCAAAGCCGCGCGCTCGAGGACGCGTGCCGGCGGCACACGATACCGTACCGGCTCGTGGGGTCGGTGCGGTTCTACGACCGCCGCGAGATCCGGGATCTCATGAGTTACCTCCGGCTGGTGGCGAATCCCGCCGACGACGAGGCGTTTCGTCGCGCGATCGCGGTGCCGCGCCGCGGCATCGGCGACACGACGGTGGAGTGGCTCGCGGAGCGCGCGCGCGCCGAGAATCTGTCGTTGTTTGTCGCGTCAAGCCGCGACGACATCCTGGCGGAGACGCGTCCCGCTTCCCGCTCCGCGCTCACCGCGTTCGTCACGCTCATCGACGGATACCGCGCGCGCATCGACAACTTTGCCGTTGATGAGCTGCTGAAGGAGTTGGTGATCGACATCAATTACGCGGAGCATCTCAAGTCCGAAGGCGACGAGATCGCGCGCGAGCGGCTCGACAATGTGCGCGAGCTGATCAGCGGCGCGGCGGAGACCGTCGCAGAGGAGGGCGGGGAGGTCGGCGGCTCGCCGCTCGATGCGTTCCTCCAAAAGGCGGCGCTGGTCGCGGACGTCGACGAGCTGCGTCTCGCCGACGCTGATGCGATCACGTTGATGACGATGCACAACGCCAAGGGTCTGGAGTTCCCGATCGTCTTCATCACGGGCCTCGAGGACGGGCTCTTTCCCCTGGCGCGGGCGTTCGACGATCCACCGCTGCTCGAGGAGGAGCGCCGGCTGTTCTACGTGGGGATCACGCGGGCGCAGCAGGCGCTCTCGCTCACGTACGCGGAAGAGCGGCGACGCAGCGGAGAGACCACCCGTTCGAAGGCATCGAGCTTTCTGGCGAGCATCCCCAAAGGCATGGTCGAGGAGCGCTCGACCGTGAAGGCACGCAGCACCGGTCGCGCGGTGCTGTCGTCGATGTTCGGCTATGGCGGCGGCAAATGGACCCGCGAGCACGGGGGCGGGACGGCGTCGCCGGC
>DATBRO010000230.1:0-13266 GCA_036560265.1 Gemmatimonadaceae bacterium | reverse complement strand
CGGCCGATTCCCCGCGCTCAGGAGAGCCCCGCGCATCCACCCGGCGCACAGCCATGCGAAGATGCCTGCGACGATGACGTGCGACGCGATGTCTGCGAGATCCATCTCCGGGAGGCTGAACAGGGAGGCAAACACGGGATCGGCGCCCCCGAGCAGCTTTCCGAAAATGAGTACCAGCGGAACCGTCAGCGCAGCGGCGCGCAGCGCCGGTGAGCGTCCCGCCGTCGAGGCTCGCACGACGGCTGGCACATTCGCTTCTCGCGTCCACAACGGCACCGCGCCCGCGAGCGCGTCCCGCGCGGCGTATCACCACGCGCCCAGCACGTCGCGCAGTCGCGACGCCAGTATCGACGGCTGGGGGCTTCCGGAGAGCGCCATGGCGGCCATCGCCAGCGCGAAAATGGTGGCCAGGAGGTTTGCGAGCTGGAGCATCTCCGCGTCGCGCGCCGCGAACGCAATGGCGCACGCGACCGATACGAGGAGCCAGGTCGATTGTTCTCTGGTGAGCCGCGCGCCGCACCGCAACACGAGGAGCGCCACGGTACTCGCCAGGGCGCTGATGCAGATCGTCCAGCCGACGCCCCAGGGCGCATCCCGCAGCATCGCGTCCCCGAGAAGGCCGAGCAGCGCGGCCTGCACGAGGATCTGCCACGCCCAACTCGCGCGCGTCCCCGCTTCTGAAACGACAGCCGGATCCATCGGGGCGACAGCACCCACATCCACTCCAGGCAGCAGTATGAAGTACTTTACGCTATAAAGTACATTTCCGCAAGCCCGTCGCGTGGGAGACCGCGGTGGCTAGTCCCTAGTTCCCCTACATCGCCAACCAGTAGTTCAGCTTGATGGCGAAGAAATTCGTCAGCCGATGATTGACACCGGGATCGTCGAATCGGAACCGGCCCACGCGGCTCCGGAACGGATCGACCAGGCCGCCGAAGGACACGAAGTCGCCGTCGGCCGCGTCGGCGCTGCGATTCTGCTGCCACACCACGTATACCGTCGCCCCTGGGCGATACTCCCAACGCAGCACGACATTGCTGCGCCAGCTGCGCACGTTGAAGTCGCTGAACGGCAACGTGAACTGCGTCGGCCCTCCGCCGCTCGCCGTCACCGCGCTGTCGGTGACGTTGATCCCGCCGTTCGCGTTTTTTACGAACGACGTGCCGTCCGTGCCATACGTCCGCAGATACTGGGCGCGCGGACGCTGCAGCTCGCCGAATCGATCCCATCGCCCGCTGGCCGCGAACGGCTCGCCGTACATCTCGAGCGTGAGGTCCGGCTTCAGCGCGTAGTTGAGGCGCAGCGTGCTGATGAATGTGGTCTGATCGATGAACGCAAAGATGTACCGTTGCCCGAGCGTCTCCGGCCGACCGTCGCTCCGCGTCCTGAAGTACTGATGCGCGTTTTGCGCGCGGAGAAAGTTCGGTGAAATCGAGAAGTCCCACCGCGGACCGGGCTTGAACGCGAGCAGCCCGCTCAGCCGGTTCACGACGGCGCCGAAAGCATCCTTGCCGTAGTAGACGCGCCCCTGCCAGCGCGTCTTCGACGACGACGCATTCGACAGACTGACGATGCCGACATTGTAGTACGGCGTGCCCATCAGCGGGCCGCCGCGCGTGAGTCGTTCGTCTTGCCCCGGGAAGTCGTGCCACGCGGTGAGACTCAGGTTCCAGAAATTCCGGAACGTCATCCCGGCGTCGCTCCGAATGGTTCCGAACTGCCGCACGTTGTCGAAGTTCCACTCGTTGTCCTGCTCCAGCGCGACGAAATAGCTGCGATAGCGTTTGCCTGGTGTAGTCTCGCGATAGGTCACGCTCGCGGACGAATTCTTTCCATCCGCGGTGCTCACTCGGCCGAGATCGTTCAGCTCGAAGGCGGGCGATTCGAATCCGACCTCGGTGCCGTAGAGCCAATGCTTGCCGGTCGCTTTCTCGAAGAACACGTAACCCGTCGCGCCCAGGAGCGACGTGCGCGTGGAATCGAAGTGATATGACCGTGCGTCCGGACGCTGGAAGTAGCGAGCGCTCGACCGCTGTAGGTTCGAGATCTGTCTCGCGTCGCCGGCCACGTGGCTGAAGCCGGCGAAGCCGCCGAAGGAGTACGCGCCGCCTTTGAATCGCAGGTTCCAATCGCCGCCGCCGGTGATCGCTCGAGTGTTGTAGACGCGCAAGAGCGGCGATCCGTTGTGGATGTCACGCGTCACGCCGGTCAGCATGCCGCCGACCGTCGATTGGTTTGCGCCGAACTGCTGCGACACGCGCGCCACGCCATACCCGGTCACCGGCCCAACGAGCGTATCGGAGATGCGACGCGCGGTGGAGTCGAACGTGCGCGCATACTCGCGGCCAGTGACCGCGCCGAGGACGCCGAGCGACGTGCGGCCCGCGAGCTGTCCGGTGAGCTTGGCCGCGGTCATGATCGTGGACGCCTGCGGATAATCCACGAAGTCGCCCGGCGCCGAGCCGCGAGGACGGGCGCCGATACGGCGCGAGTAGTAGTAGTTGCCGCCGTTGCCGCGCAGGATCCGATCGCCTTCGAGGAAGAAGGGCCGCTTCTCGGAGAAAAAGGTCTCGAACGCGCTGAGGTTCACTTCGGCCGGATCGGCCTCCACCTGCCCGAAGTCGGGATTCACCGTCGCCTCGAGCGTGAGGTTCGGACCGACGCCCATCTTGAAATCGCCGCCGAGTCGCGACTTCAGATTCCGGCCGTCATCGAAGGGATTCCGGGGATTGCGGTTGTCGTTCACCGTGGAGTTCGATGCGACGTAGGGCAGGATCTCTACGCGGCGCGTCGGCCTGATCCCGCGAATCCCCGTGAGCGTCCCCATCCAGGAAGACCAGCCGGTTTCTTTCTTCGGGACCGGAATCCAAAACACGTTTTCGTTCTTCGATGGCGACCAATAATCGAAATTGATCCCCCACTCCTGCTCTTCGGCCGCGTTGAATCGCAGTTGTGAGAACGGAATGCGCATCTCCGACGTCCAACCCGTCGCATCGATCGCAGCGGCCGCCTGCCACACCGGATCGAAAGATGTGTCGTAGTCGTATTCGTTGTCGCGTGAATGGTACCAGTCGCCGCGCACGCCGCTCGCCGTCACCGCGAAACTGTACGCCGTGCGGCGGTCGCGATACGTATCGAGGGAGATCCAGATGTGTTCCGCCTGACGGATGTTGTCTCGGCGGCTCATCGGCGCCTGAATCTTCGACGGGTCCTTGCTTCGCACGCGCGTCGCGACGTACAGGGCCTCGTTGTCATAGGCAATGCGGATCTCGAGCTGGTCTGTCGGAGCCGCGCCCTCGATCGGGTCCTTCTGCACGAAGTCGACGAGCGGCGGGATGCTGCTCCACGCGGCATCATCGAGGCGGCCGTCGAGCCGGATGGCTCCCGGCGGCACCCGCACCGCCGTTGCGCGTTTTTGCGGGCGATCGACCCGCGTGGTGATCGCCGGGCTCGCCTGCGCATGCAGCGAACCGGCAAGGACCGAGAGGAGCACGACAACAGAAGTGGGCAGCGAGAGTGGGTGCATCGGAGCTGTCGGGGCTGTCGGGGCTGTCGGGGCTGGTGCGCTCGGGACTGGTTGCGGCGTTAGCTCATGAGATGCGGCAACCGGCCAAAGCGTTGGTTTAGCGCTACCATATGTATGTACGAGACGAAGGGGCTTGGACCGGCGGGGCGTCGTCCCCGTCCGGGTCATGATGCTAAAGAAATAGCATAGTGCTAAAAAAATAGCAATATGGCCGCCCTTCTCCGAACGGTTTTCGGCTCCCCTGTGTCTATCCCCTGTGAGTATTCACAAAGTGACGAGTCCCGCTGTCGCCGTTGAGATCTCGGAGGCCACGCCATACGTGAGCCGCGAGCCCGAGCTCATTGCCCGGGTGGTCGCTGGAGACCGGCTAGCCGCGCGCGAGCTGTACGACGCGCACGCGCCAAGAGTCTTCCGGCTGGCCTTTCGGCTCACCGGCGAAAGCGAGCTCGCACGAGAGCTCACGCAGGAGACGTTCATTCGGGCGTTTGCCCAGCTCGGTCGGTTTCGGGGCGAGTCGGCGCTGTCTACGTGGCTGCATCGCGTCACGATAAGCGTCGTCTCGAACGCGATGCGGAAGGTGAAGCGCTTCCGCGCGCGCGAGACCGATCTCGACGAAGCGACCTCGATGGCCGTGGAGACGCGACGAGCGGATCCGGACCTGCGCGACAAGTTGCACCGGGCAATCGACGAGCTGCCCGAGATCTATCGCACGACGCTCGTCATGCACGATGTGGAAGGGTACACGCACGAGGAGATCGCGAACGTCCTCGGCGTCGCGGAAGGAACTTGCAAGAGCAGGTTGTCCGTGGCGCGAGCGCAGCTTCGTGAGAAGTTGGCGCCGTTCGCGAAGGAGTGGCTGGAATGAAACAGGAAGACGATCGGTTGCCTGAAGCCCTGCGCGTTGCCGCGCGCGATTACAACGAGCCGCCGGAGCTGTCGCACTCGGACCTGGACGACATGTGGTCTGCGATCGAGAAGGACGCATTCCCGAAGCGCTTCTCGTCACCGAGCGCGCCGAGAGCCGAGAGCCGAGAGCCCAGAGCCCAGAGCCGTTTCTCGACACGCAATCTCTTGCCGCTCGCCGCGGTGTTACTGCTCGGCGTCGCGATCGGGCGCTTTGGTTTGCCCCGCAAGCAGCAGGCGTTGCCGAGCGTCGCGGTTCGCCCCGCCGGCGGCGACAGTGTCGCCGTCCCGGAGCCATATCAGACCACGACGTCGCAGTACCTTGGCCGGACCGCGGCACTTCTCGTGTCGCTGCCGTCCGAAGTTCATTCGGGTCGCGCGGACGATCTGTTGCTCGGTCGTGCGCACGATCTCTTGCTGACCACGCGGCTGCTGCTCGATTCGCCCGCAGCCTCGGATCCGCGCTTCCGCAACCTGCTCGAGGATCTCGAGCTCGTGCTCGCCCAGGTCGTCCGGCTCCAAGCGGACCAGGGAAAGGGCGAGCTCGATCTCATCCGGCAGGCGCTGGATCAGCGCGATGTTCTCCCGCGGCTGCGCAGCGCCGTCGCGGACATTTCTGCCGATGACTAGGAGAGAGCGATGAGACACACGCTCATTCGTTTGATGATTCTTGCCGCCGCGATGCCGTTGCTGGCCGCGGCCCAAGTCCAACCTGCCCCGCAAAAGCCCCGCGCTCGTCCTGAGCCAAAGGGCGAGCTGCTCGGCAAGCCGCCTTTCGTCGAGCCTTTCAGGTTCGAGATGCCGCCCATGCCACCCATGCCGCCGATGGAGTTCGAATTCGACATGGCGCCGCTCATACGCGAGCTCGACAACATGCGTCTGCACGAGATGGATTTCCGCACACAGGACATGGAGTTTCGCGCGCAGGAAATGGCGCAGCGCGCGCAGGAGATGACGCAAAGGGCACTGTCCAGGATCGACGTCGAGGGGATGAAATTTGGTGCTCAGGAGCTGCGCTTTCGTGCCGAAGAGCTGGCGCAGCACGCGTTGATCGACCTGCCCGAAAAGCTCAACGCGCTCGGCCCGATGACCATATGGAAGGCCGACAGGCTGCTCAACAACCATCCTCGGGCGGCATGGTCGAAGGATGACCCGGCCGATTCGCTGTATCGGATCGCGCGGGAGGCGTTGAACCGCGGCGAATATCGTCGTGCCGCTCAACTGTTCAGCGAGGTGACGAAGAAGTTCCCCACGTCGGTGTACGCGCCGGACTGCGCCTACTGGCAGGCGTTCTCGTTGTATCGCGCCGGTGGCACCGACGACCTCAAACAGGCGCTGCGCATTCTCGAGGGGAAAGGCGACCCTCAAATCCAGATCGTGAACGTCTCGAGAGAATCGAACGTGGACGTGCCCGCCCTTCGCGCCCGCATTCAGGGCGCACTCGCCTCACGCGGCGACCAGCAGGCTGCCGCCGCCCTGCAAAGCGAGGCGAAGACGAGCGGCGGTTGCGACCGCGAGGAAATCAGCGTTCGCGCCGAGGCGCTGTCGGCGCTCGGACAGATGGATCGCGCGGCGGCGATGCCGATCGTGAAGAAGGTCCTCGCCCGTCGCGACGAGTGCACCGTGGAGCTTCGCCGGCGCGCACTCTTTGTGGCGGCGCGGGATGCCGACGCCGACGCGGTGAACCTCATTATGGATGTCGCGAAGAATGACTCCGATCAGAGCATTCGCAGCGAGGCGATGCGGTGGCTGCCGCGCGTGGCCGGCGACAACGCCGTGCCGCAACTGGAAGAGCTGCTGCGCACCTCGACCGACGAGCAGGCACAGCGCTCCGCGATCCAGGCGCTCGGATCGATCGACAGCGATCGCGCGCGCAAGGCCATTCGCGCGATCATCGAGCGCAACGACGCGCCGGAGCTTGTGCGATACGAGGCCATTTATAGTATCTCACGCGAGCGCGAGGGGCGCCCGGCCAGCGCGGACGACGTCAACTATCTGCGCGCGCTGTACACCAAGGTCGAGATCCCGCGCCTGCGCGAGGCCGTACTGATGTCGCTGAGTCGCATCGAGACGCCCGATAACGCGCAGTTCGTCCTCAGCATCGCTCGCAACGTGAATGAAGTGACGTCGCTTCGCGCGACGGCGCTCCGGCGCCTCGGGCGAATGCAGAGCGTCACGGCGAATGACATCGCGAAGCTCTACGACGTCGCCGATGCCCGTTCGCTGCGCGAGCAGATCCTGGTTGCGCTCTCGCAGCGCAAGGAGCCCGAAGCCATCGACAAGATGATCGAGGTCGCGAAGAAGGACACGGATCCCCAGATCCGTCGCACCGCCATTTCGCTCCTCGCGCGGAGCAACAATCCGCGCGCCATCCAACTGCTGAAGGAGCTGATCGACAAATGAGACATCGATTGCAATTGGGTTTGGTGGGCGCTGTCGCGCTCTCGGCTTTCGGCTCCGGGCTCCCGGCGCAGTCGCTCGCCGATCGAGTCGCCGGCGCGAACGAGCCACGCGTCCAGTTCACTTTCGCGGCACGCGCCGGCGTGTGCGGCAACGGCCGTTCCTTCATTCAGGTCGCTGGCAACACGTGGTACGGCTCCTGGAACGACAGCGATCGCAGAGAGGCATGCACCGAAGGACCGATTCGCGTCGTGCTGGATCGCGCGGGCCGCGAGATCGTCTCCATCTCGACCTTTGCCGGCCCGACGCCGGCGCCCACGCCCGGCGTGGCCGACCTGGGCCGCGTTCGGACGCGCGACGCCTCGGACTACCTGCTCTCGCTCGCCGAGCGCGCCGAAGGACGCGTGAGTCGCGATGCGGTGCTTCCCGCGGTGCTCGCGGACAGCGTGGACCCGACGCCGCGCCTGCTGGTGCTCGCCCGCAATCAGAACGCGGCGCGCGAGACTCGGCGCACGGCGATCGGCTGGCTTGCCCGTCCCTTCGACATGGAAGAACGCGCCGTGAAGCAGGTCGCCGACGTGCTCGTGCAGATCTCGAAGGACGACGACGAGAATCAGTCGGTGCGCGAGCAGGCCATGCGCACGCTCGCGCGTCTCGAGCACGGCGCCGGCACGGCGCAGTTGATGGATCTCGCGCGTGATACGCAGCGGACCTCGATGGCCCGCCTGGCGCTCATCGCGCTCAACTCATCGGGCGATCCCCGCGCGCGCCAGTACCTGCGCGACGTGGTTCGTCGTGCCGATCTCCCCGATGACGTTCTGGTCGCGGCAATCCGCGGAGTCGGGGGCGAGTACGCGACCGGCGAAGACATCAAGCTCCTGCGCGACGTCTACGGCAAGCTTCCCGGCGAACGGTCGCGCGAGCAGGCGTTGCAGGCGATCGCGACGTTCGGGGGAGCCGAGAATGTGCGGTGGCTGCTGTCGATTTCCCGCGACGCGAATCAGCCGGCCAGTGTCCGTCGGCGCGCGATCCAGCACGCGTATCGTGGCGGCGCACCGGTGGCCGAGATCATCAAGCTCTACGACGAGACGACGGATCCGCAGCTCAAGGACGCATTGATGTCAGTCCTGGTGGAGAGCGGCGAGAAGCAGGCGACGGACAAGCTGATGCTCATCGCTCAACGCGACGAGAGCTCGTCGATGCGCAGGAAAGCGGTCTCGGTGCTTTCGCGCTCGTCGGACGAGAGAGTGAAGAAGTTTCTTTCGGAGCTTGTCGATCGCTGACTAAGCGGGACGCTCGTCGTCGAGGAGATGGTCGGCTATGGCCGCGATCTCTTCCGCCTCGCGCCAGGCTTCCTCGAGCTGCGCGAGCTCGCCGGTGAGCGCCCGCCGCTCGGCGTCTTCATTTGCCGCCATCTCGAGCGCGAGCCGGTCGACGTCGGGCACCACGTGCAACAGCGTGCGCTCCTCGCTGCCGGTTCCACCGCGCGACCAAAAAGACCGCGTCGTAAGACGCACGATGAGCCGCTCCGCGAGCGGGCGGTCGCGACGAGCAAGCTGATCGTCCGGCCTGACGCCACGGACCACTGGTAGACGTCCCCACGACGAGTTGAGCGCCAACGCCGCGACACGCGCGAAGTAGCTGTCGGAGTGCCCCGCGTCGTCCAACTTGTCGACCGCCGCGCGCACCATGTCTTCCGGTGCGGTGCCGTCATTGAGCGCGGTGAGCAGCACGCGCGCAGCCTTCATCGCCTCAGCGCCCTCGAGCATTGCGACACCATGGTCGTGGCGAACGCGCAGGCGCCATGTCTCGTCCCGATCAGGTCGGCACAGCTCGGCATCGGGCAAGTGCGCGTACCGAATCGTGATGCGCGCGCGATCGTGCTTCACCCTGGCAAGGACTTCGTGCCTGCGGGGCAGCGTCCGCAGGCGCATCACCGCCCTCCGGTTCACTCCCAGACTCTGAGCGTATCCGGCGACCGTCGGGGCACGATGGAGCAGCTTGGTGCCGTATCGCCACGCTGCAATTTCGGGGCGGAGCGCGGCGCCGATCCGGACGAGCTCGAATCCCCACCGCGGTTGTGCGAGGCCAATGTTGTCTGTCGCGACTCGAAGTCGCGTGTTCCGGAACAGGCGCTCACAGTCCTCGACCGCTTCCCAGCGCTCTTCGAATGGCGTGAGGTTCCATCGCCCACAGAGAGTACACACCACCCACAGCCGACCCTTCATCGAGTCGAACGCGATGCGGCGGCCGATGCTCAACGACTCGACAGAGTCGTTATGGCCTAGGTCGGCATGGCAGAAGAGACAGGCGGAGTACAAAGGCTAGGTGGAGGTGGTAGGTGCCGGGTGTTAGGCCCAGCGACTCCTTCATATAACGCGCAGTCGCGGCATTACGCCATAATCCGCTCCCTGCCACCCACCACCCACCACCCACCACCACCCACCACCCACCATCTAGGTCCCATCAGCACTCCCGATGCGCCTTCCGTAGGAGTATTGTCCATGCCCGCCGCGACATTCGGGGCGGCGATCCACTCACATCATCCCTTGCGGCGTATGCATCAACACAGGCTGCTCACTCTGGTGGCCGGCGTACTCGTCGCCAGCACCGCGACCAGCGCATCGGCGCAGACCCTCGACTCACTCACGCTCGCTGGCTTTCGATGGCGCACGGTGGGTCCCGCGAACTTCGAGGGCCGAACGGCGGACATCGCCGGCATTCCGAGTCCCTCGAAGACATTTTTCGTCGCCGCTGCCGGAGGCGGCATCTGGAAGACCATGAATAACGGCGTGACGTTCCGGCCGGTTTTCGATACGCAGCGATGCGTTTCAATGGGCGCGCTCGCGATTGCGCCGTCGGACACTCAGCAGGTTTGGGCCGGCACCGGCGAGCAGAACTCGCGCAACACGATCGAGCCCGGCTGCGGCATCTACAAGAGCACCGACGGCGGCCTCACGTGGAAATCGATGGGTCTCGAGAAGACGCAGCACATCGGCCGTATCGTCGTGCATCCCACAAATCCCAACATCGTCTACGTCGCGGCGCTTGGGGCGGCGTGGAAGACCAATCCGGAGCGCGGTCTGTACAAGACGTCGGACGGCGGCGCGACGTGGCAGCTCGTCAAATTCATCAGCGATCGCGCGGGCTTTATCGACATCGTCATGGATCCGCGCAATGCCAACACATTATACGCGTCGAGTTGGGAGCGCATTCGCGGTCCGTATTTCCTGAAGAGTGGTGGCGCCGGCTCCGCGCTCTGGAAAACGACGGACGGCGGCACGACGTGGGCTGAGATCAAGGGCGGCGGCTTTCCCGAGACCACGAAAGGCCGCATCGGGCTCGCGATCTCGCAGAGCAATCCCGACATCGTGTACGCGCTGACGGAGGCGGATTCAAACCCGAATCCCAAGCCCGCGGCTCGCGCGCCGCGCCAGCGGCTCAAGAACGGTCTGTATCGCAGCACCGATGCCGGTAAGACCTGGACGAAGATGAACGACGCGGACACGCGTCCCTTCTACTACTCACAGGTGCGGGTGCATCCGCGGAATCCCGATCGCGTCTGGTTCTCCTCGACGCCCGTGGTGGTTTCGAATGACGGCGGAAAGACCACGCGCCCCGCGACGCAGGGCATTCACGTCGACCATCACGCGCATTGGATCGATCCCAACGATCCCGACCGCATGGTGGTCGGCGACGACGGCGGCATCTCCATCAGCTTCGATGGCGGCGGCAACTGGGACTTCGGTGCACAGCTCCCGATCGGGCAGTTCTACGAGGTGAGCTACGACTTCGAGGTGCCCTACAACATCTGCGGCGGCGCGCAGGACAACGGCTCGTGGTGCGGCCCCAGTCGTCGCAAGCAGGGACCGATCACGAACGCGTACTGGTTCACGATCGCCGGCGGCGATGGATTCTACACGGCGCAGCATCCGCTCGAACCGTGGGTCGTTTTCGGCGAGTCGCAGGGCGGCAACATCTCGAGGCTGAACACCAGGACCGGCGAGCGGACCGCGCTCTTGAAGCCGTCGTGGCGCCCACGCTACCAGCAATTCGAGGACTCGATTCTCATTGCGCGCGGCGATACGGCGCAGCCGACGTCGCGCGAGGCGGAGAGGCGCATCGCCGAGTTCCGCTCACGACAGCGCACGGATTCCGTGGAGTTCGACCTGCGATTCAACTGGGATACGCCGTACTTCATCTCGCCGCACAATCCCGACGTGATGTACATCGGCGGCAACCGCGTGCTGAAGAGCACGCAGCGCGGCGACAACCTCTTCCCCATCTCGCCCGACCTTTCCAAGAAGCAGATGGCGAAGATCGACACGAGCATGCGCAAGACGGGCGGCATCACGACCGACGCAACGGGCGCCGAGACCTATGGCACGCTCGTGGTGCTCGCCGAGTCGTACGTGCGTCCCGGATTCCTTTGGGCCGGTACGGACGACGGCAACGTGTGGTTCACGCGCAGCGATGGCGCGTTGTGGGAGCCGATCCCGACGACGCGCTTCCCTGGCCTGCCGGCGGGAGACATCTATCTCGCGCGCATCGAGCCCTCACACTACGACTCGCTGACGGCGTACGTCGCCTTCGACAATCACCGGTGGAACGACTTCACGCCGTACTTGTACGTGACGTCCGACGGTGGCCGCACCTTCCGCTCGATCGCTGGCGGGCTCGGCGCGAACGGTATGGACGTCGTGCGCGCCTTCCGTGAAGATCCCGTGAACCGCGACCTGCTCTACGTCGGCACGGCGGTGGGCGTGTACGTCTCGCTCGATCGCGGCGCATCATGGCAGCGATTCATGACCGGTATGCCGACGGTTCCGGTCTACGATCTCAAGATTCATCCGAGAGATCGCGAGCTGATCGCGGCGACGCACGGACGTAGCTTCTGGATCGTGGATGTCGCGCCGCTCCAGCAGCTCACGCGCGACGTTGCCTCGCGTCCCGTGTATCTCTTCGAGCCCAAGCGCGCCTTCGAGTACGGACAGGGCCCCCAGATGGGCGAGTCCTCGAACGGCGGCGGACACAAGCGGTTCGAGGCACCGAGTCCGCCGCACGGCGCGGAGATTGTGTATCGATTGGCCAGTTCGACGCGGGACAGCGTGAAGGTCATCATCTCGAATGCGAGCGGCGACACGGTGCGCGTTCTCAACGGCCCCGGAGGCGCCGGCCTGCACAAGGTCGTGTGGGACCTCCGCAGTCGCGCGCGTCCACGTGTGCTCTCCGTCTCGCAGCGCCGTGACAGTGTGCTGGCGTATCGGCGCGCGACACTCGTACTCGACTCCCTCGAGAAAGCCGGAACGGTCCCGAAGCCAACGCTCGATCGGATTCGTGGAATCGTGACCGGAGCGACTCCCGCCGGCGGTGGATTTGGTTTCGGTGGTGGCGGTGGCGGTTTTGGTGGCGGGGGCGGACAAGCTGCCGCCATCGCGCGGTTGGGACCGGGCGGTTCCTGGAACGCGCGGCCGGGTGAAGGAAACGCGGGCGGTGGTGGTGGCGGCGGTGGCGGTGGCGGTGGATTCGCGGCCGCACTCGGCGAAGGGGCGCAAGAAATCCAGAGTACATTCGCCGGTGGAATCCAGGAGCTGGCTGGGCTCTTCCAGGTTCCTGGTCGTTCCTGCCTCAGCGCCTTCGGCGGCGGCGGTCCCGGCTGCGGCGGGGGCGGGGGCGGCTTTGGTGGAAACCAGGCGCCCGTCGCAACGACCGGCGACTATCTCGTGACGCTCAAGGTCGGCAACGAGGTTCAGCGGCAAGTGCTGCGAGTCGAGCACGTGCGCGACTCTTCCTCGTCCATCATCAGCAACCAGGACCGGCTGCAGTAGACGCTTCTGCATGTAAGGAGCCGGGTCTCTCATCGAGATCCGGCTCTTTTTGTGTTCTGCGGAGCTTACCTTTCGTTCGTGCGCAAAACGATCAAGAATCTTTTCGTCGAATACGGCACGATTGCCGTCGTCGTCTACTTCGTGCTGTTCTTCGCCGTGTGGATTGGCATCTGGGCCGCCATTCGCGCCGGATGGCAACCCACGAGCACGATTGGCGGCGCGGGTACCTGGACCGCGGCGTACTTCGCCACGAAGCTCACGCAGCCGCTCCGGATCGCGGCGACTCTCGCCGTGACGCCGTTCCTCGCTCGCTTCTACGAGCGCACGATGACGCCGATCGTGACGAAATGGTACACGCGGGTGACGGGACGCCCTCCGTCGCCGCGGCTAAAAGAGGTTGCGCGCGACGAGCAATAGGTTCGACGGCTTTTCGGCCAGCCGCCGCATGAACCAGGGATACCACGCCTTTCCGTAGCTGATCAGCACGCGCGTGCGCACGCCTTCCGCGGCGAGCCGGCGCCGACCGGCGTCCTGGATGCCATAGAGCATCTGCACCTCGAAGGCGGACTCCGGCACGTCGAGCACGCTTGCGTCGCGGCGAATTTGCGC
>DATBRO010000229.1:0-8088 GCA_036560265.1 Gemmatimonadaceae bacterium | reverse complement strand
GGCGCGCGCGTCTACTACGCCATGGCGCGCGATGGATTGTTCTTCCGGCGTGCGGGCACGCTCAACGCGAACCGGGTGCCCGCGACCGCGCTCATCCTGCAAACGGTGTGGACGGCGCTCCTGTGCCTCTCGGGGACGTATGGCCAGTTGCTCAACTACGTGATTTTCGCGGCCCTCGTGTTCTACGTGCTCACGACGCTGGGGCTGTTCATTCTCCGCGTGAAGCGACCCGACATCGAGCGTCCGTACAAAGCGCTCGGCTACCCGTTCCTTCCCGCGTTGTACATCGCGCTCGCCGGGGGCGTGATGATTCTCATCCTGTTGTCGCCGACGTCCCGCACCGAAGCCGTGTCGGGCCTGGTGCTGGTGATCATCGGCGTCCCGGTCTACTTCCTCTGGCGCAAGCTGGAAGGGAATCGTCCACCGCCGCCAGCGGTCGCAGGGACACCCAACTCACATTGAGCTGCCGACGGCATCTCGCCGTCTGAAAGACTTTCCAGGAGAACTCGATCGATGCTGCAGCAGCAACACGCTGGCGGGGAAGCAAACCTCGTCATTCCCGATCTCAATAGCGTCCAATTCCTCGGCATGGGCGGCAAGTCACTGCTCACGTACGGGCTCATCGTCTGCGCGGCCGGGTTGCTGTTCGCGCTGATCATCTACAGCCGCCTCAAGCGGATGCCGGTGCACAAGTCGATGCTCGAGATCTCGGATCTCATCTACGAGACGTGCAAGACGTACCTGATCACGCAGGGGAAGTTCATCCTCATCCTGTGGCTCTTCATCGGCGTCATCGCGGCGGTGTACTTCGGAAAACTCGCCACCACGGTCGATCCGGTGACGCAGGCGGTGACACACGGATTCCCGGCGACGAAGGTTGCGATCATCCTGCTGTTCAGCCTCGTCGGCATCGGCGGCAGTTACGGCGTCGCGTGGTTCGGCATCCGCGTCAACACGTTCGCCAACTCACGCACTGCGTTCGCGAGCCTGAAAGGCAAGCCGTACCCGTGCTACGCCATTCCCCTCCAGGCGGGCATGAGCATCGGCATGCTCCTGATCTCCGTCGAGTTGCTGTTGATGTTGTTCATCCTGCTCTTCGTGCCTCGCGATTACGCCGGCCCGTGCTTCATCGGCTTCGCGATCGGCGAGTCGCTCGGTGCTGCCGCACTTCGTGTGGCAGGCGGCATCTTCACCAAGATTGCGGACATCGGCGCCGATCTCATGAAGATCGTCTTCAAAATCAAGGAAGATGATGCGCGGAATCCTGGTGTGATTGCTGACTGCACGGGCGACAACGCGGGCGACTCGGTCGGCCCCAGCGCCGACGGGTTCGAGACGTACGGCGTCACGGGTGTCGCGCTCATCACGTTCATTCTGCTGGCCGTGAAGGACCCGACGGTGCAAGTGCAATTGCTCGTGTGGATCTTCGTGATGCGCGTGGTGATGGTCATCGCCAGCGGTGGGTCCTACCTGCTCAACGAGGCGATCGCGAAGGCCCGCTACGGCACCGTCGATACCATGAACTACGAGCATCCGCTCACGCAGCTCGTGTGGCTCACGTCCCTCGTGTCCGTCGGGCTCACGTACCTCGTCTCCCGCTTCCTCATCCCGGGTCTCGGCGACGGCACGCTCTGGTGGAAGCTCTCCACGATCATCACCTGCGGGACGCTTGCGGGCGCGATCATCCCGGAGCTGGTGAAGATCTTCACGTCGATGCACTCACGGCATACGCGGGAAGTCGTGACCTCGTCGCGAGAAGGCGGCGCGTCGCTGAACATTCTCTCGGGGCTGGTCGCGGGAAACTTCAGCGCCTTCTGGCTCGGCATCACCATGATGGCATTGATGGCCATCGCGTATCTGGTGAGCGGAACGGGGATTGAGGCGGTGATCCCGATGGCGCCCGCGGTGTTCGCCTTCGGTCTCGTGGCGTTCGGCTTCCTGGGCATGGGTCCCGTCACGATCGCGGTGGACTCGTATGGTCCGGTGACGGACAACGCGCAGTCCGTGTACGAGCTGTCAACGATCGAACAGATTCCGACGGCGAAAGCGGACATCCAGCGGGAGTTTGGATTCGCCGTGAATTTCGACCGGGCCAAGCATCTCCTCGAGGAAAACGACGGGGCGGGCAACACCTTCAAGGCGACCGCCAAGCCGGTGCTCATCGGCACCGCTGTCGTCGGCGCGACGACCATGATCTTCGCGATTATCGTAGCGCTGACGGAGGGCCTGAAGCCGGAGCTGGTGACGAATCTTTCGATGCTTCACCCGCCCTTCCTCCTCGGGCTCATCACGGGCGGCGCGGTGATCTACTGGTTCACCGGAGCGTCGATCCAGGCCGTCACGACAGGCGCCTATCGTGCCGTCGAGTTCATCAAGGCGAACATCAGGCTCGAGGGCGCGATCAAGGCGTCCGTCGAAGACTCCAAGAAAGTCGTGGAGATCTGCACCAAGTACGCGCAGAAGGGAATGTTCAACATTTTCCTCGTGGTGTTCTTCGCGACGCTCGCCTTCGCGTTCATCGAGCCGTTCTTTTTCATCGGCTACCTGATATCGATCGCGCTCTTCGGCCTGTTCCAGGCAATCTTCATGGCGAACGCGGGCGGCGCTTGGGACAACGCCAAGAAGGTCGTCGAGGTGGAGCTGAAGCAGAAAGGCACGCCACTGCACGACGCGACCGTCGTCGGTGACACGGTTGGCGATCCGTTCAAGGACACGTCGTCCGTCGCGATGAACCCGATCATCAAGTTCACGACGCTCTTCGGCCTGCTCGCGGTGGAGCTCGCGGTATCGATCACGGCCACCCAGGGGTCCGGGCTCAGCCGCACGCTGTCGGCCATTTTCTTCGTGTTGATGCTGGTCTTCGTCTGGCGGTCGTTCTACGCCATGCGCATTGAATCCGGTGTGAGAGCCACGAGCGTGTGACGTCGCTCTTTTCGCGGAAGCCGATCGCCGCCCTGCTCGTCGAGGGCGACCACCCGAACGCGCTGAGGCGCGTGCTCGGCGCCGGAGATCTGATCATGCTCGGCATCGGCGCCGTCATCGGCGCCGGGATCTTCGGAGCGATCGGGACCGCGGCTGCCGGAGAGTTCGATGCGGCGGGTCATCTGGTTCGCGCGGGCGCGGGACCGGCTCTCGTCATTTCGTTCATCCTCCTTGGTATCGCATGCGCGCTCGCCGGCCTGTGCTACGCGGAGCTCGCCGCGATGATTCCGCAGGCGGGGAGCGCTTACGCGTACTCGTACGCGACGCTGGGGGAGCTCGTCGCCTGGATCATCGGATGGGACTTGATTCTCGAGTATGCCGTCGGGAACGTCGCCGTCGCGATCTCATGGGCGGATTACTTCAAGTCGCTCACGAGCGGAATCATCGACTTGCCCGCCTGGCTCACCACCGGGTATCGAACCGCCCTCCTCAGCCCTGACCCGGCTGTTCACGGGTTGCTGCAGTCGGCGCCGCACGTCGCCGGCATCCCGATTCTCATCAACGTCCCGGCGTTCGCGATCGTGGCGCTCATCACGTGGCTGCTGTTGCTCGGCGTGCGTGAGAGCGCGCGCGCGAACAACATCATGGTGGTGATCAAGCTGCTCGCGCTGACACTCTTCGTGGTGGTCGGGCTCTGGCACATCAAGCCGGAGAACTACCATCCGTTCGCTCCGCACGGATTCCGCGGCATTCATCAAGGCGCGGCGATCGTGTTCTTCGCGTACATCGGCTTCGACGCGATTTCGACGGCGGCGGAGGAGACGAAGAACCCGCAGCGGAACATGCCCATCGGCATTCTCGGTGGGTTGGCGATCTGCACGGTGATTTACGTGATCGTAGGTGCCGTGCTCACGGGCATGGTGAAGTACGATCAGCTTGCCGTTGCGGACCCGCTCTCGAAGGCGCTCCAGTTGGCGGGATTGCCGAACGTGAGTCGCATCGTCGCGTTGGGCGCGGCCATCTCCATGACCGCGGTGCTGCTCGTCTTTCAATACGGTCAGCCACGCATCTTCTACGCGATGGCTCGCGACGGGCTCCTTCCGCGGTGGGCGGCAAAAGTGAGTAGTAAGCGCCGCGTACCGCACGTCACCACCATCATCACGGGGGTCTTCGTCGCCCTGTGGTCCCTGATCGGCGACGCCGGCGAGACGTACAACCTCACGAACATCGGGACGTTGTTCGCGTTCGTCCTCGTCTGCATCGGCGTGCTGGTGCTCCGCTACACGGATCCAGGTCGTGACCGCCCATTTCGCGTGCCCTTCGTTTGGGTCGTCTCCGTCGCCGGCGCGGGGGCGTGCGTGTATTTCATGGCAGGACTCACCAAGGAAACCTGGGTCCGGTTCGGTGTGTGGCTGGCCATTGGGCTCGCGCTGTATTTCGCGTACGGCTACCGGCACTCGACGCTGCGGCGCGGAGCACCCCCGCTCGACGTGCCACCGCTGCCGCCCATCATAAAGCCGTAGCGACGATGTCGACGTCGACTCGCCTCGGCCGCATTTCGCTCTCACAGTGGATCGTGATCTCGATGGTCGTCGGCATCGCGCTCGGTTGGTCGTTCCCGACGTCCGAGCGAGCGATCCATCTCGGATGGTCGGCGGCCGATCTGCAGCTGTTGTCGAACGTGTTCTTGCGCATGATCAAATCGCTGATCGTGCCGCTGCTGTTCGCGACGCTCGTGGTCGGAATCGCCGGACACGGCGACGACATGAAGAAGGTGGGCCGGCTGGCGCTTCGTTCAATCATTTACTTCGAGGTCGTGACGACGCTTGCGCTCGTGGTCGGGCTGCTGGCGGTCAACCTCGTGAAGCCCGGTCGCGGTATCGCCCTCAGCGGTGCCTCCACCGACGCCGCGAGACAGTTCGCGAGCACGAAGATGACGTTCTCCGGCGTCATCGAGCACACAGTGCCGCAGAGCTTCTTCGACGCGGCCGCGAAGAACGAGGTGCTCCAGGTGGTGTTCTTCGCCATTCTGTTCGGAGTGGCGTTGTCGCGGGTGCAGGGAGAGAGCAAGCGATTCATGCTCAGCGCGAGCGAGTCGTTGTCCGAGGTCATGTTCAAGTTCGTCGGGTTGGTGATGGCGTTCGCTCCATTCGGTATCGGCGCGGCCATCGCCGTCACTGTCGCCAACGGCGGCCTGAGTATCCTCACCCGCCTCGGCCTGCTCGTACTGACGCTGTATGCGGCGCTGATTGTCTTCGTGTTCGCCGTGCTCGTGCCGGTGATGTTGCTGTTCCGCGTCCCCATCAAACGGTTCGTCCACGCGGTGCGCGAGCCATGGCTCATCGCCTTCACGACGGCGTCGAGCGAGGCCGCGTTCCCGCTCGCGATGGAGCGCATGGAGCAGCTCGGCGTCCCACGCCGCATCGTCTCATTCGTGCTTCCGACCGGCTACTCGTTCAACCTCGACGGAAGCACGCTGTATCTAGCGCTGGCGTCGGTGTTCGTCGCGCAAGCGGCCGGCATCGACATGCCGATCGGCACGCAGCTGGTGATGATGCTCACCCTGATGCTCACCAGCAAAGGCGTGGCGGCTGTGCCGCGGGCGTCCCTGGTGATTCTCTCGGGAGCGCTTGCGCAGTTCGGCCTGCCGCTCGAGGGCGTCGCGGTGATCCTTGGCGTCGACGCACTCATGGACATGGCGCGGACCTCCATCAATCTCGTCGGCAATTGCCTTGCGACGGTCGTGATGGCGCGATGGGAAGGGGAGTTCGACAAGCCGGCCGCGGACACGCCTGTTGCTGACCGCCTCGCGGGTCAGCCGCTGAAAGTGCCCGCGATCAAGTCACCCAGCTAAGGCTCCTTGCTCCCGAAGGGACTGAGGGTCGAATAGAAACTGCAAGAAACGGCGGAAAGAGCAGAAGAAAGTTGGGGCCAGCGTCAGAACTCTCGGTAGGCTGTTCTTTGGCGAGGTCCCTGGCGTTTAAATTAAGGTCGTGGCGCTAGCTGGGGAGTCGGGACGGATGCCGATTCATGGCCGTTGGAGCTGTGGCTGTATCTTCGTGGCGCTGGTGCTTGCTGCGTGTGAGCGCTCGCCGACGCCGCCCATCTCACCGATTGATACGCACAAGGTGACGGAGCCGCCACCGGGTCCACCCGCGCTCATCAGGATCGTGAGCTCAATACCTATTCCATTTGCCTGGGATGCTAGTCCGACGCTCACGGCCACGGTCCACGACGCGAATGGTACGGTATTGACGCCGACTACGCCGTTCACGTGGAGGAGCTCGGACACCACGGTCATGGTGCTCTGGACCGCGAACTCGGGTTCGGTGACTCCTGATAGCGTGACCAGTTCACAGAACACCGTACGTGTTACTGGTTGGGGCCTGGGCGACGCCAAAATCAGCGTCTCTTCCTCAGGCGTCAGCAGCGAGCTCGCGGCGTCCGTCTTCCTCGACGCGAGCACGCAGATCGAGATCTGGCCGGACACGTCGCGCCTCTTCACTGCGATGACGCGGAAGCTTCGCGTGCAGCGCATCGGAGCGAGCGTCAGCGACACGCGGCGGGCCCTGCATCCCCGTGTACTACAAGGGGCGCGCTGGAAAAGCTCGAATGCTGGCGTCGCCAGCGTGGACAGCATCACCGGTATCGTCACCAGTGTCAGTCCTGGCCGCGCCACCATCTCGGCGTCATTCGGCACACGGACGCTGTCCGGGGACGTTTCAGTCGTCTCGCAGCCCCAGATTCAATTCACGACCATCGCAGTCGGGAGCAACGCTTCATGCGGGCTCACGTCATCCGGAGTCGCGTATTGCTGGGGAGCGAACATCGCTGCGACGGACGCGTATGATCGGTGCGAGCGCTTCGTCTTCGCCCCCTCGGCCGGCAGCTTGATTCAGAACCGACGTTTTCACTGCAGCGAGACGCCCGTGCGCATTCAGTCCCCCGAGGCATTCGCATCGTTAAGCACGGGCGGATATGGCGTGTGCGGGCTTACTGCTGCCGGCGCGGCGTATTGCTGGAGCGAGAACGGCGTCGCGGCGCCCCTCGCGAGCGACCTGCGCTTCAAGTCGCTCGACATTGGTCCCACTGAGCGATGCGGCGTGTCGATGACGGGAGTGGCGTACTGTTGGGGCAATAACCTCAACGGGTCTCTCGGCGACGGTACGGACACCAATCGTGCCGCACCGACGCCTGTCGCCGGTGGCAAGTCGTGGCGGCTCATCCGTGCAGGTGACACCGCGTGCGGAATCACCACGGCAGGAGAAACGTTCTGTTGGGGGTTAATCGGCTTCGGCCAGGTTGGCGTTCCGGGAAGTACGGACGCATGCGGCCCGAACGGGGTCCCGTGCCTCAAGACACCGACGCGCGTTCAGTCGGATCCGGGATTTACGCAGTTGCAGCTCGGGCCATGTGGTCTCACAAGCGGCGCCCAGGTTCATTGCTGGGCAGCCGGTGGCTCGCCGAAGCCAGTAGAGGGTCCGCCAATCTCGACGTTGCTTCGCGGCGCGTGTGGACTCGACGCGTCCAGAGTCCTGTACTGCTGGACCTCTGCGCAGACGTTGACGAAATCATCGCTCGTGTCAGAACCGGTGAAGCAGCTCGACGACTCGCGTTTTCACCTCTGCTACTTGAATCTTTCAGGCGTCGCCTTTTGTCGAGACAAGCTGGTTTTGTCGCCGCTCTTTGCAACGGGTCTCGATTACACGTTCTTTTGGGACGACGACACGCTAAACCCTGTCATCGGATCGAGCGCGCCGACTCGCGTGCCCGGCCAGCCCTAAAGATTACGGCGTGACGCGGCTTGGTCGCGCGCCGATGTACTTGTCGAACCAGCCGAGCGCCTCGCGTACGGCGTCCTTCCACAGCGACCAATTTCTACTGGGTGAGTTCCGCGAGATGCCGCAATGCGCCGCGGACTGCACCGCGCGCCGCGTCGATTTCCTCGGTGTGGATCTGCGCTCCCGGCACGGCAGACTTGAGGCGGTGCTCGAGCCGTTTCCGGAATCCCGATCCCTTCTTGAGCAGGCCGCCGGTGAGCGCGACTGGCACCGACGCCCGCTCGTCGGTAAAGAGCTTTCGCGCCAGCGCGCGCACGTGCAGAGCCAGCTCTTCGACGGCCATGCTGACGATTGCGTTCGCGCGGAGATCGCCCGATTCGGCCAC
>DATBRO010000228.1:0-8669 GCA_036560265.1 Gemmatimonadaceae bacterium | reverse complement strand
TCAAGGTCACGTGGGATGAGCCACTTACAACGGCGGCCGTGCCCACAGTCATAGCGCTCAAGGCCGAGACGAATGGTGCCGTGCTCGATGCTCGTTCCTACAACGTCACTATCGAAGCGGTTCTGCCGAGCTGCGTCGGCGGCGGTTTGCCACGCCGCATCGGAGGGTCAGGGAGCGGCGAGGATCCAATCCCAGGAAGCGTATTCACGCGCCCGTACTACGAGAATCCGCCGAACATCAGCATGTGTGTGCGGAGTCAGACCGGGACGTCACGCGCAATTCAGTTGACCTACAGTCTCTCGCTCGCAGACGGCCTTTCCGGCGCCGGGACCAAACCGGCGCTCTGGCCGCTCTCTCCATTCGGTTCCACATATTTCGGCGTTCCAATCATCCCATTCGGAGAAACCTTTGCGTTCACTGGCTCTTTCCAGCGGACGGTGAATGGCACGGACCTGGAATTCGGCGACATCAAGAAGTGCGTCGGCGTGCTCCAGCCTTTGGAGACTCATGACGCAGGACTCTACCTGCGAACGACGGGGCAATCCGCCGTGATTCCCGGTGCCTGCCCTTAGGTCCCGATCTACGGGGTGATTCTGCGGACAAGCCGCCGACGAGGCGGCTTGTCGTGTCTCGGGAGATCGTATGGTCGTCATTCTCCAGGCATGAAAGGTCATCCCGGATTCTCCCTCATCGAAATCGTCATCGCAGCTGCGATCGTGCTGATTCTCGCGGGTGTGCTGATACCTCAGTTGTCGACGTACTTCGACCAGCAGCGCATCACCGACACCGCGACGACGCTTGCCGCGGTGCGCGACGCCATCACCGACAAAACGAACGGCTTCTATGCGAAGGTTGTCATCAATCCCGGCAGGGTTTCCCAGCTCTCCAACCGACCAACGGCGAACAACGCCGCAGTCGACGACAATAGTTGCGGCGCGCAGGTTACCGGCGCTCAACAGACTAGCTGGGACAACAACGCGCCGTTTGTGAAGTTCCTGATTCCGCGAAGCGGTCTGCCGACGCCGCTCGGAACGGCCGAGGATACGCTAAATCGGATCCCGTTCTCGGCGACTGTGGGCGTGACGCGTATTGTGTTCAAGACCATCGATCAGGCCGACATAACGGAGTTGGACGATTACGTCGACGGCGGAGACGGCGCGACGACAGGGGCAATTCAATGGACCACCGCTGGCGCACTCGTGATGTATTACGTGATTCCCCTGAATAACAAATGCTGAGGACGAGAGCCGAACGCGGATTTACGCTCGTCGAAATCGTTGTCGTTCTCGCGATCATGCTGGTCATGGCGAGCGTCATCGCACCATCCTTGATAGCGTACGCGGATCAGCAGCGGGCGGAGACGACAGCCGCGATCCTCACGGACGTCGGCACTGGCCTCGTGGGCGCGAATGGATTCAGGGCCAAGCTGGGCTCAAATGCAGGACGGGTGTCGCAGCTGACGAACAGACCGACCGCTAACAATGCGGCAATCGACGACGACAGCTGTGGAGGGGTCATTACTGGACCTGAGCAAGGGAATTGGGACACCAACTCTCCATTTGTGAAGTTCATGATCCCTCGCAGCGGGCTCGTAACCCCAATCGGCGTCGCGGAGGATACGTTGTGGCGTGTGCCCAACACCAACGCGAATGGTGTGCTGATGGTTGTCTTCAAGACCGTGGACCTGCGCGACGTACTGCTTCTCGACGGTGTTCTCGACGCTGGCAACGGGTCTGCTGCCGGTGTGATTCAGTGGACGACCACTCCACCTTTGGTCATGTACTATCGCGTTACCGTCGACAACAAATGCTGAGCTTCACGCGCAAACCCGGATTCACTCTGGCTGAAATCCTGGTGGCCCTCGCCATCATCGCGTTGTTGACGGCGGTAATCATTCCGACCGTCGGAGGGCGTTTGCGGCAGTCTCAGGCGAGCGCGATCGCCGATGAGCTGACCAGTTTGACGACAGCCATCAACGCGTACCGGCAGAACGTGCTCAAGTATCCGCTCAAGCTGGATCTACTCACGAACACTCCGACGACTGCGTCCCAGGACATCTGTGGAACGCTGATGGTGGCCGCCAACATCAACAAGTGGCAAGGTCCCTACCTCGCGCGCCCGATCACCACGGACACGGACTTTCCCGTTGGGGATGCGATTGTGAACGACCTGCTCGTGCGCAATCCGTCATCAGGCGCTGGCGTGGGAACGCTGCAGATCAAGATGGATGTAGTCGACACGGTCGCTGCCGTCGCGCTCGAGTCGCAGTACGACGGGAACGCCGACTTCACGACCGGCTCCATCCTCTGGACTCGAACGAACCCGGGCGTAGGGACGCTCACCTACCTGATACCGATCAGGGGCTGCTAGAGACTGCCGGCAGGTACGACCATTGAACGGATGCTACTCGTCTTTCGTTGCGCGCACACGCGCCGAGAGCGCCACGGACACAGCCGACACACGGACCCGGTCGTGAGTCGCGCGACCGGCAATCCAAATCTGCGCGCGAGTTTCGGCGCGTGGCGCCGCCAGGCGCAGCGTGGAGCGCCACCGAAGAGTGCGATCGACGAAAAAGCTCACGGTAGTGTCGTCGTCGACGCGGATGGCGAAATGGCGCGAACCCGTCGTCACGGCACCGATTGGCTCGGTGAAGATTTCCTTGCCGACGGCATACGCGAGCCGGCCGGCAGCTCCCTTCCACGAGATCGACGCCAGGCGAAGAAACTGCGGCGCAGCGGAATCGATCGCGGCAGACTCCTCCGGTGCGACCAGAGCCATGCTGGCCTCTGTGGAAATATCAGGCGCGGCGCTCCACGGCGCATCGAGCGTGGCCTCCAAGGTGAGTCCCGGCACCATGGGAACGGTGCCGCGCGAGAGCATTCCGCTGTCCCAATCGCGACCCGCGCGCAGTAGGAGTCCGTGACCCTGGCGCTCGCCAGAACGCATCGGAACCGGATCTCCCAGGAGGCGCCAATGCACATTGGAAAGTTCGTCCTTGAGCAGCGACACGCGCGCGAGCCCGACTCGCACGAGAGCCGTATCGCTGCGCCAGCGGCCGACGGTGGCGACGACGCGTGCCAATCCACCTCGGACGCCTTGAATCATGCGCGAGCTTGCCTCCGCGCCGGAATCCGGAGTCAAGCGCGCGATCGCGGTGTCCAGCACGCGCCACTCCACTTTATGCGCGCGAATCGTGTCGCCGAGGTCGTCGAAAGCGCGCAGGCGAAGTGTGGCAGAATCCCCGATGGCGACATCTCCAACGTCCACTCGCACGTGATCCACGAAGCGTGATCGCTGGCCGCGCCAACCGATCATCTCCATGAGACCGACGCCACCGACAGGCAAGGATTGTCCGCCGAGCGCAGGCATGACGTAGACACCGAAGGATCCACGGCGCGTCGACTCGAACGCGAGTGTCCTGCCGTCGGGTGAAAAAGCCGCGTGGTCATCGTGTGCCTCATTCTGTGTCAGCCGCCAGAGCCGGTTGTCGAGCAGATCCGCGGCATACAACTCCGGGTTTCCATCCCGCGTGCTCGTGAAGGCGAGCAGCTCGCCGTCCGGCGACCATGCGAGGTGATAATCCTCGGCTGGGCTGCGACTGACGTTGCGCACATCGGTGCCGTCGCCCAGGCTGGTGAACACTTCCATTTGACGCTCGCGCCCAACGCGCGCGGCCCACGCGATATGTGAGCCGTCGGGCGACCAGAGGGCTTCGACGATGGCATGCCCGCGAACCGTGTCGATCGCGACGACGGTTGGACGTTCGTCCACGCGAAAGGCGAGCAACCCGATGTCGAAGCCTCCGATCGCGGCCTCCCGACTTCGCGCCGCGAGCAGCCAACTGCCGTCGGGCGACCAACCCAGAGCGGTGACACCGCGTTGATCGGAGAGCAGGACGATCGAATCGCGCCGATCACGACTGATGACGAGCAGATCGACGCCGCGCGGTGTCCGCCGCGAGATAGCGACGCGACTTCCGCGCGGTGCGGGAATCGCATTCGTCCACTGGCGCGGAAGGGAATCGACCCAAGGTGGCTCCGACAGCGTGCGATCGACACGCGGCCCGAGCGTGAAACCATCCGTCAAGTTCCCGATCGCCAGACGTCGAACGCCGGGCGCGTTTTGCAGTCCTTCGGAAACGACCAGTGTATCGACGGACCGGGTGGATAGCGCCATAGACTCCCTGTATCGCACGCCGAGAACGGCGGCGCTGATCAAGAGAGTTGCGACGGCGGCGCCGAACAGGATTCGCCAATTCGGAAAGAGCCTTTGCCACGCACTCTCTTCCGAGGCGGGGGGCGTGCCGGCGACAGGCTCCGGTCTGGCGAAGCCGCGATTTTCGTCGGCCGGGCGTCTCACAACGTCGGGTCCCGTCGCGAGGCGACGGCGTCCTGCCCCAAGCGCGTCGAGCGCCCCTTCGATCTCGGCGAGCTGCTCCGGCGATGAGGCAAACGTGCGCCCAAGCGCGAAGAGCTGCGACGCCTCGGCGACCGCTCCCTTGGCGAGAAAAGCGAACGCGGCGCGCCGGGCGTGCTCGAAAGCCTGAGGCGCATTGCCCGCCGCCGCGTACAGGCGCGCGAGCTCCGCAGGCTCGGCGCGCGGTTCTCGCGCCAGCGCCTCCGCGATCCAGCCCGAGAGAAACGCGCGACCGGCACCCCCCGCGACGTCGAACGCGATTTCGGCCACCGAGTCATTCACGATTTGCGCGCCTCGATCGGTCTCGTCGAGGAATCCAAGCTGCCCGAGAACTCGAACGGCGTCGCGACAGGAGGGCTCGGATACGTGAGCCGCGCTCGCGAGCAGCTGGGTCGTCGCCGGTCGTCCCAAGAGCGCGAGCACGAGAAATACGCGACGCTGTGTCGACGACAGGCGCTGCAAGCGATCGACGAGAACGTCGCGCATCGGCACCGGCGATTGCGGAGGCTGTTCGCCGGCAGAGGCGGCACGTAGCGCATGAACCAACCGCGACGGATAGCCCGCGCACTGCCTCGCAATGCGCTCGACACTCGAAGACGGAATGCCCGAGACTTCAGCCGCGTCGCGCAACGCCTGGGCACTTTGCTCGGAGCTCAATGGCTCGAGCGTGAGCCGCCGGGCGTGCGCGCCATGTCCATGCGAGCCGTCGCCCCCAGCGAAGGCGCGCAGTCGTGCCACCACGGCCGCCGCGGAACCGATCGGCTGCAGCGTGAGCACGAACATCACGGGTGCGCCCGCAAGTCGCGCCGCCAGGTACGAGAGGAGGTCGAGCGATGATGGCGGAAGATTCTGAAGCTCTTCCAGCACGATGAGAATGCGCTGCTCGTACGCCGCGGCGTCGATAAACGCGGCGACCCCCTCGAAGAATCGCAACCGCGATGCCTCATCCTCGACAGCGCTCAGCTGGGGTAGATCCAGCTTGTCGCGTAGATCCGGAAGCAGCCGAGCGGCTTCAGCCAACAAGTGCGCGCTCGCGCCGGCGACGCCTGGCGCGTGGACGAGCGGCCGCAAAGCCTCGCCGAAAACCCCGAATGGAAGCTGCGCGCCAGCTGCGCGTTCGCGTCCGCTGCTAACGAGGACGACGCCAAGCGAGCGGGCGTGCGCGACGAACTCCTGGACCAGTCGCGTCTTTCCAATTCCGGATTCACCCTCGATCAGCGCCAGAGCCCCGGCGTCCTCGCCAACGGTGTGCCACAGCGCGAGAAGTTGAGACAGCTCCGTCTCGCGGCCAACGAAGGGGAGAGACACATCTCCCCGCGCGGACGGCGGACGGGATGTGGGTGTGTCGGCTATCGCTTCGCGAGACAGTCGGGTGAGCAGCCCTTGCACATCGGCGTGCACGGGAACACCGAGCTCTCGCTCGGTGCGCTGCGCGAACTGCCTCAAAAGCTCGAGCGCTTCGAGTCGCCTGCCGGCCGACAGCAGTGTGGTTGCGGCAAGCTTGGCCGCATCGGGCTCGAAGGGCGCGATGCTCTGCAACCGCTTTGCGCGGCTGATTGCATCCGCCCAGCGGCCGGCGGCACTCGCCTCGAGCACGGCGTCCTGAAGCACCTGGCGGAAGCGGGCGCGCAATCGAGTCCGTTCCTGCTCCGCCCAGTGATCGAAGGCCGCCTCGCCCAGCTCCGAGCTGTCGAGAAAGTCACCGGCGTACGCATTGACCGCGGCATCCAGGCGACCGGCGCGAGCGTTCTGCTCGAATTCCGCGACGTCGATAGAGAGCCGTTCGGAAGGCGCCAAACGGAGTCGATCTTTGTCGTGGGGAATGAGCTCTTCGCCCAAAGCGGTTCGAAGGCGGTGGAGTGCTTGCCGAAAGGCGTTCCGTGCCTTCGATTCCTCGACATCGCGCCAGAAGAGGTCGACGATTTCGTCACGCCTCACCTCACCACGGATCGCGAGATAGCAAAGGAGCGCGAGGGGTTTTCCCCAGCCCAAGGATGCCGGAATCTGGCCGAGATCATCGCGCAGCTCCGGCGAGCCGAGTACGCGGAGACGAAACGACGGTGTCGTCGCTGCGGTCACCTAAGTCCAGGTCTGATCATGAATTGCGATGCGTTACTTTAGCGACGACCGCAGTAACGCGACGTCACGAGGGGTTTATTGAGATCGCATTTCTAGCCTGTCCGATACAGTAACGGTGCGGTAAGGCACCGTAATGCCAATGTCACGACTCTGGGCGACCTTTCCAGCCGAAGTTCGTCATTGCTGGACATCAACTACCACGTACCATGACCGCAATTAGATCGCTCTGTACGAGGAAGCTGCCGGCCGCGAGGCTGGGCCGTGGCTTTACGCTGGCCGAAATCCTGGTGGCGCTCGCCCTGATGGCGGTGCTTGCCGCGGTGCTGTTGCCGACCGTAGCGGGCCAGATCCTGAAAGGGGATGCGAGTAGAGCAACCCAGGATCTTCAAGCCATTCGCAGTGGCGCGGAGCAATTCCTCGCTGACGTGCACCGCTATCCCGGCAAATACACGGATCTCTCCAAATTGATAACGACAGCCGACAAGGACATTCTTGGCGCGAACTACACCTCGGGCCTCGTTCTCAAGTGGAAGGGCCCCTATATGGCGGCGTCGGACACCGGAACGACTGGTTTCGGTGGCGCGGTGCAGGGAAAGTTCGGTACATACCTGAACGCAACGAACAACGTGAACTATTTAGGCGTCGTGATTCTGGGCATCAGCGGGCCCGATTTCGACAAAATCGATGAGCAGATCGACGGCGCGCCGGCGAACCGCACGGCTGGGCTGTTGCGTTGGGCGACAGGGGCCGCCGACACCACGAAGTTTCTGGCCATACCAATCCAATAATGCGGTCTCGTCATGGTGCCACCCGGTGCCTGGATGAACCGATCCGTTCCTCTGAATCAGGAGATCAAGGCATGTTGAAGAAACGCTCGAGTCGCGCTGCATTTACGCTGGCCGAGGTGCTCGTTACAGTGGCAATCGTCGCGATTCTCGCTGCCGTGGTCGTGCCGGCGGTGACAAACCAGATCTCGAAGGGCGATGAAGCCAATATCGCGAGCACTGTGGGGAGCGTACGCACAGGCATTACCGCGTTTGTCTCAGACACGCGAAAATTCCCAGGGCGGGTCTCGGACCTCTTTAACGCGATCATCGGGACGAACAAGGACCTCACCGTTAACGATTACGGCACACCGGCGGCCAATCGCTGGAAGGGGCCGTACATGTCGGGAAGTCTGACCGCACTCGACAGCATGCCCGTGGGGCTGGGCTACTTGCGCGACGCACTCGTCGATTCCGGATTCGCGACGTCGACCGGCTACGTGATTGCGACGATCGCGGGCGTGCCCACGGATGCAGCGGCGCTGCGAATCGATTCACTCATTGACAACGCAAACGGCCGGACACTCGGCGCGTTGCGGTGGCGTTTGCCGGTGGCTGGCGCAGTGCCGGATGCTTCGCTGAAACTGCAGCTCATGGGATCACGCTGAAGATCGCTGAAAAAACGTCAAAGGGCCGCGTCGAGTTGACGCGGCCCTTTGTCGTTCCAGTGATGGAATCAGGGCTTCGTACGGCACTCCACGATCCAACTCGCCATCTCGGGGCTAACGCCAAAAAGCGTCACAATGTCTTCCGCGCTGGCCGCGTTGATATTCGCCGGCAGTCGGTAAAAAACGACCGGAGGCCATGGGCTATTGAACCCGGACGTCAGCACCGATAGGCCCGCCTCTGCCATGACTGCACGCATCGCTTCGCCCGCCGGGACGTTCTCGAGGTTCACACTCACTCGCGCGGTCACGTCAGGTGCCACGACGAGGCTGACGCCAGCCTGCTCCGCCAACCACAAAAGCAATGTGCGAGCGTCGGCGTTGTGAGCTGTCAGCGTCACGAGCTTCGTGGCGCCCAATGCCGACGCTGAGTCACGCGCGGGGGCAGGCACGATCGAGAGACCGGAGGTATCCGACGGCGTAATCTCGTAGACCGGAATGTTCGGGAGCTGCCGCGGGGTTACGCGTCCGAGGCGGCAGGACGCGAGACACAGTGCGGCGACCGCGACTGCAATGGCGCGCCAACAGGTGGAACGACGCATTGCGGTGCTACGGCGCGCGCGCGCTCAACGAATCGACGTGTCGGCGCACGCGCTCGACGTGAGCTGCCAAGCGCGCCGGCGCGAGCCGCATGAATGCGGAAAAGGCGCGAATCGCTCCCGCGCGATCTCCCTGAAGCTCCAGC
>DATBRO010000227.1:0-29994 GCA_036560265.1 Gemmatimonadaceae bacterium | reverse complement strand
CCGCCGCACGCGATCACGGGTATCGACACCGCGGCCGTCACTTCACTGATCAATTCCAAATCGTATCCCTGCATCTGTCCATCGTGTTCCACTGAGGTGATCAGGAGCTCGCCCGCTCCCGCCTGCTCCATCGCGCGCGCGAGATCCGCCGGTGCGCGCTTCGTGGACTTCGTCCCGCAGCGCGTCACCGCCTCACGTGCACCGGTCCAACGGCGGCGCACGTCGATGGAAGCAACCACCGCTTGGCTGCCATACGTGTTCGCCGCGGCCGAGAGCAGCGACGGATTCTCGACCGCCGCCGTGTTCATGACGACTTTCTCCACGCCGAGGGCAAGAACTCGCGCCACATGGTCGGGGCTGACGATACCGCCGCCATAGGCCATCGGCATGAAACACTCGGACGCCAGATCGGCAATGAAAGCAAAATCGGGCGCTCGCGATCGGCGCGTGGCGCCGATGTCGAGGATGACGATCTCGTCCACCTCTTTCTCGTTGAAGAGGCGCACGGCGTTGAGCGGATCCCCCAGGTATCTCGGATCACGAAAGCGGATGGTCTTTACGAGCCGGCGTTCGTCGATGGTGAGAACGGGGATGACGCGATACCTCAGCACCCGTTCAGATCCGCGACCGCGAAATTCTCGAGCAGCTGCCGGCCGTAGCGATGGCTCTTTTCCGGATGGAATTGCACGCCGCAGACGTGGCCGTGCGCGACGATCGCGGGGAATGCGGTCCCATGCGTCGCCTTCGCGACGACGTCGCTCTGGTTCGCGCACTCGACCGCGTACGAGTGCGCGAAGTAGAACCGGCTCTTGTCGCTCAGCCCCTCGAGCAGCGCGGAGTCTCGGGTGGGTTGGATTTCGTTCCATCCCATGTGCGGTACCTTGATCGGCGTCGCACCGTCGCCGCGAATTTTGAAGCTGCGCCCGTCGATCCAGCCGAGTCCTTCGCGCTCGCCCGCACCTTCGTCGCTGCCCCGCATCAGGAGTTGCATGCCGAGGCAGATGCCGAGGAGCGGCACGCGCTTCTCGAACACGGCCTCGCGCAAGACAGCCACGAGGCCGCGATCGTCGAGGTTCTGCATGCCGGCATCGAAGGCTCCCACGCCGGCCAGGATCAACCTCGACGCGCCGCGGATCTTATTCGGATCGGCGCTGATCTCCGCGTCGATGGCCGCGCTTCGCAGCATGTTCGCGATCGAGAGTACGTTGCCGATGCCATAGTCGATGATCACCAGCGTCATGGCGTCGCGACCGCGTGAACGGTGGGAGCGTCCCGCCACGGGGGATCGCTCTTCTTCGTCGGCTGCGTCCCGAGGAGGATACGACCGATGCCGGCAAGGACGCCGAGTCCGTGCGTGACGTGATAGGCGAGAAACGACAGCGGAAGAAACACGGCGTGTCTCCACCGGCGATAGCGCAGCGCCTGTTGCAGGGAGGCGATCACCGCGAGCCCGCCATACACCCCGACGACGAGTAGCAGCAAGTCGGCCACCGACGGGAAGAGCAGCGCCAAGGGCAGACCGAGGATCATCCCCAGCGCAAAGAACGCACTCGCCGCGTGCCTCGCGGCGAAGGTGTACGGCGCCAGGTACCACATGTACGCGTTGTATGGCGCGTCCACGAAAAATTGCTTGCGCAGAAAATCCTGGAGCGTCGCCTGCTGAGAGTATTCCACGACGATATCGGGGTTGAGCCACACTCGCCCGCCGTTCGCCGCGATGCGCCGATTGTACTCGTAGTCCTCCGCGCGCACGAGCCGCTCGTCGATCAAGCCGAATCGCTCGAACGTTTGGCGGCGGAAGAATCCGTACGCCACCGTATCGGCCGGCCCCTCTTCGGCCGTGGTCCTGAATGACCGGCCGACTCCGAACCAATGCGTCGTGAGCGCTTGCACGAGCGACGCGTGATACTCGGACCCGCGAGCACGCGTATCGAAAATTCCGCCGACGTTGTCACAGCGCGTGCGCACCGCAGTTCGCAGGCACTGCTCGAGGTAATCCCGAGGATAGGTGGAGTGGGCGTCGAGTCGCATGATGTAATCACCCTTCGCCTTGTCGATGCCGATATTCAACCCGACGGCTTGCGTACGTCGCGGATTCTCGAGCAGATGAAATCGCGGGTCGCGAGCCGCGACGTCCTGCACGACGTATCGTGTGCCATCGGTGGACCCGCCGTCCACGACCAGGACCTCGACCGAGACGTGCGCTGGAAGCACGAAGTTGCGCACCGACTCGAGGCACGAGCCGATGAATCCAGCCTCCTGGTAGCACGGCACGATGACCGTGACGAGAACGGGTTCGAGAGAACGCTGCGACACTGGCTCCGTGCCTGGTACCCACGGCGCATCTTCTCGACGCACCGGCGCGCGGCGCAGCGCCACTCTCGTGATGCCCGCGAGCACGCCCACGCCGTGCGTGACGTGGTACCCGAGAAAGCAGAAGGGGAGCACGAACACGTGGCGCAATCGCCTGTATCGGACGGCCTGTTGAACCGACGCGCCTAGCGCGAGCAGCGCGTACGCACCGAGCACCAATGCCGCGACCGGAGCGATTGCGGGTGACAAGAGGGCGAGCGGCAAGCCGATGAAGAGACCTGCGACAAACAACGCCGTTATCGCGTGCCTCGGCGTGAACGTATACGGAGCCAGATACCACATGTAAGCGTTGTACGGCGCGTCGAGGAACAGCTGCTTCCTCAGGAAACTCCGCAACGTTGGTTGCTGGGAGTATCGAATGATGATCTGGGGATCGAGCCACACCTGCCCGCCGCGCGCCACGATGCGGCGGTTGAATTCATAGTCCTGCGCGCGCGCGAGCCGCTCATCGAACAGGCCAAAGCGCTCGAACGTGTCTCGTCGGAAAAAACCGTACGGCACTGTGTCTGCCCTGCCCTCTTTCGCGCCGGTCCTGAAGGACGATCCGACGCCGAATCGGTGGGACGTGAGCGCCTGAGTGAGCGACGCTTGATACCCGCTGCCGCCCGTCTGCGTCAGGGCGATGCCGCCGACGTTGTCACTGTCGGTACGCTGCGACGTCCGGAGAGAGTGAGCCAGATAGTCTGCGGGGTATGTGGAATGGGCATCGAGCCGCATTATGTATTCCCCATGCGACGCCCGGATGCCGATGTTCAAGCCGGACGATTGCATGCGACGGGGATTGTCCAGAAGCCGAAAGCGACTGTCGCGCGCCGCGAAGTCCGCCACGACCTGGCGCGTCGTGTCGCGCGATCCGCCATCCACCACAAGCACCTCGATGTCCCAGCCAGCCGGAAGCGTGAATGCGCAGACCGAAGCCAGGCAGCTCGCGATGAACGACTCTTCTTGATAGCAGGGAATGATGACCGAGATCAGGCGCACACGGTCGATTTCGTTCATGGATTCACCGTCATCGGTGTGGACCGCCTTGCTCGCGCGGTGATTGTCAGAAGCCTTGACGGTGGTGCTCATAGCTCACGAATGGTTTTGGCAAAGTTGGTATAGTTGCGAGCCGCCGAGTACTCCCGCTGCCACTTCTCCCGGCTCCCCGAGCGAAGCCGGGAAAGGCCGGGCGTGTCGCGCATCAGACGCATGAAGGCATTGGAAATTTCTTCGGGTTCTGGATCTGCCGCGATCACGACACCGTTCTCTTCGGTCACGATCTCGACATTGCCGCCAACCGCCGTGGCAATCACCGGAATCCCCACGCTGATCGCCTCCATGATGGTGACCGGCGTCCCTTCACTCCTACTGGTGTTCACGAAGAAATCCGCAGGATGAGACCTGTAGAAGTCGAACAATCCCGAGTGTCCAGGAAAAGGGAGCATCGTGTGGCGAACGTTCGCCGGCATTGTCACGGCGGCAAGCGAGGCGAGCGAGTCCCTCTCGGGACCGTCGCCGATGTGAGTCCATTCAAATTGCTTCCGCGGTTCGGCCCGACCCAGGGCGGCGATTCCCCTGATCATGAGGTCGATCCGCTTCACGGGGAGGCAGATGGAGCAGCTCACGATCCTCAGGACACCGTCGGTGGACGGCCGGCTCACGAATCCAGGATCGCCGACGCCAAGCAGTGACACCCGCACTTTCTCGCGCGAGCCCGGATATCGGCTCGCGAGATGCCGCGCCCCCGCCTCGGACGCGGAGAAAACGAGTTTCACGCGCTCCAGACTCGTTTTTCTGAACGGTATGTACGCTGGATTCTGCCGGTGCTCGTACAGATCGGACCCGTGGGCCCGTGTGATCACGGGCACGCCGACTCTGCCTCCGAACGTCGCCAGCCCGAGGGTCGTGCCGTCGAACCACCACGTGTACAGCACCGAGCTCGCCCAAGAAATGCCTGGCAGTCCGCGAATCCAACGCTCTGTCATCCTCGCAATCACGTGCTGGCGAAGCGCGGACACGAACGCTCGCGGCCTCAGGACGAACAGTTTCAGGTTGGACAGCGCCTCTCGCAGGAATCGCTGGTCCGCGACGCTGCGAAGAATGAACAGCGCGCGGCGAAACGTCGAACTCCTGTATGTCGCGTACTCGGTATTCACGGCGATGTCGGGCGCAGCGATGGTGTCACGATTGCCGCCGATCTTGCACGGAATGATCAGTATGGTCTCGAAGTACTGCCGGAGAACGTCGAGCTCTTGTGGAATGAATCCGTTCTCCGCGACGACGTCGTACGGATACGAGCCGGTGAAGAGAAGCAGGGTCTTTCTTGTTGGCATCCCGAGCAGAGCGAGGGATCTGTAGTTCACATCGCAAGGTCGCGCAGGGCTGGGCAGGCTACCGCCATTACGCACCAGCTCGAGAAAAATCGACTGGGACGTTGACGGACGTCGTGAGTTTTTTCCTTCCCGTCGTTCTTAAGCGATCGCGACGCGAAAGCCCGCTTGCGTGAGCTTCACGAGAGCTCGAATGCGTTCACGCTCGCGCCGGTCGAACAGTGGTTTTTGTGTGATCGCTGGATCGAGATGCACGACTCCCTGCGCATCCATTCGAGATCGAACTTCGTCGATGACATCCCGCGGGACACGCACGGGATTCTCACCCAGTGTCACGACGTATTGCACACCGAGGGTACTCTGCAAGCAGCGTGTGTCTCGCCCGCGCTCATGGCCAACAAAGACGTAACGAGGAAAGAGCGGCGCAAATCCACCACGCGCCCGGACCCGAGGCAGAACAACGGAAAAACCCTGATTCCGGAGATTCGCCTCAGACCATGATTCGCAATGGACTTTCGTGTAAACGAGCTTCCATTCCGAGTCCTGCTGCATTTCTCCCATCGATGTCTGTGTGATGGCCTGGGCCGTCGAGGCAGCCTGTGGGTTGACGCACATGCAAAAAGCTGCCGCGTCATCGTCATATCCAATGCGGAGAGGGGCACCGCATAAGTGACTGCCACGCAATCACTAAACGTAGCCCGCGGTACACCTTGCCTCAATAACCTTTTGGCCCGCGGCCCCGCCGGCTATCGCACCGGTCCGGCACTGTCAAGCCCGACAGGAATGTGATCCAGATCACGCTCGATGAGGTACCGATCGAGAGCGTCGTCCCAATACGGCATCGGATGTCCCAGGATCTGCTCCGCCCGCCGGATTGACAGGGCGGAGTTGACTGGACGACGCGTAGTCGAGCCAAATTCTTCCGCGCTACACGGTTCGAGGAGCGCCTTGGCCCGGAAGCGCTCGAAGATGCGGGCAGCGAGCGCGTACCGGGATATCTTGCCACGGTTTGCGACGTGGATGATCCCATCCGTGGAGTGAACGAGCTGCCACGCAGCAGCGGCCAGATCCACCGTGTAGGTGCAACACGCCTCCTGGTCCGCTACGACGCGCGTCCGCTGTTTCGAAACTGCGCGCTGGCACATCAGGCCTACGAACGAGCGGCCGTGCGTGCCAAAAAGCCATTGGGTGCGGATGATGAGATGCGGCACTCCGCTGCGCTGCACCGCCAGCTCGCCGGCGAGCTTGCTTTCACCGTAGGCATTGAGTGGATGCGGCGCATCATCTTCGCAGTAAAAGCCTGACCTCCTGCCGTCGAAGATGTAATCGGTGCTGAAATGCAGCAGCTTCGTCCCGTGGCTGCCACAGAGGCGAGCCATGTGCTCGACCGCGACGGCATTCACCGCGAATGCCGCATCGCGATCAGCTTCCGCCACGTCGACGTTCGTGAGGCCGGCGCAGTTGAAGACCCACTGGGCCTGGTGCCGATCGATAGCCCGGTCGAGCGCATCGGAATCACGGATATCGAGCTCCTGTCGTGTCAGCGCGGTCAAAGAGACGCCTGGAGGCTTCGCCCTCACCAGATCGTGGGCGAGCATGCCGTTGCTGCCGACTAGCAGAACCCTCACGGAGATGTGCTACCGGGCCGAATCTTTGGCGAATGCCGCGGTGTAGTGAGGCAAATTCGCGCGGGCCTGCCGCAGCGTCGGAAGGTCACGATCTCGCGGCGACAAGAAGGGCGCCTGTGCGGGCCACTCGATTTTCAATTCGGGATCGCACCACAGAATTCCATGATCATCCCACGGCACGTAGACATCCGTGCACTTGTACTGGATCACGGTCGCGTCCGAGCGGGCGTAGAATCCGTGAGCGAACCCGGGAGGAATCCAGAGGAGCTGTGGTTTGTCCCACGTGAGCTCGATGCCGATCCACGCGCCGAAGGTTGGCGACCCGAGACGAATGTCGACGGCAACGTCAAACGCGCTTCCGCTGATGCAGGAGATGAGCTTCCCCTGTGGGTGTTGAAGCTGGTAGTGCAGGCCGCGCAAAACGCCGCGCTTCGATCTCGACGCATTGTCCTGTCGAAAGTTCGTGGGCAAACCGTGCTCGGCCCAGCGCTCGTCGCGAAAGGCCTCGAAGAACCAGCCCCGTTCATCACTGTGGATGACCGGCTCGATGAGCAAGACTTCGGGCAAACGCGTTGGCGTGACTCTCAAATCGCGAACTCCCCCCTCTCCCCCGGGACGAATCGTGCGAGCATAGGATAATGCCGCGGGCCTCGCCTCGCTTTCCGAAGCGACATCCGGGAACGTTACGGTCGCCTGACCCTGTAGACGCGCGCGTCGCCAGCGCGGAACGCCAACTCGACGGTGGAGTCCCGATCGAGGGCTTCAGGTACGTACCTCCGAGGATAGGCCGGGCTTGTCTCCGAAGAGACGAAGACGTAATCGATCGGCGTGAGCGCCCATTCCTGCAACTCGCGCGAGTAGAAGAAGGCGAGGTTGAAATGCGGCGCGATCACTGGCCGGTGCGCGATCGCCGAGATCAGGTTTCCCCCGTCGCCATAGTTGGTGGCGAACACCGCCCCGGATGGCGTGTGTTCACGCACCCAGTCAAACCCTCGCAGGTCGTCCGCGGTAAGAACGGCGTTGTCGCGGTTAAAGGTCGCCACCCAGAATGCGCCGCCCACCGCCTCGTTCGCGAGCACTCCGAGGGCCGACGTGCGCCCAGCTTTAGCGGCGTCGTAAAACGCAGTCCCGAACTTGGTGTTGGAGAGGCGATATCCCTCCAGAATGAAAAGGCCTGCCCACACGGCGCCGCCGGCCAGGAGTACGCGTCGCGGCACGAACCCTGATACCCAGGAACCCAAGCCCGCGAGTGCGATGCCGAGCGCCGGGGCCAGCCAGATGCCGATGCGCGTCGGGTATAGCGATGGCCAGAGCGGAAGTGTTTCCGTGAGCGCACCCGCGAAGAGCACGAGATTGACGCCAACCAGCGCCGTCGCGAGCGTCGTCGCGGCGCTCCCCCGCTGGCGCAGCCAGCGAACCACGAGTCCGAGTATGAGCAGTGCCAGCGGAAGGACGCCGAGATAGATAATGAGATAAAAGGGCCACGTCTGCGGTCCGATCTCTCCGGCGATGCCGCGAGCTCCGAGCGCGCGGAGTATCGGGACCTGGAGTCGTAGCGCGCGGTCGGTTTCTCCTCTGAACCAGTCATGAGCCCACGACGCGACCTCGGGCGGGATCGAGCGCGGAGCACGCAGGAGAAACGGGGCCGCGAGCGCGCCCGCAACGGCGCAGACGACGACGCCGTTCCGCGCAATGCGGCCCCAGGACACACGGTCGCGCCCCGCGCGAAAGGCTGCCGCGGCGGCAAAGACGTACAGAAAGCTGACCACCGGAAGCTGGTGCACGAGGAGCGTTGCCGCCGAGAAAAAGCCTAGGCGTACGAGGAAGTCGGTTGGGCACGGTTCGACGAGACGAAGTGCGTCGCGCAAGACGAGAAAGGCGAGCGCCGCGGCGAGCAGCGTTGGCGCGCCGCCCCACATTTCGAAAAACTGCGGGTGGCGGCCGAGCATGAGCGCTCCAGCCGCGGCGAGCGCGGCGCCCACGCGGCCGATTCCAACGCCGCGGAGCAATGCGGCCAGCGTGAAAGTGAGCGCCACGAGCGCGAAACACAGCGCGTGAATGGTCGAGCGGTACGTCGGCACCCCGCCGAGGAGCGTCTCGATGCCGGCGAGCGCGTGGAAGCCCGGGGGGTAAGAGCCGAAGTTGCCGATCGGCAGGAAGGGCTCATACGTCGCGGGGAGACCGTCATGCATCACGATCAGCTCGGCCATGTACGCATGCGCGCTCATGTCGCCCACGGAGCAGCCGAGTCGCGTGAACGCGAACAGGGCGCGTGTTGCCACGACTGCGGCGATGAACGCGAAATCGAAGAGCGCGTCCCGGCGCGCGATGCGCCACGTCGAGAGTGCCGCGACGATCTCCGGCCGACGGTACAGCGCCAGGGCGAGCGCCGCGGTGGCGAGAGAGACGAGCGCGAAAATGGACATCGGGATCCGAAGGAATCCGATGAACCAGAGCCCGACAGCCCACCACGCAATCGAGCCGGCGCATGCGATTGCGGCGAGCTCGATCGGTTCCGCGCGCTTCCACTCCTCGCGGCGAACGAGGGCGAGACCCGGGACAACGTACGCGAGACCCGCGAGCGGTAACCCGATCACGGGTGGAAGGGCGATCATCGATGCAGCGCGCTGTCTCGCTTCGCCTCGGTCTCCGACCGGGCATTCGGAGCCGAGCGATCCTCCTCCAGCATTTCCAGGATGATGCGCCGCATCCCTTCACGAAAGTTCTCCGGCGAGAACCGTGCGGCATTGCGCTTGAGCAGGTTCGCATCCCACGTCTGCTTCAGGCACTGTTCAATCGCCTGGACTACGGCGTCCTCGCTCTGGCGGTCGAAGAAGATCGCGTTGGCGCCGTGTTCCATCGTTTCCGCGACGCCGCCGCGAGCATACGCGACCACTGGGGCTCCATGCGCGTGGGCCTCCAGCGGCGTGATGCCGAAATCCTCTTCGCCGCAAAAGACGAAGGCGCTGCACCGGGACAGCAGGCGTCCTGCTTCATTTTCCGAGACGTCCCCGACGAATTCCGTGTGAGTGCCAGCGAGACGCTCCAGGCGCGCGCGCTCCGGTCCATCACCGGCGACAACGAGGCGCATCCTCAGGCGCTCCGCGGCGGCAATCGCAAGGTCCACACGCTTGTACGCGACCAAGCGCCCAAGCGAGAGAAGAAAACGCTCGCGGTGTCCCGTCGTGGCCGATGCTTTGGGAGATACCGGCGGGTAGACGACGTCGCTTTCGCGTCCGTAGGCGCGCCGTACCCGGCCGGCGACTGCCTGCGAGATGCACACGAAGCGATCCACGCCGGCGGCGCCGATCCTGTCGATTGCGCGCAGCGGAAAGGTCGCCGCGCGCAACGCGACGCGCTCCGGCAGGGACGCGTGACGCGCGTACGTGCCGTGCAGATCCCAGAGATACCGCGGGGGCGACAAGCAGTAGCAGAGATGTCTGCCGCTCTGCGCTCGAATCAGTTTCTCAAACGCGTGCGACACCGAGATGACGAGATCGTAACGCGACGCATCAAAGAACCTGAACGCCGCGGCATGCAGCGGTAGGAACCAGCGGTGATGCATCCGCGCGCCCGGTACGCGGCCCACCCACGTCTCGACCGCGCGCCGGGCGATGGCATGTCGCGCTCGCATCCTTGGAGTGACGACGCCGACCAGCACGTCGGCCTGCGGGACGATCGTTACGAGCTCCTCGAGACAGCGTTCCGCGCCCGCCCACGTGTATAGCCATTCGTGGACCAGCAGCACGCGCGCCCGCGACAGTGGAGTCTCAGATGGCATGGGTCGCACGAGCGCAGATGGTCAGGCCAGACCTTCGCTTGTCTCCACCGGGACGGTGCGGGGCGAGCGAATCCAGCTGAGCAGCGCGTCGCGCTCCTGCGCACTGAGAAGGCCCCGCCAGGCTGTGGCGACGAACATACCTCCGATGATGACGACGTAGACGAGCTTCATAAACGTGGTCATCGGAACTGCCGCGATGACGAGAGCCACCACCATCAAGGGGAGCATCCACGCGCTTCCGAGTTGCGGGACGAGGGGCAGCTGAAGGGTGCGTCGGGCCACGAGCATGAGGGCGACTGCATCGATGGTCACGCGCAGCGTCCATGCGATCGCCACTCCGACCAGGCCGAAAGTTTTGGCGAGGAGCCAGATGGACACGGCGTATAGGGGCAGCTCGAGCATGTGCAGCTTGGCAATCTGGTCCGGCCGGCCAGCGCTCTGCAACGCGACGAACGGCGCCTGCGCGATGCTGTTGGTAAAGACGCCGAGTGCAAGCCACTGGAGGACGACCGCGCTGACCGGCGGCACGGCATTCCCCATCCAGACGCGCATTCCCTCGTGCGCAAGCGCGATCGCGACGAGGAGTACCGGGAAGATCAGCAATACGACGGTGCGCAGCGCGCGATCGTACAGATGAATCATGTGGTCGCGATCGGACGAGAACGTCGCCGCAAGTGCGGGGAACATGGCACCCAGCACCGCCGCGGGAATGATCGTCAGCTTGGTGACGACTTCGTACGGCGTGACGTAGTGCGCCACCGCGGCCATGGGGAGCAGCGCACCGATGAGAAAGCGGTCGAGGTACGCCATGATCGGGCTCACGGTATTCGTCACGGTCGTCCAGCCGCCGAAGCGCAGGAGTGGACCCATCGAGGCCGCGTGCAGAGTTGGCGAAACCTCGCGGAGATACTCGTAGCGCCGGAGACAGACGACGAGATGCGACCCCCATGCGATGATGCGTCCAAGAGCAAGCATCAGCACGGCCGGAACGAGGCTCCTGGAGAATGGCAGTACCAACAGCGGACCGATGAGCATGAACGCGAGCAGCGGGATGCGCAGGGCCATCGTGGCGCCGAAGTGCTGATGGGCCTCCATCAGTCCGCGAAGTCCCGCCGTCGTGACGACGAAGGGCAACGATGCGGCGAGAATGTAGAACGAGACGATCGCCTCCTGGCGAAGATCGACCGGTACATTGAGCACGCGGACGATGAGCGTCGGCGTCGCCGCGGCGAGCACCACGGCGCCGATGACGCCGAGTGTCAGCAGGAGAAGCAGCGCTGTCCACACGATCGCCGGCAGCTCGCCGTTGCGATTGTTCCCGATCCGGTGCGCCACTGCCTGCGTCAGCGCTCTGCTCAAGCCGAGCTCGAAGAGATTGAAGTATCCGATCGCCGCCCAAGCCAGCGTCAGGATGCCGAAGCGATCCGCGCCCAGGCCGCGCACAAGTGCCGGCATCGCGACCACCGCGAGCAGCAGCGGCAACAGCATGCCAAGTAGATTGAACGCGGAATTCCGCGCGAACGTCCGGCCGCCGGTCACGCGCTACCAGACATACTGAATTCCGGAGGCCGCCCGAAGGTTGAAGACATCGCGCGCAAAGTTGCGATTCAGCTCGTACACCGCCGTCAGCTCGTATGTGACTGCCATTCGTCCCCGAAAGCGAAGTCCGTCGATGCCAAGCGTGTGCATCACGTCTGCTTCCTGGGGTATGGCCAGGTGAATGTCATTGTCGCGTTTTTGCGCCCGAAGTATGCGCGAGAATGAGATCGTCCGCCGTCCCCCGGCAGAATAACTATCGACCGCGAGCGTCGACGCGCCGCCGCCAAAAGCACCGAAGGAGCCAAGGACTTGTCCGAGGTTCGTGTGGCCCTGCCCCACTGCTCCGTGCGTGTAAAAGCGCCCTTGCTCGCGCACGATGTTCACGCCCGAGAGACGTGTGTTCGCCACCTCTCCTCTGATGACGGTTCGCTTCTCGGACGATCGACCGAGTACGCGCTGGAACCCGAGCAGGTACCCGCCTTCCTGGTCCGGCTCGACGAAGACGTCTCGCACGTCGTAGCCGTAATCCTCACGCGCGTACTCGGAGTACACCTCGAGCCCGCCCTCGGGAAATACCCAGCGCGCGAATATGCTGGCGAGCTGGTTGTCACCGGACCGATTCGCCGTTCTGGCTCTGAAGATGTCGGCGAAACTCCGTATCAGATTGTCGGAGCTGAGGGCGTGCGGTGACCAGAGGACGTGAAAGAACCTGCTGGCGCCGAGCTCCAGCCCAGGTGCGCCGCGTGGCGTGAACAGCGCGCCAAATCCCGTCGCAAATCGGTACGGCTGGTATCTCCTCATGTAGGTATAGGCAGACTCGTACAGCTTTCCCCACAGGAGCCGCGCCTGCACCTTGCCCACCCAGACGTTCACCGGATGGCTGCTGCCCACGAACGCGTGGGGAAAGCCAGCCGCATTGTTTCCCAGGACCAGCGGGTGGTCGCGCGCCGGTCCCCAGTGCTCATTGGCAGTGGAGAACCCCAATGCGGCGGGGCCCAAATCCAACCGCACCGTTGAATTCCCCGGATCGAATCGCTCGTACGGATGCGGGCCGAAACGCTGTGGCTGGTCGATCCCGCCGTCTCCCACCCAGTCGCCGTAGACGTCGGGTTCGGGCGTGCCGGTTTCCTGGCGCAGGAGTGCGAAGCTGGAGTTCTCGGCGCGAAAGAACATGGGGGCGAGAACCATCGAGAGGGGGCCGGCCTTCGCCGCGACTCCAGTGTGAAATATCGTCGTCGCTCCCCGACCCGCCCACACCGGACCGTCGTTGTAACCAAAGGGAAATTGGGAGTTGAAGATCGTCTGCGCCTGCGCCGGCAGCGTCGTAATCGAGAATCCCTTGATCGTACGCTGCCCATGCGTCGCGATACCGGACCATGGATGCCCGTTTGTCTTTGGAGCGAGCGCGACGACCTCTGACATCCCGAACTCGCGCACCGACCATGGATAGAGCGGAACGTCTCCGCTCACCTGGAGCACTCGCGCGTATCGCTCCCATTCGTCATTCACGAACATCACGGGCGCGAGACTTCGCGTGCTGTCCTGGGCGCGCGCGGCAGAGCTGTGTGACAGCGCGAGCGCCAGCACGGCCGCCGCGCGGGCGAAGACCACGTCGTTCATGAACAGCGCTCGTCGCCGTGTCAGCCGGTCACGCATGTCTTTCATGTCACTGCTGGGCGCCCGCCGGAGGCGATGCGACGTCCCACTGGCCGATCAGCACGGGATCCGCGTCGCCATCGACCGCCGGAAAGCGAACGCCACGCAGAACAAATCGCCCATACGGCGACGGAGGACGAATCGTAAGATCGGCGATCACCTCTCCCGCTGTTTGCGTTGCGGTGTTGAGAAATACGTATCCGCTGTCGTTCGATACGGCGGCGAAGAAGATGGGATTCGCGTCCAATCCACCCGTGCGCCGAAACTCCACCCGCACACCTTTGATGGGCGCGCCCCTGGCCCGCAGCACGGCATAGGTGCTGACGCCGGGGCCGACTTCAAAAACTTTGTAGAGGATCGCCGTGTCAGCCTCGAACGTCGGGAAGCTGAGCGCCTTGCGCTCGAACGCCTTCCACGGTGACGGCGGAACCACTTTGAGGTCGCCGGTGAGGACGCCCGATGCGAGAGCCCGCACCGGAAACGCGACGCGGCCCGCCACGTCCGTAGCGCCCGTCCAATCGGGCGGAATGACGGCGACGCCGCCCGTGCGCTGAAAGCTGACACTCGCCCCTTCCACGGCTTGGCCGAGGCCGCGGCGAAGGAGCGCGATGTGATACTCGAGGCTCGGACCGACGCCGAGCCGGTGAATTGTCAGCCCGGGGCGGAAGAGGGGCGTCGCTTCCACGTGCACGTCACGACGGACAACCGTACCGATCGGATCCGGCATGAACACGGTCAAATCGCCGATCACGTCGCCCGCGTCCAGCGGGCGAAGCTCGCTGCCGAACAGCGGCACCCATCCGTTCGAGGCGCTCACTTTGCGGAACACCCCGCCGGTCAAGCCTTCGACGGCCACGCCGCTCGTGGGGCGGAACTCGATCGTCTGGGATGCCGCGAGCAAGGGCGGCGCGCCGCGGATGTAGATCTCGGCGATGTCCGGCACGTGCGGCCTGGTCGTCCACGGACCGAACGTCCGCGCCTCACCCTTTCGGTTGCTCGTCGATAGCTCGAGGCCCGTCACACGGTACGCTGCGCTGTCGGCTGGATGAACGCGGAAGTATCCGGTCGCGGCGCCAGTCGCGCTGGCCGTGACATCGAACTCGAACTGGCCCTCGCGGTCCGTCACGACACGCATCGAGTCGCGCTCGAGGGCGACGCCACCGGTGCGTACGAAGTCGATCGGGATGCCGGCCGCGGGAGATCCGTCCGCCTCATTCAAGACGCGGCCCGATGCACCGACGTGCGAGCTCACGGTGCAGCCAACGACACCAGTACACGGATCGCAAGCGCTCGCCGCGGTGAGCAGCGCAAGAAAAGTCAGTCGCCTGGACATCACTGCACGCGGAGTATATGCTGCGGTCGATGCGCTGTACACGGTTCACACACGCGAAATCACTCCGGCGCGACGCGTGCGTCGCGACAGGCGGCCTCTGTCGGGAGTGAGGCGCGCGTGGGTGCTGGCATCGCTCGCGTGTAGCGTGGCGACAGCAAAGGTCCGTTCGCAGCAGCTCTCGCAAGGCCCCCCCACTCCGTCCGCTCTCGCTCGCCCCGACTCGATCGCGCGCGGTACGGTGACGCCGTTTGTGCTGCTCGGCAGTGAAGCGGACGACGAGCAGCGTCTCGAACAACTCCGAGGTGCTTCGACCACGGGTTGGATGATCCGATCGTCCATGTCGATCTCGCCTCCGCTGTCGCGTCTCGATGCCAGGAAGATCGATACCCCACTGTGCCCGGTTAGGTGGCATTTCGTTCCCCCGAGCGGCGACCTCACGTGGAATTCGAGAATTCCTTTTGCGCGCAACGACGGCGGCGTCTGGTCCGGTCGCGGGGCCACGCTGTCGGCCACCGGTGGCGCCCGCGTGCAATGCGGTCGGTTCCGCGCGCAGTTCATTCCGACGGTCTGGTACGCCCAAAACCGGCCTTTCCCGATTATCGCGTTCGGCGCGACGGATCGCAGCGGCTTCGTCTCGCCCTTTCATTCGAACGGAGCATCGCTCGCGGATCTACCGCTCCGATTCGGCGATCGCCCCCTGCTGGTGACGGATTTGGGGCAGAGCGTCGCGGAAGTAGACGTGGGACCGGTCACCGCGGGCGCGGGGACAGAGACGCAGTGGTGGGGCCCCGGCATCCGCAACGCGCTGGTGATGAGCAACCACGCAGCGGGGATTCCGAGCGTGTACTTTCGCACGCGCGCTCCCGTCCGCACTCCGTTCGGACAAGCCGAGGCGCGCTGGATGATCGGCGCGCTGACAGAGTCGGCGTACTTCGACAACGACGCAGACAACGACATGCGGTCGTTCAGCGGGTTGATCGTCGTCCTGGCTCCTGCGTTCGACACGACACTGTCCATCGGCGTCTCGCGTGTCGTCTACGCGGCAATCCCCGGCGCTGGCGCGCTTCCCGCGCGGTTCTTCGACGCGGTGGCACGATGGGGCGAGGGCCTCGACGTGCGGGCGGCGACATTTGGCCGCGCCGCCGATCAGCTCACCAACGTGTTCGCACGCTGGGTTGTGAGCGGCGCCGAAGTCTACGCTGATTGGGCCCGCGTCGTTCTACCGAACTCACTCCGCTCTCTGCTCGTCGCCCCACAATTCTCGCAGGGCTATACGGTCGGCGCGCAGTGGCTCAGTCCGATGAGCTCCACCGAGATCGCGTGGCGCGCGCAGGCTGAATTCACGATGCTCGAGCAATCGGTGGTGACGCGCGGGGCGGCCGCGCCAAGTTTCTACGCGAGCCCCGTGGTTCCACAGGGCTACACGAACCGCGGACAAGTGATCGGCGCATCGATCGGCCCCGGATCATCCAGCCAGTGGCTCGCGGTCGATCGCATGGCGCCGGTCGGTCGCGTTGGGGCGTTCGTTGGACGCATCCGCTGGGAGAACGACGAGTACTACCGCCAGCGAACGGGGTTCGACAAGTACTCGCACGATGTCAGCCTGCTCGCGGGCCTACGTGCCGGTCGCTCGATCGCGCCCTTCGACGTCTCGCTCGAGCTCGTGTCCGAAAGCCGGCTGAACTACCTCTTCCAGAACAGGTTCAACGGTTTCGGCGAAGATCACACGTTCGACGTGCACAATCTCTCGCTGCGTCTCTCGCTGGCGCCTCGCGACGCGCGCGTTGCCGCATCGACGACGCTGCCGCCATGACACGCGGCAAGGCGGCCGCTATCTGCCGTTCAGATGTGGGCTCGCGGCGGCGAGCACGAGCTCCGGCGTCAGGTCGCGGATGCACGACATCGCCGCGCAGCCACGACTGCGATAGCATGGCGCACACGGGACCGGCGCGGTGAGCAGCGTGACCTGCTCACCCAGCGGGCGCCAACGTTGCGGATCGTCCATGGCCGTCATGAGCGCGACGCAGGGCGTGCCTTCCGCCGCCGCAAGATGCATCGCCACCGTGTCGACGCTGACCACGAGACGCGCCCGCTTCAGCACGCACCGAAGCTCCTCCCATTTCAATCGATCGCAGAAGTCCACCACGCCGCTCGTCCCGGCGCTCAGGTCGCGCGTGAGCGCCGCCTGTCGCGCACCCGCCCCCGTGAGCACGACGCGATTGCCTGCCGCGACGATCTGTCGGACCACCGCGCGCCACTTGGCGAGCGGCCATTCCTTGCGAGCGATACTGGCGCCGACATGGACGACTACGTAGTCATCGGGCGTGATGCCCTCGGCCGCCAACAAACGCTGCGCGCCGGCGACGGCATCCGCGGGAGGCTCAGGCATCTCGTAGGCGGGCACACCGTTCGTCGGAATTTGCGGAAGCAGCGTCGTCAATAGCGCGAGATGATCTCCCGTCACATGACGACCGGGAGTCCACGATACCGGATGCGTGTAGAGCGAGCCGTCCCCCCCGCTGGTGAATCCGACGCGAACCGGCACTCCTGCTCGACGCAGCAGTCTCGCGGAATTGGGGAAGTAGGCGGAGAGATCGATCGCGGCATCGTAGTTGGCCGCACGAATCTCGGCGATGGCTTTCGTCCGCGTGCGACGCGCGACGAGCCACCGCGCCGGCAGCGAGCGCGACGATCGAGCGAGTTTCCAGTGATCCATCGTGTGCACGTGCCGGATCGCCGGATGCGCGGAGAAAATCGGTCGACTCCAGCTCCCGCACAAAACACCGATTTCGACGCCCGGGATCATCGATCGCAGAGGCGCGAGCACGCTGGTGGCGATCACGGCGTCGCCCAATTGCCCGCCGACGGCGAGAAGCACGCGCTTCGGCGTCTTCGGGGGGGGGAGTGGATCGATCCGCGGCTCCGAAAAGAGTTCCAGGGCGTAATCGTTGGCGCGCAGCCACGCGTTCCAGAGCCGGTGCTTCACCAGATATCGGCCTCGTAGCGGTGTGCCGCGCCGCCTCGCCCCCGTGAACGAGCGTGTCGTTGGAAGGCTCCCCCTCCCTTTCGCCGCGGCTCCCCCGGCTACCTGTCTCGCGAAATCGACATATCCCCGTACGACTGCGCGCAACCGTCGCCAATCGCCGCGGATCGCTTTGGGGAATACGCAGCGCGCAGCGGAGTACGCCAGCGCCAGCGGCAGCAGGACGGGGTTTCGCTTGTGCACGAGCAGCAGCGAGCTTTTCACGCAGTAGTAGTCGTGCAGCGCGCTTCCGTGTTGAATGCTTCCGCCGCCCTTGTGCCACACTTCGGCGTCCGCGCAATACGCGAGGCGAAGACCGCTCTCTCGAATCCGCGCGCCCCAATCGATGTCCTCGCCGTACAGGAAATAGCGCTCGTCCATCAACCCGACTCGTTCCACCGTGCGTCTCGGCACGAGGATGCAGGTGCCGGAGATGAAGTCGATGCGACCCGGCGCCGAGCGCGGCGCGCCACGCATCGCGCCGCCGCGAATCGTCGCGATCATTCCGTGCCACTCGCCGAACGTGCCGCCCCCCGCGGTCTCCAGTCGCTCGGGATCGCCATACTGGAGCAGGGTCGCGCCGACCGCGCCGATCGTCGCGTCGCGCTCCGCCATCTCCACCATGCGGCGAATGGCATCAGGAGCAACGATCGTATCGTTGTTCAGCAGCCACGCGTACGCGTTCGATTCACGCGTCAGCAGGTATTGCAGCCCAACGTTGTTCGCCCCCGCGAATCCCAGGTTCGCGCCCATCGGCATCAACGTCGGTCGGGAAGCCTCCGACACACCGGTCAACGTGGCCGCCCAATCGCGCAGGCGATCCAGCGATCCGTCGGTGGACGCGTTGTCCAGGATCAGCACACGCAGCGCCGGATAATCGGAGCGGTAGACGCTCTCGAGACACTCCACGGTGTCCGGCCACCCGTTGAAGTTGATGATGATCGCGTAGACGACAGGCGCGCTCATGCCCGTGCGTTCTCCGCCGCAGCGAATATCCTCGCGGTGGGCGAGAAAATGAAGTTGTTCACGTACAACGCGTGCGGCCGGTCTGCATTCGCGGTACGCTGATGCTCTGACGGATCGAACTGGTCCAGAGGCACTGCGCCCGTGTGTGGAAGCAAGAAGTTGCCGGCGTATCCCAGGTCGCTCACCTCGGCAAACACGTTCTGTATGGGCATTCGCAGGTGCCGCTGCTCGACTTCCAGGAGCAGTACCGGACGACAGCGTTTGACGGTCTCGCGCGCGCCTCGGAGCACGTCCAGCTCGCGACCCTCGACGTCGATCTTGATCACCGCGACATCTTCGAAGTCGAAGGAGTCGAGCGTGCGCACCTCCACCTCGTATCGCATGGCCTCATCAGCGACCGTTTGCAGGCTCGACCTCCCTGGCACCGGACGTCCATCGATCGCTGGCACATGCAAGGTCGCGGCGTGTGGACGGTCACCGAGGGCCACGCCGTGCACATGCACGTTGTGGTGACGACGTGCGTACGCGCGCAGAACGTCGAGATACTCGGGGTGCGGCTCGAAGGCCTCTACGAAAGCACCAGTGGAAGCGAAGGCGTGAGCATACACGCCTTCATTCGCACCGACGTCGATGGCGCGCGTTCCGGCGCCGAGACGACGCCGCACCACCGCGAGCTCGGGATCCAGCATCGAGCGTGTCCGATAGTAGTAATAGCTCGCCGCCGGCTGCCAATGTTTCGGCAGCCGGCTGAACGCGGCGACACGGAGGCGGCTGGTCAACGACATCGATTAGCGGAGCTGGGCCGCCTTCAACTTAGGCTTTTCCGCCGAATTCCGGGGAAACAGCTCATCGCGCATCCGTCCTTTTCCGCGCCGATCCGATTAACGCCGCGCGCCGAGGGCGCGCTCGAGAACGTCGATCGTCGTGTCCGCGCACCGCAACCAGTTGAACTGACGCACGCGTTCATGTCCGCGCCTGACGAGCGCGCACTGGAGCTCCTTGTCGGTCGCGACCTCGAGCAGCCGCTGCGCGATCGACGTCTCGTCGCGCGGATCGCAGTACAGCGCCGCGTCGCCGCACACCTCGGGCAGCGATCCCGCCGCGGACACCATGCACGGCCGACCGGCGGCCATCGCCTCGAGCGGCGGCAATCCGAACCCTTCGTACAGCGACGCCGTGACGAGCGCCTCGGCGTGCGTGACGTATTGGCGCAGTCGGGTTGCGTTCACTTCCCCCGCGAGGATGACGCGATCGCCCAGCAATGCGGCCTCCCCGGCTATGGCTGGATCGACGTTCAAGCCAGCGGCCCGGCCGACGATCACCAGACGATGCGGGACGCGGTCCCGAATGCGGGCAAACGCCCGCAACAGTGCCGGCACATTCTTGTGGCGCTTGAGCGCGCCGACGTACACGAGGTACGGACCAGCGAGGGGCCGCTCCGGCGTGGTCGCCTGGTTCTGCCACCAGTCCGCGTCCACGCCCAGGTGCGCGACGGTGCTCCGCCCCCGCGGCTCTCCCAGAAGCCGCCGCATCTCGTTGCGTGTGAACTCCGAATCGAACAGGATCGCGCGTGCGTGGCGATTGATGCGACGATACATGAACGATGCGTACATGCGCGGCAGGGGACCACGCGTGCTCTCTTGCAGCGCGAGATGACACGTATCGTGTACGGTGACCACCAGTGGAGCCGCGGCAACGACCGGTACGTTGTAATGCGGCGACCAGAACAGATCCATGTTACGCGGTGCGCGAAGCGGCAGCTCGATCTGCTCGGACATCGTGTAGTAGGTGGACCGGCACTGCCGTACGGCCACGTTAGGAATCGCGGGCCATCCGAGCGCCTGGATCGTCGCCGGATCCCCCAGCACGGTGAACGACCAGTCAGGGCGCGCCGACGCTACGCGGGGGAAGACGTTCTGGAGGTACGTGCCGATGCCACCGTCCGTAGCCATGCGCGCGTCGAGCACCAGCCGTGCGCCGGTGCGCGTCACCGCAAGGGCGTCTCGAGCGCTCGACGCGAGATCGTCGTGGCAACGACGAAGCCCAGTCCCCAGAGCACCCACAATAGCTCCATAACGAACGGCATCAGAAGACTGTTCACGAACACGCTGTGTACCAGGATCGCCACCGTGGCCGCCGCCGCGCCGATCAGAAGTCCGCGCTCGCTCGGCGAGGCCCGCTCGTCGCGCCAGCCCTTGCGGAATCGGCGCAGCGCAAACCACAACATCCCCAGATAGATCACGAGTCCGACGATGCCGGTCATGACCGCAATGAACAGCAGCCCGCCTTCCGCGGAATACGAGGCGCCGCCCAGACGCTCGACGCCGCGGTGATCCTGCACGAATCCATACGTGTTGAAGCCGATTCCGAACCAGGGATTCTCGACGAACGTCTCAATGGCCCGTTGCCAGGTATTCACGCGCGCCAGGGCGGACGCGTCGCTGATCCCGAATCGCGCGTACTCCTTTCCAAATGCGATGAGCTTGGGAAGCGCCACCGCCGCGAGCAGAACCATGAGCCCCGCGAATCGGGCCACGCGCTTACTCAATCCGCGCGCCGCCACAATGACGAGGCAGCCAACGACAAATGCAAGCGCCCCACTGCGCGAAAGCGTCATGATCAGCGCCGCGAACAGCACCGTCGGTTTCCAGAGCGCGGTCCGCACGCCGCAGGCGAGCCGTGCAAGTTGCACCAGAAGCACCAACGCAATCATGGCGGCCACGATGTTGGGCTCGAGCACCGTGGATACAAGGCGATTCCGCTGTGGGTCCCAGTCGATCAGCTCGCGCGCATTGGGATAGACCATGAACGCGAAGTTCGGAAGAAAGATCGCCTGGACGATGCCGAAGGCTGCGATGACCAGCATCGCCCGCTCGATGGCGGACCATACGCCCTCGGCTTCATGAGCGCGAACGCAATTGATCACGACCAGGTATACCGTGAAGTACGCCATCCAGCGCGCGAGATAGGCGAGGCTTCCGATCAGCTCGAACGCGGAAAGTCCAAAGCGCGGCATCGCGGCTGCGGCCGAGAGCGCGCCAACGGCAGCGAAGACCAGAGCGGCGAGCGCTACGTCGTTGAGCCGCAGCGATCGCGCGCGCAGCATGACGAGCGCGCCCGCTCCGAGAATTGCGGCGATGCAGATGTCGTTGATGAGCACTGGCGCCCGGCGGTCGCCAAGATCGAGGACTGGAATCCGCCCGACGTTGGCGACGACGAGCAGTAGCAGCGCGGCCTGGAGCACCATCACCGGCCGGATGCCGACCCGGTGTTCGGCCAAGCCGGTGTGGCCGCCGGCCGACAGCGAAACGACCTGCACGACTAGAGCAGAGCGCGCGGCCGATCGACGCCGTCGATCACCACGCCGGCGCAGGGCACTTGCAGCCGGCGCAGCATATCGACCGCGCTGGCGAGTTGGGCGCGGTCCACCGGGCCCGGAGGCGCCACGAGCAACACCGGCCGACTCTCACTCATGGCGGCGACCGTCGCCTCGCTCGTGAGTCCCGGGAGGTGCACGATCACGACGCCATTCTTCCGCTCCAGCTCCTCGATGAGCCGAAGGCCAGTTGGTTCGACGCCATTGCCTGCCCCATTGCCATTGGCGCGGGCGCTCAAATCAATGACGGTGGCCTGGAGCTCCCGCTGCTTCGCGGTGCGCGCGAGACGCTCCGCGACCGGGCCGGCGCGCGCGCGACTGTCCAGCGGCACGACGAGTACGGTGCGGGCGCCTGCCGCACCCGCCATTACGAGCGGCGCGTCCGGCTCGAGCCGTTGCGCGACGACACCGACCGCGCGCTCGATCTCGAGCGGGTCTCTCAGCCAGCGGCCGAACCACCCGAGGAACAGGGCGGCAACAATTCCGGCGAGCAGCCCACCGGCGGTGCCGATGCCCATCGTGAGCAACGGCTTCGGGAACGAAGGCTCGCGCGATGGCACGGCCAGGTCGACCGGTCTCACGTCGCCCCCCTCGCCGATCGCCGCGAGCCGCGCTTCCACCAGCTGCGCTTGCAGCGCGGTGAAGATCTTGGTGAGACGCTCGACGTCGCGCTCCATCCGGCCGCCACGCTCGGCTGCTGCCGGCAGCGCAAAGATCCTCTTCTGAATGCTGTCCAGGCGAGCCTGCATCTGTTCGCGCTGGCGCGAGACCGAGCTCGCGTAGCTGCGCGCCGTCGCCAGAATACTGGCTTCAATGGCGCGCATGCTCTGGTCCAGCGCAACTACCTCCGGATCCCGCTCGGTGCGGCGCTCCAACAATCGGATCCGCTGACCCTCGAGATCGCTGAGCTGTCCAACCAAGGGCGAGACGGAAGATCCTCTCAGGAACACCGGATATGCCGCGAGATCGCGCGACGTGATTCGCCCCGCGTCCGCTTGAGCGAGCAACTGTTTGATGGCGCCTTCGTCCACCTGAACGTCCGTGAGCGACCTGCGAAGCTGCGCTGCGCTCTCGAGCTCCACCTTGCCCACAATCGCGGCATCGAGAACTTTGCTCGCTTCCTGTTGGCGCCGGAGATCGCGCTCGGTGCGAGCCAGTTGCTCGGCCGTGGAATCCACCTGGGCCGTGACATATTCGACGCGGCGTTGATTGGTGCCGCGATCCGTCGTCTTTCGACGCTCGAGATAGAACGTCATGAGGGCATTCGCGCCGAGCGCGGCGCTCAGCGAATCGTCGCCGCGGTAGACGATTTTCGCCACGTCTCCGCCGGCCTTCGTTGCCTCGAGCCGCGTGCCCAGACGAGTGATGGCGTCCTCGCGATCCATGATCGTGATCTCGAACGACGACGGCAGTTTTTCGGACCGGAGCGTGACCGTGCCGACATCCAACGCGCCCGGTTGTCCCGGGACGAGATCGTACGTCTTCCCGTCGCGACTCGTGCGATACTGTCCGTTCGCCTGGCGGTCGAACTGATACTTGTGGGCCGCGAAGGAGGGAGCGAGCGACGCGCGGTCGATCAGAGCGACCGCTGGTGTGCCCTCCGGCTCGCGAACCCGGAACTGCAGGCGCAGCGAATCGACCACCTGCCCCGCCAGCACACGGCTGCGGAGCACCTGAAGCTCCGTCTCGATACCGGAGCCGAGCGTGCCTGCTCCGAGCCCGCCCATCAACTCACCCAGTCCGGTGATGCGACTGACAATCGAGCTGCCACTCGTGTTCCCGGATCGCGCGAGCAGCGTTGCCTTGCCCTCGAAACGACGTGGCGCGAACAGCACGACCGCCGCGGCGCCGACCACCCCGAGCATGAGAAAACCAATCACCGCGCGCCATTGGTTCTTGAGGGTGCGCACGATGTCGGCAACCTCGATCGTGTCGGCCGACGCCTGGCCATCGTATCCGCCGCTGAGCAGTCGAGTCATCCGCGGCGCCTGATCTGAAGCACGAGCGTGGTGACGACGACCGCCGTGCTCACTGCGGGCAGGAAATTCAGTTCCAGCCAAGACTTTCTCCCAACGAGTACCTGATCGCCCGAGACGAGGTCCATCGTTGGTCCCTCGCCCCGTTCCCAGCCCTTCACGGACTGCCGCTTCCCGCTACGAACGATCCACACGCGGCTCGCGCTGCCGGATTCGGTCAGTCCGCCGGCCTTGGCGATGACGTCGCGTACCGTAGAGCTCACGTCCACCAGATAGACGTTCGGCACCTTCACCTCGCCATTCACGACAACCCGGCGTAACACCGCCACTTCAAATTCGGGGGCCCGAAGGAATTCGCTGTATCGCGTTCGCAGCGTGTCTTGAAGCTGGGCGCTCGTCATGTGCGCGACGTTGATCGCGCCAAGCTTGGGAAAGGACGCCTCACCCTTTTCGTTCACGCTGAAGGAGCCCGTCAGTTGCGGCTCGCGAAGGAAGTGCAGGTCGATGCGGTCGCCTGGACGAACGCGCAGAGTGGCCGCGCGCTGGGCCGCTCCATCGATGTCTTGAGCACGCACAGGTATGCTGGTCGCGATGCAAAGCAGTGCGATGAGGGCGTGGGCCGCGCGCGGCGTGCAGAATCGATGGAAATGCATGGGAGCCACTAACATGACGCTTGGGGCGCGCAGCCGAAACTGGCTACAAACATTTGTGGGGACCCGAAATCTAATACGCGCCCTTGCCGCTGATGACGACGGCCGCGGTCCGGAGGATGATCTCCATGTCCGCGCGCAGCGACCAGGACTCGATATAGTCGCGCTCCAGCCGCACGATCTCCTCGAAATCCGTGATCAGATTCCGGCCATTCACCTGCCAGGGGCCCGTCAAACCGGGGACCACGCTGAGCCTCACGTAGTGTCGCGACTCGTAGTTGCGCACCTCTCCCGGGAGCGGAGGGCGAGGCCCCACGAAGGACATCTGACCCACGAGGATGTTGAACAACTGCGGTAGCTCGTCGAGACTGAAGCGCCGCAGCAGTCTCCCCACCCGGGTGATACGCGGGTCGCTCTGCATCTTGAACAGCCGGCCGTCGCCGTACGTGTTGAGATGCGCGATGTCCATCTGTCGCGCCTCCGCTTCCGGCAACATGCTGCGGAACTTCCACATCATGAACTCCCGGCCGCCGAGTCCCACGCGGCGTTGCCGGAAGAATACGGGCCCTCGCGACTCGATCTTGATGCACAACGCGATGAAGAGCATGACCGGTGTCGCGAATACCAGCCCGATCCCCGCCATCACCAGATCGCTGGCTCGCTTGAGCATCAGGGCGGGCAGCTCCAGACGCGCGGGATGCAGATGATACGCGGGCAACCGTCCGATCTGCGTGAGCTCGGCCCAGCCGCGCTTCGCCTGCACCGCGGACGGAATGACGAGCACGCGCGCACCACGCTCGAAGCAGATTTCCGCCAGCTCCGCCAACACGTCGCTCGGGAGCGAAGTAGCAACGAGCATCTCGCTCACGTCATTGGCGTCGAGTATTCGCTCGAGATCGCTCAGTGGGCCGAGAGCGGAGTCGTCGTGGCTCTCCGGAGTGACGTATCCCACGATGACTTGATCTTCCGCCGGCCGGCCGTTGCCGTGCTGGGGAACCAGCGCGCCCATGAGATCGGTCAACTCGTGACCCCGCGTCACGATCAGCGCACGACGCAAACCGATGCCTCGCACGTATGCCTGGTGCACGATGGCGTTGACGATGCGCCGCTCGACAATCAATGCCGCAATCGCTGTCAGTCCGAAAAGCGCAAGGAACTGCGGCGAGACGCGCATCGCCTGCGGCAGGGTGGCCGGGAGCGCGGCGAGAAGCACACCGATCGATATGCCGGTGATGAGCCGCTGGCCATCGCGCCGGGCGTCGCCCGGACGGTAGCTGCCTCGCACGTTGAGACCGACGAGAACGAAAGCGATGAGCGCGGGAACGGCGCGCACGATGTCATGCACGCCGGAGAGCTCGCCGGCCACGAGAGCCGCCGCGGCGACGGCAAACGCGTCGAGTGCGTGCAGGCTCACGAGTCGCAGAACCAGGCGCAGCATCGAGACCGCGAATCGGCGATGGGCCAGCTCGCGGCGCACGCGCACGTCGTACTGCGGAAGGTGCGCGATGATCCGGCCCGACCCCGACCGGCGCGGTGCCGTGCGTAGCGGCGCTACGTTGCCTTCGGACCATTCTGTTACCGGCAATCTCGAGCCGCTCACGCGCCGCCTTTGGAACTTGGGAGACCGGGCCACCGGAGGTGGCGATTTGGGCTAGTAAGCATGTCTCGGAAGTGCCGTATAGACAAGGCTCTATCGCACGTCGAAGCGGCCCGGGCGGCGCTGTGGCCGGCTCCCCCTGAGCCCGGCCATCATCTAATTTCGCATGCCTCACTCCCACCTCCCACCTCCCACCTCCCACCTCCCACTTCCCACCTCCCACCTCCCACCTCCCACCTCCCCACCTCCCACCTCCACGCATCCGCATTGAATTCCAGTCAGCGCGACCGCGACGATTACGAGTTTCTCACCACCACAGGCGAGGCCGCACACGCGCAGGCGTTGCCGCACTTCCTTCACCTCGATCAGCCCGTCGGTCGGTGGAACTACATTCGGATCGCCAACGAGATCGCGGAACGAATTCCCGCGGGAAGGCTGCTCGACTGGGGATGCGGCTTCGGCCAGATGACGTATCTGCTGCGCCGCCGTGGATTCGTCGTGACCCCGTTCGACGTCGGTGCGGACACGCAGCTCCCCGATGTTCCGCTCACGCGCGACTTGCACGTGGTCCGCTCGGCGCATCCCACGCAGTTGCCGTTCGCGAGCCACTCCTTCGACGCCGTCTTGAGCTGTGGCGTCTTGGAGCACGTGGACGAGTTCAGCGAGACGGGGAATGAAATCGAGTCGCTGCGCGAGATCAGGCGCGTGCTGCGGCCCAACGGACACTTCGCGATCTATCAACTGCCTCAGCGTGCGGCGTGGCAAGAGGCGCTGATCCGCGCGTTGGATCTGGGATATACGCATCCTCGTCGCTTCTCCGAAGAGGAAATCAGAGATCTGCTCGCGCGCACTGGGTACCGGATCGAGCGAATGCGGCGTAACAACCTGTTGCCGAAAAACCTGACGGGGCTGCCGGAACGCGTGCGCGCTTACTACAGCAAGGCCGGAAGGACGCTCATCTACCTCGATGGACTGCTGTGCCGTGTCCCGGGCGTGAATCGGCTCGCGGGCGTTCTGGAAATCATGGCGCGGAGTGCGTGATGATCGGCTCCAACGACGCCCGTAACGTCATTCAAGCCTGCAAGATCTGCCACGGTCGGGAAGGCTCGCTTCAGCGTTTCCGGGAGATGATGTTCGGCAGCGGCAGATCGTACCGGTATTTCCTGTGTGCCGGCTGTGGATGTCTACAGCTGTGCGACGAGGTCAGTAGCGCCGAACAGTACCCTTCCGGATACTACGCTTATCGCCCGAAGTTGCGCGGCAGGTTCGCCGCTGGCCTCAGGAGGTTGCGGAATCGCGGCGTTTTCCGCTCACGCGTGCTGGGTTGGGTGGCGGGCCTCTTTGCTCCGGATCGCATGCGCGGTGCCGAGCCCTGGTTCAGGCATCTCGGTTTACGGGCGGACAGTCGCATTCTGGACGTCGGCTGCGGCACGGCGGAACTGTTGCGCGACCTGGCCGACGCCGGATACTGCAACGTGCTCGGGATCGATCCGTACTTGCCGCGCGCCGTGCTCGCGGAGCTGCCGTCGTTCGTCCGCGCGATTCCGCTCGATGAGGTTTCCGGCGAGTACGACGTCATCATGTTTCATCACTCGCTGGAGCACATGCCGGATCAGGAGAAGGTGCTGCGGCAGGCGGCCAAGTTGCTCCGACCTGGAGGCGTTTGCCTCGTTCGTATACCCGTCTTTCCAAGCTTCGCGTGGGACCGCTACCGGGAAAACTGGGTGCAGCTCGACGCGCCCCGACACCTCTTCGTGCATTCGCGAAAGAGTCTCGGAATCATTGCCAAACAGGCGGGGTTGGAGATCGAGCGCGTGGACTTTGATTCCACGGAGTTTCAGTTCACGGGCAGCGAGCTGTATTCGCGCGGACTAGCGCTCAGCGAACTGGAGCGTGCGTTTTCTCGCCGCGAGTGTCGTGCCTTCCGGCGGCAAGCGCGGCAGCTGAATCGCGACGAGCGCGGCGATCAGGCCGTGTTTTTCCTGAGAAAGGCGGGCTGATCGAGTTTTTCGCCGTCTCCACCGGACCCAAGGGCGTCGTTGGCGTGCCGATACGTAACACGGCGTGTAATCGTCCTTTAGTCACGCGATGACTCCCCTCCTTGCCTCCTACGTAGTCCAAGCCGCCGGCGCGCTTTTCACCGCGATCCTCTTCGGCTTTTTCTCGCGCACGTACCGCAAGCCCTTCCTCGTTCATTGGGCGCGCGCGTGGGCGGCGATGTGCATCATGCTCTTTGGCGCGGGCCTCACGATCGCGCTCTCGAACGCCAACGTCACGAGCCCCACCGCATTCGCGCGGCTCACGGTTTCCGTGGTCACGTCGGTCGCGGCGTACCTCAGCGTCGTGTGGATGATCTTCGGCGCGACCGAGCTGGTGTCCCCCGAGTGGGCCGAGCGCTTACGGAAGCATCGCAGCCCGATCTTCACCGGCGCGGTCGTCGTCGGCCTCGTCATGGTCTCGCTCTTCGCCAAGGATCCCGAACCCTTCGGTCCGCGCTTCACCGTCCGCATTGCGATTCGGGCCGGCGTCATCGGAATAGCCTTCCTCGTCGCCGCGGCCAGCGTCGCGGTTGCGCGCGGCGAAAAGGGCGGCCGTGGATTGGGGCGCGCGTTCGTCGGCGGCTCGTTCGCGCTCTACGGCGCGCTCCAGCTGCACCTCTTCTGGGTCTCGATGTGGAACCGCGCGACGATCATCGAGACCAATTACGCGCTCTACACCGGCTTTCTCGATTTCGTCCTCGTCTTCGCGATGGGGCTCGGCGTCGTCATTTGGCTGCTCGAGGAAGAGCACACCAAGGCGCAGACGACCACGCAGGAGATCGCGCAGCTCGCCTTCCACGATCCGCTCACGAGTCTGCCCAATCGCAAGCTGCTCCTCGACCACCTGACGCTGGCCATCTACCAGGCGCGCCGCGACCGGTGCAGGCTCGCGGTGTATTTCATCGATCTCGACCGTTTCAAGATCATCAACGACTCGCTCGGCCACTCCGTCGGCGACAAAGTGCTCCAGGCGGTTGCCGCGCGCGTGAAGAGCGCGCTGCGCGAAGCCGACACCGTGGCACGCATGGGCGGCGACGAATTCGTCGTCCTCACGCCGGACATTCACGGGGTGGAGGACGCGGTGCACGTCGCGCAGAAAGTGCGCGAGGCCATTCGCATGCCGATGCACATCGACGGGCGCGAGCTGTTCGTCTCCGCGAGCATGGGCATCGCGATGTTCCCGGAGGACGGCGAGACCTCGGAGTCGCTGGTGAAGAACGCGGACATCGCGATGTACCGCGCCAAGTCGCAGGGCAGCGATCTCCTGCAGCTCTATACGCCGGAGATGAACGCGCACGCGGTGGAGCAGCTCGCGCTCGAGAGCGCGCTGCGCCGCGCGGTGGAGACCAAGGAGTTCGAGCTCCACTACCAGCCCATCGTGCAGACGGTGGAAAACCGCATCTGCGCACTCGAGGCGATGCTGCGCTGGCGGCATCCCGTGCTGGGGCTCGTGCGGCCGGAGCAGTTCATCCGGCTGGCGGAATCCACCGGCCTGATCGTGGAGATCGGCGAGTGGGCGATGCGCACCGCGTGCAAGCAGCTCGCTGAATGGCGCACCGCCGGGTATCAGGACCTGCATATCGCCGTCAACATCTCGGCGCGGCAGCTCAAACAAAGCGATTTCGTGGACACCGTGCGTCTCATCCTCGCGGAGACCGGCATCCCGGGCTCGTCGGTCGAGCTGGAGATCACCGAGATGAGCGCGACGCAGTCCGAGCCGGCGATCGTGGATCGCCTGCGCGAGCT
>DATBRO010000226.1:0-2056 GCA_036560265.1 Gemmatimonadaceae bacterium | reverse complement strand
CTGCGAGCGTCAGGGCAAGCAGCCTTGTCATCCTGAGGAGCGCAGCAACGAAGGATCTGTAGTTATGAACTGCAGATTCCTCGACGCCCGCTACGCGGGCACCCGGCTCGGAATGACAACCGCTCAGAGATTGAACTTCCCGAAGTCCTCGGGACGCAGCCGCTCGAGATACTCCTTGAGCTGCTCCGCGTTCAGCTCCGATTCGCTGCGCAGCGCCTCGGCATCGAACGAGTCCGTCGATTCCTCCACCTGGACTTCGCTCAACAACGCTTCCGACGCGAAGATCGGCGCCGAGAGCCGCAGCGCGATGGCGATGCTGTCGGAGGGACGCGCGTCCACCTGCACGACGTCGCCGTTGCGCGCGATGTGCAGCTCGGCGAAGTACGTGTTTTTCTCCACGCGCGTGATGTGCACCTTCTGCAGCGCGCCACCCAGTCCGACGATGAGGCTCTTGCACAGGTCGTGCGTCAGCGGCCTCACGCGCTTGATGTTGTGCATCTGCATCACGATCGACTCGGCCTCGGGCTGCCCGATCCAGATCGGGAGCAGGCGCTGCCCTTCCTTCTCCTGAAGGATCACAACGTACGACTGCGTCGAGCTATCGAGTCCCAATCGCGAGACCACAACTTCGATCATACGTCCTCAGCTGACGGCACGTTTGAGCGCCGACGCGCGGTCGGTGCGCTCCCACGTAAACAAGGTACGTGCCGACTTGCCGCGACCGACACGCTCCGGTGTCCTTCCAAAATGACCATATGCGGCGGTCGGGCGGTAGATCGGCTTCCGAAGATCCAGGGCATGCATAATGCCGCGCGGCGTCAGGTCGAACACGTCCCGGACCGCCCGCATGAGCTCGCGCTCGGGCACCACCGACGTACCGAAGCTGTCCACCATCACCGACACGGGTTCCGCGACGCCGATCGCATATGCCAGTTGTACCTCGCAACGGCGCGCAAGTTTCGCGGCGACGATGTTTTTCGCGACCCACCGCGCGGCATAGCACGCAGAGCGGTCGACCTTCGAAGGATCTTTACCACTAAATGCGCCGCCACCGTGGCGGCCCATACCACCATAGGAATCGACGATGATCTTGCGTCCGGTGAGGCCCGCGTCGCCCTGCGGCCCGCCGACGACGAAGCGTCCGGTGGGATTGATGTGGTAGCGGATCTTTCGCGTGCGCAGCTCCGCGGGAATCGCCGGCTCGATCACCTGCTCGATGATGTTATTGCGAATTTTCCGCGCGCTCGCCTTCTCCGCGTGCTGCGTGGACACGACGACGTTCTCCACCGCGATCGGTTGATGGTCCTCGTAGACGACGCTCACCTGCGCCTTACCGTCGGGCCGCAGCCACTTGAGGTCCCCGCTTTTGCGGCGCTCGGCGAGCGTGCGCGTCAGGCGGTGCGCGAGCAGGATCGGGAGCGGCATGAGCTCGTCCGTCTCGTCCGTCGCGTAGCCGAACATCATGCCCTGATCGCCTGCGCCGCCCGTGTCCACGCCCATCGCGATGTCGGGGGACTGGCGGTCGATCGCCGTGATGACCGCGCACGTCTCGTAGTCGAAGCCGTACGACGCGTCGGTGTAGCCGATCTCGCGAATCGTCTGGCGCACGATGTCGGGGATGTGCACGTACGTCGACGTCGTGATCTCGCCGGCGACGCACGCCAACCCGGTCGTGACGAGCGTCTCGCATGCGACGCGCGCATCCGGATCGTCGCCGAGAATCGCGTCCAACACCGCGTCCGAGATCGCGTCCGCGATCTTGTCGGGATGCCCCTCGGTGACCGATTCGGACGTGAAGAGGTGGCTGTCGTACATGCTGAAAGGTACAACTGACTACGGCGGGAACTGCGGCGGGAACTGCGGCGGGACCTGCGGCGGGAAATGCGACGAGAACCGCGAATTACGGCGCTCTATCGTCGCGTTCGCCGTCGTTACCGTCGTTGTTACCGCCGTTGTCACCGTCGTCGTTACCGCCGTTGTCACCGTCGCCGTTCGCCGTTCAAGCCAGCGTGACCGTCCCTTCGCGCAGGAAATAGGCGTCGCCGACCGACTCGCG
>DATBRO010000225.1:0-1508 GCA_036560265.1 Gemmatimonadaceae bacterium | reverse complement strand
GATGGAAACCTTCGCCGATCAGGCGGTGATCGCGATCGAGAACGTCCGCTTGTTCAATGAGACCAAGGAGGCGCTGGAACGGCAGACCGCGACCGCGGAGATTCTCAAGGTCATCAGCGGCTCGCCGACGGACGTGCAGCCGGTGTTCGATGCGATCGCCGAGCGCGCCAAGACGCTCTGCGGCGCGTACACGGGCGCCGTGACTCAGTTCGACGGTGAACTTGTGCAGCTACGCGCGTTCCACGGTGCGTCGCGGGAGGCCGAAGAGGAGATGCACGCCCTGTATCCAATGAAGCTCGGGCGCGGCGGCGCGAGCACGCGCGCAATCGTCGAGCGTGCGCCGGTTCAGATCGCCGATATCATTGAGGACGCCGATTACACGCTGAAGAACGCCGCGCGGACGGCTGGATACCGCAGCCTCCTCGCGGTGCCGATGCTTCGCGAGGGCGAGGTCATCGGCTCGATCGTCGTGTCCCGCACCCAGCCGGGCGTGTTTGCCGAAAAGCTCGTTACGTTGCTTCAAACGTTTGCCGACCAGGCCGTGATCGCCATCGAGAACGTGCGTCTGTTCAAGGAACTGGAGGCGCGCACCACCGACCTCACGCGGTCGGTGGGCGAGCTCAAGGCGCTGGGCGAGGTCGGGCAGGCCGTCAGCTCGACCCTGGACCTGGAGACCGTGCTGCGCACGATCGTCTCCCGCGCGACCGCGCTTGCCGGGATGGACGGCGGAGCCATCTACGAGTACGACGAAGCCCGCGAGGAGTTCTACTTGCACACGGCGGATCGCCTGCCCGACGAGGTGGTCACGGCGCTGCGGGCCGGGCCGATCCGGAAGGGCGAGGGTGCGCTCGGACGGATGGCGATGACCGGCGAGCCGGCGCAGATTCGCGACATCATGGCCGATGCCAGCTACCAAAGTCGGCTCCGAGAGATTGTCCTCAGGCTGGGTTACCGGTCGTTGCTGGCGGTGCCGCTGCTGCGCGAGGACCACCTGCTTGGCGGACTGGTCGTGTACCGGAACAGCGCCGGCGATTTCGCGCCGCCGGTGATCGACCTGCTGAAGACGTTCGCGACGCAGTCGGCCCTGGCGATTCAGAATGCGCGGCTCTTCCGCGAGATCGAAGTCAAGAGCCGCGAGCTCGAAGCAGCGAGTCGGCACAAGAGCGAATTCCTCGCCAACATGTCGCACGAGCTGCGCACGCCGCTCAACGCCATCATCGGCTTTTCGGAGGTTCTGTCCGAGCGGCTGTTCGGCGAGATGAACGAAAAGCAGACCGAATACGTGGGCGACATCAGCGAGTCCGGCCGGCACCTGCTGAACCTCATCAACGACATCCTCGACCTGTCCAAGATCGAGGCGGGCCGCATGGAGCTCGATGCGAGCGATTTCGAGATCGCGACCACCATCGACAACACGTTGTCGCTGGTGCGCGAGCGCGCGCAGCGGCGCGAGATTGCGCTGCGCTGCACGGTGGACCCGCGCCTTGGGGAAATCCATGCCGACGAAC
>DATBRO010000224.1:0-15007 GCA_036560265.1 Gemmatimonadaceae bacterium | reverse complement strand
ATGCGCGCATCAGCGGTTTCCTCCAGGGAGACGAATCTCGGGAACAAAGCCGAGCTCGAAGTCCGTGCGCCAGCGCTGCGCCGGATCGAGCCGATCGAACATCAATGCGCCGTCGATCCACACCTTCTCGGTGCGCGAGTACACGCTGAACGGATTCCCAGACCACAACACGACATCGGCGTTCTTGCCCACCTCGAGTGATCCGATGCGATCCTGGAGGCCGAGGGCCCACGCCGGATTCATGGTCACCCACTTGAGCGCCTCATCCGGCGTGACAGTGATCCCGACATCCCGGCCCGCATACATGGCTTTCGCCGCCTCCTGATTGAGACGTTGCGACCCCGATGGATCGTCGGAGTGGATGATGGCTCTGGCGCCCGCGTGATGCACGATGGCGGCGTTCGCTTTCACCGCGTCGAGCGCTTCCATCTTGAAGGCGCCCCAGTCCGCCCAGACCGACGCGGAAATGCTGTCTCGCGCGAGCAGGTCGGCGATCTTGTATGCCTCGACGGCATGGTGGAACGAGCGAATCGAGTACCCAAACTCCTTGGCGATGTCCATCATCTGCGCCATCTCGTCGGCGCGATAGCAGTGGTTATGAACCAGGATGTTTCCGCGGAGCACTTCGGCCAGCGTCTCGTTGCCGAGATCGCGGCTCGGCGCGTCACCCGTGTGATCCGCATTCCACTTGTCCCAACGGCGCCGGTATGCCTCCGCTCCGATCCAGGCGTTGCGGTATCCCGCGACGTTGCCCATCCGCGTGGACGGGCCGCGGCTCTGATACACGCGCTTCGGATTCTCGCCGCACGCCATCTTCAGCCCGTACTTGGCGCCCGGAAACTTCATCCCCTGCACGGTGCGTGACGGGACGACCTTCAGGACGACGCTGCGCCCGCCGATGAGATTCGCGGAGCCGGGCAGGACCTGAAGCGTCGTGACAGCGCCCGCGAGGTTGCGCGGGAACTGCGGGTCCTGCGGCCACACCGAATGTTCCGCCCACACGTTGGCCGTGACCGGATTCGTTGCTTCGTTGCCATCGCTGGCCGCGTTCGTTCCGGGCGCCGCATAGACACCGAGGTGCGAATGCGTGTCGATCAGGCCGGGCGTGACGTACTTGCCGGTGCCGTCGACGACGACCGCGTCTGAGGGCGCCGCGACGCTCGCGCCGACAGCGACGATTTTGCCGTCGCGAAGCAGCACGGATGCGTTCGAGAGCGTCGGGCCCGCGGCGGTCATCACGCTTGCGTTCCGGATCAGTGTCGTCCGCGATGGAAACGCGCGATAGGTGCTCGGAAATGGATCTGCGTTTGGAGTAGAGACAGCGCCGAGTCCCGGACTCGATTTGCCCGCAGCCGGCGCCTCCTGTCGAGTCGCGGGGGCGGGCGCCGGCGACGCGGGCGCCGGTGCTGACTGGGCCGGACGAGCGCAGCCCCACGCCAAGACGACGGCGAATGGCAGTGATTTCAGCGTATGCATGTTGGGGAGGAAGGAGGAAGGAAGCCTATCGTTCGACGTCATCCTGAGCAACGCGACGGACGATACTTGGACAACAGGGTCGCGCTACAGGTTCGCAAGGATCTGGACGTCATCGGTGCAGATCCCGTTGACACCAAGTGACACCAGGATTCCTGCGGTGCCAGGCGAGTTGACCGTCCAAACGATCACGCGCGTTCCCAGTTCATGCGCGACGCCCATGAACTGTTCGTTCACCAGTGTCCAATGCGGCCAGACGTCCCTCGGTTGCGCGCGTTCAACGGCCCGGCGCAACTGGTCCGCCGCCTTCGGAATGCCGCGATCGAGAAGAATCCCCCGCGCAAGGTCCGGCGCTTTCTGCGCAACGCGCGCGATCGCGTCGTGGTCGAATGAATGCAGCGCGAAACGGCTGCCGTGCGTTCGAGCCACGTCGATCACGACGTCCTCGATCCCGCGACCTTTGAGCTCGACGTACACCGCGGCCCGGTTGCCGACTGTCTCGAAAACGTCGCGAAGTCGGGGGATTCGATCGCCGTCGCCGAGGTCGATCTCCGCGAGCTCACGCCACGTGGATTGAGCGATCACCCTTCGCTGAACGGCTTCGTCGTGATGGACCACGACCTCGCCGTCTCGCGTCGCATGAACGTCGAGCTCGATGGCGTCCGCGCCATGGTCGATGGCGAGCAGAAAACCAGGCAGCGTGTTCTCTGTACGTTCCCTCGGCGATCCCCGGTGCGCAACGCGCTCGAACCGCCCGGTGCCCGTGGTGTTGGGGCCGGGGGTGGGGGCGGGGGTGGGGGTGGGGGTGGGCATCCTGGTTGTATTATTCCGCAACCTTCCGGACGGCAAGCGCTTAACAAACTGGCGGTGACGAGCGTCTACTCAATGAGCGAATGACTGATGCGGGCCGGAGCGGCGACGATCCGCGTGACGCGGAGCTCATCGCGGAATGGAAGGCCGGCAATCAGCGCGCGGCGGCCGAGCTGGTCCAGCGGCATTCGTCGGCGCTCGCACGATTCGCTGCAAGTTGCGGTGCGCGCGATGATATCGACGAACTGGTGCAGGATACTTTCGTGCGGGCGTTCGGATCGCTGGATGGTTTTCGCGGTGAAAGCTCGTTTCGAACCTGGCTCTTCACGATCGAACGAAGATTGCTGATGGACCGCCGGCGCGTGGAACGACGCCGGCCGCAGGGAATGGAGATCAACGAAGACGATGCTTCGACGGAGTTCGACGCGTTGGATGAGCTGGTTGCGGACGAAGTGCAGGCGCGGGTGCGCCAAGCGATCGAGCGGCTGACGCCGACGCAGCGCGAGGTGTTCGTGTTGCGAGTGACGGAGGGCATGTCGTACAAGGAGATCGCGAAAGCGGTGAGCACGACCGAGGGTGCTGCGCGCGTGCACTATCACAACGCGATGCGCGCGATCAAGGAGTTTCTCGATGCGTAACTGTGCAGATGCGACGATGAAGGATCTGTTGCCCGATCTGCTCCACGATCGGCTGGAGGCGGCGTTGCGCGCCAAAGTCGAGGCGCACGTACGCGCCTGCGAGGAGTGTCGCTCCGAGCTTGGGATCCTGCGCCAGGTTCTAGCGGTATCCGTGACTCCGCGCCTCAATGCGGCCCGAATCGTGGCGGCCCTGCCGCGGTATCGCGCGCCTTCCATGTGGCAGCGCGCGATGCACTCGACGCAGCTCCGCGTCGCGGCCGCGATCGTGCTGCTTGCCGGCGGTGCGGCGCTACTGTCCAACCTGACAACGCGCGACCACGGCGGCGGGTCGAAGCGGATCGCCATTCACGCGCCAATGGGCGATTCGAGTGTCGCGCTCGTTCCGAGCCTTGCACCCGTGGTTGTCGGCTCCACGTCGGCCGTGGTGCGGCAGTCGCCCCATGTGGCCTCGGAGTTGGCGCTTGGTGAGACGTTGCACGATCTGTCGGACACGGAGCTCCGTGCGCTGCTCGATGAATTGGGGAGTCTCGAGGCTGTGACTCCGACCGAGACCGATGTCGTCGCTCCCGCTGTTCGAGGCAGCCAGTGATCGCACTTCGCTTCGTCGGGGGACTCGCCCTGGCGCTCGGCGTTGTCTCGGCGGGAGCGCAGCAGGACATCGGTCCTGGAGCGCTCGCGCAGCGTCAGCGCGGGCCCGATTCCGCTGGCAGGGCTCGACTCGAGGGACAGATCCGCCAAGGATTCGCGCGCCTCGTGCGTCAGCGGGTCGGGTTGTCCGAGGGCCAAATGGCCCGGCTTGGACCGGTGTCGCAGCGCTACGAGCAGCAGCGTCGTCAGTTACAGATCGAGGAGCGCGACGCTCGGCTCTCGTTGCGTGCGTCGATTCGAAACTCGCAGTCGGCCGACGCGACGCGGGTGGACCAGCTGCTACAAAACATGGTCGACATTCAGAAACGTCGCGTGCAGTTGCTCGAGGCGGAGCAGCGCGATCTCGCCACGATCATGACGCCCATCCAGCGCGCCAAATACATGGCGCTCCAGGAACAGGTGCGACGACGCCTGGAGCAGATGCGGCAGCGCCGCATGCAGCTGCTCGAGGGTGACATGCCGGAGCCACGGCCAAGGCAGCGACCGCCATTCTGATGTAGTGCGGTAGCTCGCGCGCGCGCGGTGCTGCTAGATTGGTGCTCGCCGCCCGGGTGGTGGAACTGGTAGACGCAGAGGACTCAAAATCCTCCGGCCTCACGGCCTTGCGGGTTCGAGTCCCGCCCCGGGCACTCCCACACAACTCGAATGCCGACCTACAAGCTTTCGAAGGTCCCTTCTGACGGCGAGCGCATCGGCTACGAGAACGGCTCCCTTCGCGTTCCTGAGAATCCAATCGTGCCGTACATCGAAGGCGACGGCACGGGCCCGGATATCTGGCGGGCCTCGGCAAGGGTTTTCGATGCCGCCGTCGAGAAATGCTACAAGGGGGAGCGGCGCGTTCGCTGGATGGAAGTTTTCGCGGGCGAAAAATCCTTCAAGGCGCATGGCGACTGGCTGCCGCAGGAGACCGTGGACGCGATGCAGGACTTCCGCGTCTCGATCAAAGGCCCGTTGACGACTCCCGTCGGCGGCGGAATCCGCTCGCTGAACGTCACGCTCCGGCAGGTTCTCGATCTGTACGCCTGCATCCGTCCCGTACGCTACTTCGAGGGCGTCGGCAATCCGATGAAGGAACCCGAGAAGCTGAACGTCGTGATCTTCCGCGAGAACACCGAAGACGTTTATGCGGGGATCGAGTGGGCGGCGGGATCGCCCGAAGCTGAAAAGCTTCGGGCGTTCATAAAGTCGGAGTTTGGCAAGGACACGCGCGCGCGTTCGGCCATAGGGATCAAGCCCATGTCCGAATTCGGCTCGAAGCGACTGGTCGAGATGGCGATTCGCTACGCGCTCAAGAACAACCTCCCTTCGGTGACGCTCGTCCACAAAGGGAACATCATGAAGTTCACCGAGGGCGCTTTTCGCGATTGGGGATATGAGGTCGCGCGCGACAAGTTCTCCGAGAGCACGTGCACCGAGGCCGATCTTGGCAAGGCCGGTGGGCAGGCGCGGGCCGACGCCGTCGTCATCAAGGACCGCATCGCGGACGCGATGTTCCAGCAACTATTGCTGCGACCCGACGAGTATTCCGTTATTGCGTCGCCGAACTTGAATGGGGATTACATCTCCGACGCCGCGGCCGCGCAGGTGGGCGGCCTCGGCATCGCTCCGGGCGGCAACGTCGGCGATGGCCTGGCGGTGTTCGAAGCCACCCACGGGACCGCGCCGAAGTATGCCGGTCAGGACAAGGTGAATCCGGGAAGCGTGATTCTGTCCGGCGTTATGATGTTCGAGTACATGGGTTGGGACGACGTCGGACGCTTGATCGTGCGCGGCTTGGAGAACGCGATCAAGTCGAAGCGCGTGACGTACGACTTGGCGCGCCAGATGCCTGGTGCCACGGAGGTCTCGACCTCCGCCTTTGCCGACCAAATGATCAAGGGCATGTCGGCGTAGCCCCAAGCACACGAAATGGTGAAGATCTCAGCAGGTTCGTCGGACCTTGGCACCCTGCGCACACCCGCGCTTGCACTGCTGCTCGAGCAGGGCGCGGGAGCACCCTCGCTGGGATCGCTGGACCCGGCCGTCGCCGCAGCCGTTCAGCGAGTGATTTCTGCGCGCGATTTTCGCGGCTCTCGCGACGAGACGCTGCATCTGCTCGGCGCCGAAACCGGTGTCGAGCGCTTGTTGCTCGTCGGGATGGGGAAAGTCTCGGATCGCCTCGCCTCGCTGAAGCGCGCCGCAGCGATCGCCGCACGGCGGGCGAATCAGGCGGGCTTCGGCCGTCTCGCGATCTACGCCGGCGACCTGTTCGCGGGCGACGTCGAGGCACTCACGCTGGGCGCGCTCGCGGGATCGTGGGAGATGAAGGAGTTCCAGACGCCGCCCCCCGATGACGAACGCAGGGCGTCTCTAACGGAAGTCGTCGTTCTAGCGAGCAGCCCCACGGCGCCGCAGGAGATCGAAAGCGGACGGGCGATTGGCGATGGACACTCGCTGGCGCGTCGTCTCGGAAACCTGCCCGGGAACGTTTGCACGCCGGAGTATCTCGCCGAGACCGCGCGCGAGATCGCCAACCGTCACGGCATGCGGCTCACGGTGCTCGGCCGCGCCGAGATGGAGCAGGAGGGAATGGGCTCGTTTCTCGCCGTCGCGCAGGGAACGCCGCAGGATCCGAAGCTCGTTGTGCTCGAGTATCGCAATGGTGGCGACAAACCGCCGATCGCGCTCGTCGGGAAGGGACTGTGCTTCGATTCCGGCGGCATCTCCATCAAGCCCGCGCAGGGGATGGAGTACATGAAATTCGACATGTGCGGCGCCGCCGGCGTTCTCGGCGCGATGGAAGCAATCGGACAGTTGAAGCTTCCGGTCAACGTGGTTGGTCTCGTCGGCTCGACGACCAACATGCCATCGGGCACGGCAGTGAAGCCCGGCGATGTCGTGCAAGCCAGTAATGGCAAATATATCGAGATCATCAACACCGACGCGGAAGGCCGGCTGGTCCTGGCAGACGTCCTGACGTACGCGAAACGGTTCTCGCCGGCGGTGGTGATCGATGCCGCGACGCTCACGGGCGCCTGCGTCATCGCGCTCGGTCACACCGCGACCGGCGTCATGGGCAGCGAGGACGCGATCGTCCAAGAGGTGCTGGCGGCCGGCAAGCGCGCGTCGGAACCGGGATGGCCGCTCCCGATGTGGGACGACTACAAGCCCCTCATCAAGTCGGACATAGCCGACGTCAAAAACTCCGGTGGGCGTCCCGCGGGTACAATTACGGCAGCGCTCTTTTTGAAGGAATTCGCCGAAGGGTATCCATGGGTCCATCTCGACATCGCGGGCACAGCGTACAGCGAGAGCGATCTCGTGACGCTGCCTGCCGGTCCGACCGGCGTACCAGTCGGAACGTTCGTCGAGTTCGTCCGGGGTCGGGCCGGAGCGCCGGGGGCCGGCTGATTCGCACCGCGATCAGTCTCGCGCGTCGCGTCGGCCTCGGCCTTGTGGTCGGGGCCGTTTTGCACTCGGTGGCGCATGCCCAGGTGCGCGACACAACGCGCACGAAGCGCGACACGGCCCGCAGCCCGACGGACACGATCTCTGGGCGTCGGGACTCGACGGCTAAACGCGACACGACGAAAGAAGTGCGTGTCGCGCTTCCAGCCCGCGCGGATTCGATGCTTCAGCGCGACAGCTTGGTACGTCGCGACACCGCGCGCGTCGTGCGCGATACGATCAAGCCGCCGCTTACGACGGCGGAAGCACCGGTGCTTGCGGATCCGAGCGGAAGCTTCGTGTGGGACCGACGCGACCTATTCTCGACGGGCGCGTTGACCGTTCAGGACCTGCTCGAGCGGATTCCCGGCGTCACCACTATCCGATCGTACTGGATCTCGGAACCGCAGATCGGCGTGTTCCTCGGCGACCCTGGGCGAGTGCGCGTCTTTCTCGACGGCCTCGAGCTCGAGGAGCTCGATCCACGGATGCGCGGCATCTGGGATCTCACGCAAATCCCGCTCTGGGCACTTGACGACCTTCGTGTCGAGCGGGGTGCGTCGGAGATTCGCATCTATCTCCGGAGTTGGCGCGTCGATCGGACGACACCGTATTCGCGCACTGACATCTACACGGGCGACCAGAGCACCAATCTGTATCGTGGCCTGTTTGGCCGCCGATACCAACACGGTGAGGCTTTGCAGGTCGCCGGTCAGCAATATGGAACCGCCCCCGGGCGCACGGTGGAGAGCAGCGATCAACTTGGTGTTCTCGCGCGCGTCGGTATCGCGCGAAAAGGGTGGAGTGCCGATGCGTTCCTGTTGCGGGGTGATCGCAACCGGGGTCGCACGATTACGGAGCCGAGGCGCGATACAATCCCCGCCACGGAAAGCACACGTTCGGACGCGTACGCTCGCTTTGGATGGGGCAATTCCGACAAAGGCGCCTGGGTGCAGGGACTGGCGAGCGCATCGAAGATTGCGTTCGGCGGACAGAAGGCCACTTCCACCACGGCTGCGGTCGCAGACACGAGCCGCTTTCGCTCGCAGTACGTGCTCACTGGCGGATATTCCTTTGGGCCCGTGCACGCGAGCGTCACGCAGCGATATCGCGCCGGGTTATTCCGCCGCGTCGCAACGCCTTCGGCGCGCGTCGGCCTCGATACCCGACTTCTCACGCTGTCGGTGCTCGCCGACGGACGCAGCCTCGACTCCACTCGGCGATTGGACGCGTCGGCTGTCATTCGCCCGGTCAGTTTCCTCTTTTTCGCGGGCGCAGCTGGTAAGGAGCAGCCGAAGTCTGTCTCCGCCTCGCTTCCAGGCGCGACGTTCATGCGCGTCGAGGCGGGACTTCGTCTACGAGACACATGGGTAAGCGGTGGATTGCTCAGACGCGACGCCGTGTTGCTCGACGCACCGGTGATCTTCCGGCGGCAGACGCAGCCCACAACTGACACGTCAGCGCAGGGTGTGTTTGCCACCGTGCGTGGCCGAATTTGGAAGGCGATATATGCGGACGCGCAGGCCGTTCAGTGGAGCGACACGGGCACGTTCTACCGGCCAAAGTATCAGACGCGAAGTGAGCTCTACGTCAGCACGTCGCTCATCGACCGCTTTCCCAGCGGCAACTTCCACCTGCTCGCTTCAGCGTCGCACGAGTATCGCTCGAGCTCCCTGTGGCCCGACTCAAGCGGGGCGACTCGCTTGTCCGGCTATCGGACAATCTCCACGCTCATACAAGTGCGGATTCTGACCGCCGAAGTCTTTTGGAACTTCCGCAACATTCTTGGTGAGCGATACTCGCAGATCCCGGGTTATCGTTTGCCCCGAATGACCAACATTTACGGCGTTCGATGGGAGTTCTGGAATTAGCTCGCGCGAGGCGTGTATGAAGCGCTCGCTCTCGCTTTGCGTTGACAAATGTCGTTGTCACGCCGTAACTTAGGCGCCCTCATATGATTCGGAGCATGACGGGGTTCGGGACTGCGGACGGCGCCGTCGGCACGGCGCGTGTGTCGGTCGAGATCCGGTCCGTCAACCATCGATTCTTCAGCCCGTCGATCAAGCTTCCATCCTCACTCTCCCGCTGGGAGGGAGAGGTTCGAGACGCCTTGCGACGCTCCATCAGCCGCGGCCACGTGACGGTTACAGCGCGCATCGACCGGTCTCACGGCGCGGACGTCGTCATCGACGAAGGCCGGTTCAGCTCGTACGTCCAGCGGCTGCGCGATCTCAAACAGCGGTACGTGTTGGAGGGTCCGATCGATCTAGCGACCGTCCTGCGCATGCCGGACGTGATTTCCGGTGAAGCGGAGGAAGATCAAGGAAACGCGGCGGAACTGGTCGCGATCGTTGATCGCGCCGTGGCCGCTTTGGGGACGAGCCGGGAAGCGGAGGGGGGTCGGCTCGCGGCGTTCCTCGCCGATCGAATCGCGATCGTGGACGCGGCTGTGAAACGACTGGCCGATCGTGCTCCGCAGCGGCTCGTGGAGCAACGGGACCGCCTCAAGACCGCCATCGCGGAGCTAGCAGCGGGAGTCCAACTCGACGAGCAGCGTCTGGCGCAGGAGATCGCGATTCTCGCTGACCGGCTCGACGTCGGCGAAGAGCTGGAGCGCTTTCAATCGCACCTCGCGGCGTTTCGAGAGGCGATCGCGGGAAACGGCACCGAAGGTGTTGGCAAGCGACTCGGCTTTCTGCTTCAGGAGCTGCTTCGCGAAGCAAACACGACAGGATCCAAGGCGAACGACGCGGTCATGGTTCGTGACGTGGTCGCCATCAAGGAGGAGCTCGAGCGCATTCGAGAGCAAGTGGAGAACCTCGAGTGACAGCCTTCCCGATCATCCTTTCCGCCCCTTCCGGCGGCGGAAAGACCACGATCGCCAAGGCCCTTCTGGCTGGGCGGAAGGACATCGGCTACTCGGTCTCCTGCACAACGCGGCAGCCGCGCCCAGGCGAGATTCACGAGAAAGACTATTACTTTATATCACGTACCGAGTTTCTCACCAAACGGGAGAGAGGCGAGTTCGCCGAGTCCGCGGAGGTGCACGGCAACCTCTACGGGACGCTGCGAAGCGAGGTACTCCGGGTTCTCGGCACTGGAAAGCACGTGCTCATGGACATCGACGTCCAGGGTGCCGTGCAATTCACGAAGGTGTTTCCTCAGGCGGTGACCATCTTCATTCTGCCGCCGTCGGCGGACGTGCTGCTCGAGCGCCTTCGCATGCGTCAGACCGAGTCACCGCAGGAGCTCGCGGACCGGTTGCAGTCGGCGCTACAGGAGCTGCAGTCGGTAGACGAGTACGAGTACGTCGTTGTGAACGACAATCTCGACGTGGCGGTAAAACGGATTGGTTCGATTATCGACGCCGAGGTGTCGAGCAGGGAACGGGTGGTTGGACTTCGCACACAGGTCGCGCTGCTGATCGATCAGCTCGAGCGCGAGATTGAATCACGCACCAGCAATGAAGGAACAAGGACATGAGAGTGTTTACGCCAGTAGAAATCGCGCGGCACGCCGCGAACAAGTATCTCGGAGTGCTCGTTGCGGCGAAGTATTCGCGGCTGCTGAACGAGTTTCCGCGGGATCGTTCAGCGATGGGTGAGAAAAAGCTGACGACGCGCTCGCTCGAAGAGCTCGCGAAGGGCGGCATCAGCTATCGTGTGGTCCCGCGCCGCCGCGTCGGCGGCGAGTAACCCCACCGCCGGTGCGCCCCTTCGACGGCCGCACGGTTCTTCTCGGTGTCACCGGCGGCATCGCGAGCTACAAGTCGGCGTGGCTGGCCCGTCTGCTCACGAAAGCGGGTGCCGCGGTCGACACGGTGCTGACGCGGTCGGCGACCGAATTTGTCAGCACCATCACGTTCGAAGCGCTCACGGGGCGTTCCGCTCACACAGGGTTGTTTGATTCGGGCAGGGCGCTCGAGCACATCAAATTGGCGAAGGCGGCGGACGGCATCGTCGTCGCGCCTGCGACTGCTGATTTTCTCGCGCGCGCTGCCACCGGACAGGCCGACGATCTCCTCACGGCGGTATTGCTCGCGACGAAAGCGCCAGTGCTGCTGGTGCCCGCGATGAACGATCACATGTGGGCGCATGCGCAGACGCAAACGAACGTCCAGCATCTCCGCGAGATCGGCTATCGCATTCTGAATCCCGAGGAGGGAATGCTGGCCGCGGGTGAGGGCGAGGGACCGGGCCGCATGCCGGAGCCGGAAACGATCTTCGCGCACGTGGGGCGTCTGCTCGAGCTCGCGGGTTCGAGCACGCTCGCCGGCCAACGCGTGGTCGTGACAGCCGGCCCGACGAGGGAGGCGATCGATCCGGTCCGATTCGTCTCGAACCATAGCTCGGGCAAGATGGGTGTGGCCATCGCGTCGTCCGCATGGCGGCGCGGCGCTGAGGTCTCGCTCATTGCCGGCCCGCTATCGGTCATGCCACCTACGGGCCCGGCGCTGCGTCACGTGGACACCACGGAGCAGATGGCTCGCGCCGTGGAGGAGCTCGTGCCGGCAGCGGACGTGCTGATCATGGCGGCGGCGCCATCCGATTTCCGCCCGGTCTCAACCGCAAAATCCAAAATCAAGAAGGGCAAGGAAGCGCCGGTGCTCACGCTGGAGCACACGACGGACATCTTGAGCGCCACAATCTCCCGCCGGGGTCCAAAGACGATCGTGGTTGGTTTTGCGCTCGAGACCGACGACGCCGTCGCGAACGGCAAGAAGAAGCTGCGCGACAAGTCGCTGGATTTGATCGTCGTGAATGACGCTACGGAACCGGGAGCTGGGTTTGGAGTCGACACGAATCGCGTCACGTTGATCGATCGTGCCGGAGCGGAAGAGGTTCTTCCGCTTCTGTCGAAGACCGATGTCGCGGACGCAATTCTCGACCGCGTGGAGCGGATCGCGAATGGACGCTAGGGAGCAGCTCCGGCGTTACCTCGAGCAGCGCAAAGAAGCCGGCGAGCGCGAGCTGGTGCTCGATCAATTGAACGTCGACGACGTACTGAAGCTCGTCGGCGCGATGCCGAAGAAGTCGGCTGCCCGTTCGTCCGATTGGCGCGACGTGCTTCGCGACGCTGGCGCGGCGCCGTTCAGCGGGAAGCGGGAAGCGGGAGGCGAGCAGGGTAAGGTGGAAAACGAGGCACCGCGTCCCGCGTCCCGCGTCCCGCTTCCCGCCCCAGGTCTCTCCGTCGGCACCGGCGCGCGCGAGTTGTTCGGTGGCGCTATGGCAAGCCTCGACTCGCTGGACGCCGTGGCAAGCGCGGTGGCGTCATGCACGAAATGCCCCTTGTATTCAACCGCGACGAACCCGGTGCCCGGCCAGGGAAATCCGAACGCGGCTCTCATGATCGTCGGCGAGGCGCCGGGCGCCACGGAAGATGAGAAAGGCCTCGCTTTCGTGGGCGCCGCCGGCCAGCTGCTCACAAAGATTCTCGCGGCCGTCGATCTAAAGCGCGACGACGTATTCATCTGCAACGTCTTGAAGCATCGTCCGCCCGGTAATCGCAATCCAATGCCGGACGAAGTAACCGCCTGCAGCCCGTATCTCGTCCGCCAGTTCGAGCTGATCCGGCCAAAAGCAATCCTTGCTCTCGGCACGTTCGCTGCGCAGACTCTCTTGCAGACGAAGCTGGCGATCGGAAAACTCCGAAGCCAGGTGCACCGGTACTATGGTGTGCCGCTGATCGTCACGTATCATCCGGCCGCCTTATTGCGCAACCCTTCCTGGAAGCGCCCCACTTGGGAAGATGTCCAGCTCGTCCGTCGAATACTCGATCGCTCCATCGCTGAGCCGTGATCCCTTTCGGGATCGGCAGCCGCCATACTCCGAAGACGCAGAACAAGCGGTCCTGTCCGCGATGCTCATGGACCAGGACGCGATCGTCCGCGCGGCCGAGACCGTGGACGATTCCATGTTCTACGCGGAGCGCCATCGCCGGATTTTCCGGGCGATGGTGTCCATCACCGAGCGCGGCAGTGTCGTAGACCCGCTCACGCTCTCCGACGAGTTGTCGCGCAAGGGCGAGCTCGAAGCCGCGGGCGGGAAGGATTACATCGGTTACCTCGTCGATGCCGTGCCGACCGCGGCGAACGTCGAGTACCACGCGGAGATCGTGCGCGAGAAGGCGATCCTGCGGTCGCTCATTCAGGTCTCGACCCAGATCGTCCACGACGCCTTCTCGGGGCAGAGCACCGCCGCCGATCTGCTCGATCAGGCCGAGTCGAAGATTTTCCACGTCTCGCAGCAGCGGAAGCCCGACGGCTTCATGCGGATCAAGGAGCTGCTGTGGCCGACGATGGAGCGCATCGAGGCACTTCAGCGTGGCGGCAAGACGATCACCGGTGTCGCCAGTGGCTTTGACGATCTCGACGACTTGACGTCGGGGTTCCAGCCCGCCGATCTCATCATCGTCGCCGCGCGTCCGTCGATGGGAAAGACGGCGTTCTGTCTCAACGTCGCGCAGCACGCCGCGATCGAAGACCATGTTCCTGTCGCGTTCTTCTCGCTCGAGATGAGCAAGGAATCACTCGTGCAGCGCATGCTCACGAGTGAGGCACGCGTCGATTCGCAACGCCTGCGGCGCGGGCTGCTCCGCGACGACGAATTCCCGATGCTCGCGCGGGCCGCCGGCATTTTGAGCGCGGCGCCAATCTGGATCGACGACTCGCCCGGAATCACGCTGCTCGAGATGCGCTCGAAGGCACGCCGGCTCAAGGCCGACTCCGGAATCGGATTACTGATCGTCGACTATCTGCAGCTGATGCAGGGGCCGTCGAATGCGGAAAGCCGGCAACAGGAAGTCAGTCAGATCTCGCGTGGATTGAAAGCGCTCGCGAAGGAGCTGAACATTCCCGTGGTAGCGCTGTCGCAGCTGTCGCGCGCGCCGGAACAACGGTCGGGGGATCACAGGCCACAATTATCCGACCTGCGTGAATCCGGTGCCATCGAACAGGACGCGGACCTTATCATGTTCCTGTTCCGACAGGAAATGTACGAGGGTCCTGTCGACAAGGACGGCAACTCCATCGAAGGCAAAGCGGAGCTGATCGTCGGCAAGCAACGTAACGGCCCCACCGGCATCGTGAACCTTCACTTCTACAAGCACTACACGCGGTTCGCGAACTGGAGTCCACGGCAAGCAAGCACGTGAGTCCGAAAGCAAGGACCGTCTACCGCTGCTCGGAATGCGGCGCGGAGCACGCCAAGTGGGCCGGACGCTGCGATACGTGCGGCGAATGGAATACGCTGGTCGAAGAGCTCAGCGGAAAGCGAGAAGCGGGAAGTGGGAAGCGAGAAGCGCATCGCCGGGGCGGACCTGTAACCGAAACGCCCAAGCTGCGCGACGTCGCCGGCTCCGAATCGCCGCGATGGAAAACCGGGCTCGCGGAGTTCGACTTCGCGCTCGGCGGAGGGATCGTGCCGGGCTCGATGATCCTCGTGGGTGGCGAGCCGGGAATCGGAAAGTCCACGCTGCTCCTCCAGGTGGCGGCGCGACTCCAGCAGAGCGGTCGTCGCGCGCTATATGCGTCCGGCGAGGAATCGCCGCTCCAGGTGCGGCTGCGCGCGGACAGGTTGGATGAAACGGCCGGCGACGTGGAGCTGCTGACCGAGACGAATCTCGAGATCGTGCTCGGCACCGCGAGCGCGCGCCGACCCGACGTGCTGATCGTCGACTCCATTCAGACGCTGTACACGGCCGATCTCGAGGGTGCGCCCGGAAATGTTGGCCAGGTGCGCGAATGCGCCGCGCGACTCATGCGATTCGCGAAGGACAGCGGGACGACGGTCTTCGTCGTCGGACACGTCACCAAAGGGGGCGGCATCGCGGGCCCCAAGACGCTCGAGCACATCGTCGACACCGTGCTGTACTTCGAGGGCGAAAGTACGCTCGATCACCGTATCCTCCGCGCGACGAAGAATCGGTTCGGCAGCGTGGACGAAATCGGCGTCTTTCGGATGACCGAGCGCGGCCTCGAGGCCGTCGCGAATCCTTCCGAACTCTTTCTCGGC
>DATBRO010000223.1:0-4142 GCA_036560265.1 Gemmatimonadaceae bacterium | reverse complement strand
GCGAAAGTGATACTGCGCGAACGCACTGTAGAGATACGGGAGCAGGCGAATGCGAAGCTGCATGACGTCGCGCACCGCGTCCGCCACTTCCGGGAATGTCCAGGGCTTGGTGCCGTCGGCCCACGCGTTGAGCATCGCCATTGGCGAGAAACACACCGACTGCATTCGCCGCAGCCACTCCTCCGCCGTGCGAGAGGAACGCACTTCCGGCGTCCACAGTACGCCAATGAAGCTGCTGCTCACGAGTGCTGTGATGAAATCGGGATGGCTGTAGTAGTCGTTGTAGATCACATACGGAAGCCATGCGGCGCCGGCGTTGGACGCCCGAACGAGTCCGTAGGTTCGCTGGTTGCGCTCGCGAAACATCGTCGCGGTGACTCGCTGAAGGGTGACACCGTAGATCTGCCGCATCTGCTCTCCGGACAGCCTCGACGGAAAGACTGCGTGGTCGGGCCACAGCCAGCGGTCGTATCCGTCGACTTCGTCGATCTTGTAACCGCTCACGCCGAGGTCCAGGTGCTCTTTGCGGAAAAAGTCGAGCACGATCTTTTGCACCTGCGCAGACGTGAAGTCGGGGACGAGTCCAGTCCACACGGTATGCGATCCGGCAAACGGCTTGATGGCTTCGAAGAACGGCGCGGTCGGCGCGACGTACGGATTGATCCAGAGATTCACCCGCACGTGGCGTGATTGCATCTGGCGCATGAAACCTGCCGCGTCCGGGTAGCGCGTCGAGTCCCAGACGAACGTGCCGGGATAGGCGGCGCTCTGCCATCCAGGCTCGAGTCCGACCACGTCGAGCGGGAAGCTTCGCGCCGCGAATTCATCAACTTCGCGCAGCACTTGCTCGGAGGTGAAGCGCGTCGGCAGCCGGTGATGAAAGCCGAGTCCCCACTTGGGCGGGAGCACGCCACCGCCCGAATAGAGATTGTAGCGGCGGACCACGTCGAGCGGCGTCGGCCCGCCGAATACGTACAGTTCGAGGCCCGACGCAGGGACCAACACCTCGACGGCATCGGAGCGCGGTGCCGACGTCCAGCTCCTGTCAGTGTTGCGATCCTTCACGGGTGGCGGGTGCTTGCTGTCGGCACGCACCGCCGTTCCCGCGTATACCGTGATGTACCGCGCGGCATTGATCAAGACTCCGTAGCCGGCACTCGAGACGTAGAACGGAACCGGCGCATGCGTGCGGCCGTTGTCCGTGCCGCCATAGTGATCGACATGCAGCTGCTTCACCGCGCCGCGCTGCTGCACGTTCTTGAAGTTGAGCCCCAGGCCGTACAGCTGTTCCGTCGCCTCCAACGGTATGCGGACGAACACTTTTGCGTCGAAGGCCATTGCCTGAATGCTTTGGCTGTCGAGTGGAAACTTCACGGTGGCCATGTCGCGCAGGGCCTGGCGTCGCGGCTGAACGCCGGCGGCAGCGAGCAGACTCGCGCTATTCAGCACCCCCACCCTCGCCCGCCACACACCTGCTGCCACCGAATCCCATGTAATGCTCAGCTGGACAGGCCGCGCTGATTGTGCGGTCAGCAGGACAGGCATGACGGCGGACATGACGGCGGACATGACGGCGGACATGACGGCGGACATGACGGCGGACATAACGGCGGGCATAACTACGGACATGGCCGCGGGCCGCATCCGATACGAGATCACACGCACGACAGAAACCGTTCCTTCAACCGCGGGAGCAGCTCGTCGATCGGTGTGTTCCAAACCGTTTCGTTGAAGATCTCGACTTCGATGGGACCACTCCACCCTGCACGCTCGACGGACTCTCGCAGCCGCCTCAGCTCGATGACGCCGTCGCCCATCATGCCGCGATTCATCAGGACATTGGTCGCGGGAGCAAGCCAGTCCGACACGTGAAATCCGAGCAGCCTGCCGGTACATCGCTCGATTTCCGCGTGGACCTCGGGATCCCACCAGATGTGGTACACATCCGCAACCACTCCCACGGTCTTGCGATCGAGTTTCTCCGCGAGCAGCCGGGCCTCGCGCAGCGTGGTGATGCAGGAACGCTCGGCGGCGAACGCCGGATGCAACGGCTCGATCCCAAGCGTCACTTGCCGCTCAGTTGCATACGGAACGATGCAGGCGATTCCGTCTTCGACCATCTGACGCGCGGCGGCGATGTCGCGATCGGCCGCCGCTCCGCATACCAGCACGAGCACCGGCGCGCCGAGCGCAGCCGCTTCGTCCACGGCACGAAGATTGTCCTGGATGCGCTGCTCGCGTTCAGCGCGAGTCGCGGCCGGAAACATTCCGCCGCGGCATACACTCGAGACGCGGAGGCCGGCATCGCGGAGGAGACGCACCGATGCGTCGAGTCCCGTCTCGGCGATCTTGTGCCGCCAGAGACTGACGTACGGTATGCCGTGGCGCGCGCACGCCTCGACCATCTCGGGCAGGCTCACGCGGTCCGACGTGACCTGGTTGAAGCTCAGCCGCGCGACGTCCCGTAAGGGCGCAATCTCGGCCGGGCCTCTTTTGGTCACGGCGCCGGTCACGGCTGCTCGATCCCGGCCAGAGCCAGCACGCGCGTCATTCGGTCGATCGCCAACTCAGGATTGGTGAGCAAACCCGCGCAATCCGCCAAGCGAAACAGCTCCGCCAAATGCACGACCGATCGCGAGCTCTCGGCGCCGCCGATCATACGGAAGTGCGTCTGATGGCCGTTGAGGTAGGCGAGAAAAACGATTCCCGTTTTGTAAGCGTACGTCGGCGGTTGGAAGATGTGCCGCGACAGGGGCACGGTAGGAGCGAGAATCGCGCGATAGCGCGCGACGTCGCCGTCGTCGAGCGCGTGCAGCGCAACGGACGCCGCGGGCGCGATGGCGTCGAAGATACCAAGCAACGCGTCGCTGTAGCCGCGATCGTCGCCCAGGATCAGCCGATCGTAGTCGAAGTCGTCGCCAGTGTACATGCGCACGCCATCTGGTAGACGGCCTCGCATCTCGATCTCGCGTGCCGCGTCGAGGAGCGAGACTTTCACGCCGTCGACTTTGGCGCGATGCTCTGCAATGATCGAGAGACAGGTCTCCATCGCCTCGGCGACATTCCGCGCACCCCAGTACCCGGTGAGCTGAGGGTCGAACATGTCGCCCAGCCAGTGCAGAATGACGGGCTCTCGCACCTGCCGGAGAATGGTCGCGTATACGCGGCGGTAGTCGTCTGCGGTGCGCGCCACGCGCGCGAGCGCGCGACTCGCCATCAGGATCACTCGACCCCCGTGCTGCTCGATCCACGCGACTTGCTCCTCGTAGGCACGCTCCACGTCCTCGATTGTCTCGCGCTTCCCGGGCGTGAGATGATCTGTGCCGGCTCCCGAAGCGACTCTTCCTCCGACGGCGCCCGCCTCTTGGATGGATCGCCGTATCAGCTCGCGCGCCGTCGTCCAGCCAAGGCCCATTCCGCGCTGGGCAGTGTCCATCGCTTCCGCGACTCCGAGGCCCAGCGACCACAGGTGCCGCCGATACGCGAGCGTGGCGTCCCAATCGATCGGCGTGTCGGAGAGCGGATCCGCATCCGCGAGCGGATCGCATACGACGTGCGCCGCGGCGTAGGCCACTCGAGATCTGATGGGCGCATCGGAGCGCGGCCACGCCGGCGTTTCGCGCAGCGTGTACGACGCCAGCGAACGGTCAGCGCGCGGTAGCCGAACGACGCGCGTCATTCCCCCTTCCTTCTTCCCTGTTCCCATTGTCCGCGAGGACGATCTCTGGAACATCGACCCACCGGCGGTCGGCCCAGGACTGCAACGCGAGCTCCGCGAGCTGAACGCCTTTGGCGCCCTCCAGGAAGTCATGGATGAAGGGCTCGTCGGACGCCACGTGCCGCAGAAACATCTCCCACTGCACCTTGAACGCGTTATCGAACGGCGTCTTGTCCGTCACGTCTTCCCACTGCTCGTAGAAGTCGAACGGGTTCGGCACGTCGGGATTCCACACGGGTCGGGGAGTTCTCTCGCGCGGCTGCATCCTGCACTCGCGCAACCCGGCCACCGCGCTGCCGTGCGTGCCGTCCACCTGGATCTGCAACAGATCGTCGCGATACACGCGCACGGTCCAGGAGGAATTGAACTGCGCGACGATGTCACTCCCGTCGCCCGCGCCGCCCTGGAGTACGAACGTCGCGTA
>DATBRO010000222.1:0-9722 GCA_036560265.1 Gemmatimonadaceae bacterium | reverse complement strand
GGACGCCGCGGCGGAGATACTGAAGCGGCTCGAAGTACCTCATGAGGTACGTATCGTATCCGCGCATCGCACTCCGGACTGGATGTTCGAGTACGCGTCGACCGCTGAAGAGCGCGGCCTCGAGGTCATCATCGCGGCTGCGGGTGGCGCGGCGCACCTGCCGGGCATGGTCGCGTCCAAGACGCTGCTGCCGGTGCTAGGCGTGCCGATTGCCGCGACCGCCCTCGACGGGTTGGACGCGCTCCTGTCTATCTCACAGATGCCGCGTGGTGTTCCGGTAGGGACGCTTGCGATCGGTGAGCCGGGGGCCGCCAACGCGGCGCTGCCGGCCACCGCGATCGTGTCGCGGGGCCGTCCCGAGATCCGCGAGCGCCTGCGGAAGTGGCGCGAGAGCCGCACCGCCGAAGTGCTACGCGATTCTGGCGCGTGATCCCGCCTGGTTCGACCATCGGCATCTTCGGCGGCGGCCAGCTCGGTCGCATGACCGCGCTCGCCGCGCGCTCGATGGGCTATCGCATCCACGTTCTCGACCCCGATCCGGAGTGTTCCGCTTCTCCTGTCTCCGATCGCTGCGTCACCGCGCGCTTCGATGACGTGGACGCCGCGCGCGAGCTGGCGCGGCACTGTGATGTGGTGACGCTCGAGATCGAGCAGATTGCCACCGCGGTGATCGACGCCGCCGGCGCGTATGCCCCTGCGCGTCCGAGCTCTCACGTCGTCGGAATCGTGCAGGACCGCGCGCGACAGAAGGCCTGGCTGGCAAAGCACGGCTTCCCCGTCGCGCCGTATCGTGCGGTGAACAGCGCGAGCGACGTCGCCGCGGCCGCCGATGCGTTCGGAGACGCGTTTGTGAAAGCTTGTCACGGCGGATATGACGGCCGTAGCCAGCTCCGTCTGACGCGTGCAAGCGATTCGACAGAAGCCTGGCGCGCACTCGGCGAGCGCGCCGCCGTGGCCGAACAGGTGTTGATGCTCGCGGGTGAGCTGTCCGTCATGGTAGCGCGTCGCCCGAGCGGCGAGACGACGGTCTTCCCCGCCGCGCTCAACCACCACGAACGACAGATACTCGCGTGGTCCGTCATGCCGGCACCACTGGACAAAGCGGTTCTTTCGCGCGCCATCGACATCGGCCGTGACATCGCGGAGTCGATCAGGCTCGAGGGGCTGATTGCCGTCGAGCTCTTTCTGACGACGTCGGGTGATCTGTTCGTCAATGAGCTCGCCCCGCGGCCGCACAATTCGTTTCACGCGAGCGAGCGGGCCTGCGTCACGAGCCAGTTCGAGCAGATCACCCGCGCGGTGTGCGACCTGCCCCTCGGCGACGTCAGCGTCGTTCGGCCCGCGGCGATCGTGAACCTGTTCGGCGATCTGTGGCGCGACGGCCGCGACCCGGACTTCTCGGCGGCGTTGAGTGACCCGGTGGTTCGATTGCATCTCTACGGAAAGCGCGGCGCACGCGCGGGCCGAAAAATGGGCCACCTGTCGGCAATTGGTGGCTCCGCGAGTCAAGCGCTCGCGTCGGCGCGCGCCGCGGGGGGTCGCGTCGGCGCGGATACGGAGCCGCTGCCCGAGGCACTTCGGGAATTCGGAGCGCGACCATGACGTTCGCGCGCGTCGAGGACTTCGCGCTGGAGCGCTACTTCGCCCGCTGGGAATTCGCGGTGCGTCACCAGCTCAGCGCGTCCGACGTCGAAGCGTTCACCCTGCCCGAGCTCTTGGCGCTCGCGGACGACGACGCCAGGATGCGGTGGGACAATCTGTCGCTCGGCTACACGGAGTCGCTCGGACTTCCGGCGCTCCGCGAGGAGATCGCCCGCGAGTACGAGAAAGTCGGCCCCCAGCAGATCATCGTCGTCGCGGGCGCGGAGGAGGGCATCTTCCTCGCGATGCACGCGATGTTGTCGTCCGAGGACCAAGCGATCGTCGTCTCGCCGGCGTATCAGTCGCTGCATGCCCTGGCTCGATCGATTGGCGCGCGCGCCGTTCTCGTGCCACTGCGCTTCGAGCGTGGCTGGCAACTCGACCCGGACGAGATTGCCCACGTCGTTACGCCCCGCACGCGCGTGATCGTGATCAACTTCCCGCACAACCCCACCGGTGCGCACATCGCGCGCGACGTCCAGCAGCGGCTGGTCGAGATCGCGGAGTCGGCGGACGCCGTGTTGTTCTCGGACGAGGTCTACCGGGGCCTCGAGTACCAGCGCGAGCAGCGATTGCCACCCGCGGCCGATTTGTCCGAGAGCGCCGTGAGTCTCGGCGTGATGTCGAAGTCGTTCGCGCTCGCGGGACTCCGAATCGGCTGGCTCGCGACGCGTAACAGTCGCCTGCTCGACCGCGTCGCTCGATTGAAGGATTACACGACGATTTGCAGCAGCGCGCCGTCCGAGATATTGGCGCTCATGGCGCTTCGCGCGCGCGAGCGCGTGCTCGACCGTTCGCGCTCCATTGTCGAGAGCAACCTGCGCTGCGCGCGGGAGTTCATGGCGACACACACGGATGACGTGCAGTGGGTGCAACCAACAGCGGGAAGTGTCGCGTTCCCGCGCTTTACCAAACACAACGCGGACGATGTCTCACGGCGGCTCGCTGAGCGGGAGAGCGTCCTGCTGCTTCCCGGGAACGTCTTCGGCCATGGAACCTCGTTTTTCCGGCTCGGCCTCGGCCGCCGCGACTTGCCCGCAGCTCTGGAAAAACTGCAGCAGTTCTTAGACGGGCACTGAGATTGCCCCCTCTATCATCGACATGCGGACTCGAGGGAAGCTCTGGACGGGGCTAGCGGCCGCGACAGTAGTCGCGAGCGCGCTGCCGGTGATGCTGCGCTGGCTTCGCAGGAAGGGTACGGCCCGCCGCGCAATCGATTTGCGCATGACCGTCGTGGTCGAAAAACCCATCCATGAAGTCTTCGAGTTCGCCCGCGACTTCGAGAATTTTCCCAAACTTATCGACGCGCTGTTGAGCGTCGAGGATTCCCAGGACGGGCGTTCGCACTGGGCGGTGCGCTCCCCTAGCGGACGGACCGTCGAATGGGACGCCGCCGTTTCGAAGTATGTGCCGAACTCCGTCATCGCGTGGGACAGCGTGCCCGATTCGGCGGTGAAGGCGAGCGGTCTCATGCGGTTTTCGCCATTGGGCCCCGCCGAGACCCGAGTCGACATCTCGCTCACGTACAAGCCGTTGCGCACAGGGTTCATCGACGCGATCCGGTCGCTTGTCAGGTCAACGAACACGTCGACGCTTCGCACAGAGCTCGCGCAGGCCTCGCTTGATCTCGGGCACGCGCCTGAGGACGTCGCGCACACGCCGGATGAGGTCGCGCACGCTCCGGAAGAGGTCGCGCACACGCCGGAAGAGGTCGCGCAAGGCTAGAATACAGTACGCGTTTTGCCCCACCGGCGCGATCATCACCGCGAGGCGACAGCAATGGTTCTCGACGTCAACGGTCCGCGCCGCGTCCCCAAAGCGACGAAGAGCGAGCGGTCGCCGCACGACCTCGCGAGCCACGCGGCAACGGTGGACGCGCGCGAGTCAGTGAAGGTGGAGCGCGCGATTCGAATCGACGCATCGCGCGAAGCGCTGTATGCCTTCTGGCACGACTTCACGAACCTTCCACGGTTCATGAAGCGCATCGAGTCCGTCCAGGTTCGCGACGAGCGTCACTCGCACTGGACGATGTCGCTTCCCGCCGGACGCCACATCGAGTGGGACTCCGAGATCGTCAACGATGTGCCGAACGAGCTCATCGCGTGGAAGACCGTGGGCGCCTCGGACGTCGCGCACGCCGGTTCGGTGCATTTCGTCCCGACACAGGGCGGACGCGGCACCGAAGTCAGGCTCGTCATGGATTACGAGCCGCCTGGGGGACGGCCCGGTCACATGCTCTCGAAGCTGTTCGGCGTGTCGCCGGAGCAGATGGTCCGTGACGACCTGCAGCGCCTGAAGCAGCTCGCGGAATCGGGTGGGGTCCTTACTACTTCTGCCCGGACGGCGGGCCGGCCGAAACCCTAGGCGCTTCCCCGAACTCCCCCACTCCCCCCACTCCCCCCACTCCCCCCGGCACCCCCCGCGGAGAGCTTGTCGTCTGTGCGTCGTCCGGCGTGACGACGCTCCGTTATAGCGTCCGGCTCGGGCAACGCGTCGCTCGACCGCAGCTCGAGCACATGGAATGGTGATCGGTCCGGCCGCTGCTGCCGCATGAGCGGCATCGAGACGTTGTAGACCGGCGTGCCCTTCGCTGTCTTGCCCTCGAGGGCACCCTTGTGTGCGTGGCCGTGAAAGACCGCCGTGACTTCGTAACGCGACAGCGGCTCTTCGAGGCGGCTCGATCCCAGGAAGGCGTAGATCTCGAGCGGCTCCCCCTCGACCGTCTCGCGGATCGGGGCGTAGTGCAGCACGGCGATGCGATGCTCGTTCGTGAGGCGGGCAAGCGCCGTCTCGAGCTTCAGCGCCTCGGTGATCGCTTCATGCACGAACGACTTGATCACTGGCTCGCCCCAAGCGCCCAGCGCGCCCCGGCCGAATCCACCACAGAACCCGCGCACGCCGGCGAAGCCGACTCCATGCACCTCGTACGTGTCCCCATCGAGCATGCGAACGCCGGCGTCGTGAAGAATCTTCTTGATCTCTTTCTCTTCACCGGCTTCGTAATCGTGATTTCCGAGCACGCCGACGGCGGGAATCTTCAATGCCGACGTCAGATCCTTGGCGAGCACCCTGGCTTCGTCCGCGAGGCCGTAGTCCGTGAGGTCTCCCGCGAGCACGAGGACGTCCGCGGCCTGGGTGATCTCGGCGAAGAGCGGTAGCAGCGCGCCCTGCGAGGTCTTGCTGTAATGGAGGTCGCTGATGGCGGCGATGCGGACAACGCCCTTTGTCGTCATTCGACTCTTCAGAGAAGATTCCGGGCCACAGTCGGCGAGCTGAGCCGTTGGCTAGCCCTGCTCTTGCACATGGGTACGGTCGATATGGCGCCGCAATCCACGCTCGACGATCCCGGTCGCGACACTAACACATTCTATCGCCGGACGCTCCACGTCCTCAGCGACGCGCACGTGCCGTTCCTCGTGGGGGGCTCGCACGCGTATCTCCAGTACACGGGAATCGTGCGGGACACGAAGGATTTCGATCTCTTCCTGAGACGGGATGATCTCGAGCGCGCGCTCGACGCGCTTCGCGACGCCGGGTACCGCACGGAAATCGCGTTCCCGCACTGGCTCGCGAAAGCGTATCAGTCGGGCGATCACGTGGACCTCGTCTTCAGCTCCGGCAATGGGGTGTGCAAGGTGGACGACGGTTGGTTCACCCACGCGATCGAAGCCGAAGTCCTTGGCATGCCGGTCAAGATCGCGCCGGTCGAGGAATTCCTGTGGCAGAAGGCGTTCGTGATGGAGCGCGAACGATTCGACGGCGCGGACGTGATGCATCTCATTCGCCATTGCGCGGACGTGATCGACTGGGAACGTCTGATCGCGCGGTTCGATCACTATTGGCCCCTGCTGCTCACGTACCTCACGATGTTCACGTTCATATACCCGTCCGAGAAGCACCGCATTCCATTGCAGCTCTTCAACGATCTCGTGGAGCGGTTGCAGGCGCAGCTTTCTGCCGGCCAGAATGGCGCCGAGAGGGTTTGTCAGGGGACGCTCGTGTCGCGCGGCCAGTACATGATCGACATCGGTCAGTACGGTTTCCTCGATGCCCGCCTGGCGCCACGCGGCAACATGTCCGCGGAGGACTGCATCTACTGGACGTGGGCGATCGAGAACGTGGACTGAACCGTTCTCGGCGGGCCCTTCGGGCCCGGTCCGTTCTCGGCCGCGGCTGCGCTTCCGGTGGCGCCTGCGGCGCGCGAATCATTCCAACCATGCGTGCCGTACGGGTATCCAATCTCTGACTCCCACGGAGAAGTTCGCGCATGTCCCCGTCCCGGCTCGCCATTGCCGTCGCATTTGCTACTTCCGTCGCATCCGAATCAGTCGCGCAGACCGAGCAGCGAACGATCAAAGGATCGACGGTGGCGGTTTACAACCTCGTCGGCCGGTTGCGCGCGATTGCTGGGACGGGCGACGCCGTCGTCGTCGACATCACCCGCGCCGGAACTGACGCCGCGAAGCTGAAGATCGAGACGGGACCGATTGGCGGGCGCGAAACGCTGCGCATCGTATATCCGTCCGACCGGATCGTGTATCCGGATCTGCGACGCTCACGAACCAGCATTCACGTGCGTGACGACGGCACGTTCGGTAGTGGCTCCGACGATCGCTACGATCAGGTGGACATTCGCAGCGACGGACCGGGGCTCGAAGCGCACACCGATCTCGTCGTGCGCATTCCACGGGGCCAGAAGGTCGAGCTGTTCCTTGGCGTCGGACGCGCCGACATCGTGAACGTTGAAGGCGAGTTGCTCCTCGACGTCGCGAGCGCCGAGGTCGACGTTGCCGGCGTGAAAGGCAATCTGGTCCTCGACACCGGCTCAGGGCGCGTCGCCGTGCGCGATGTGACCGGCGACCTCAACATCGATTCGGGATCGGGTGGCATGACGCTCGACAAGGTCAAGGGATCAATCCTGCGCCTCGACTCGGGGTCCGGCGGCGTTCAGGCGTCGGACATCGACGTCAAGGAGTTTCGCGCGGACGTCGGCTCCGGCGGGCTACGCGTCTACCGGCTGACCGCGTCGGACATCAATGTCGACACCGGGAGTGGCGGCGCGACGTTGGAACTGCTCTCTGTCTTTGAGAAACTGACCGTCGACACGGGCTCCGGCGGCGTGACGGTGCGGGCACCCGCGGCGCTGAGCGCGGAAGTCGACGTCGAGACCGGAAGCGGCGGATTCCAGACGGATTTCGAGATCACGACGCGCCGCGTGAGCCGAAACCGTATCGAGGGACGAATCGGCGCCGGCAAAGCACAGATCCGGATCGAGGCCGGATCGGGATCCATCAGGCTGCTGAAGTCCTAGGGACTAGTCGAAGAAGGGACTAGGGATTACGTGCCCACTAATCCCGAGTCCCTAGCTGGCGGCTTGTTCCGGAACGCGGCCGAAGCGCCGCTCGCGTGCCTCGAACTCGCGAATGGCCTGGACCAAATCGCCTTCTCCGAAGTCGGGCCACATCGTCGGCGAGAATACGAGCTCCGCGTAAGCGCACTCCCAGAGCAGGAAGTCGCTGAGCCGCTGCTCGCCGCCGGTGCGGATCAGCAGATCCACGTCGCGCACTGGCGCCGGATCGTGGTCCACGTCGGCAAGCAGCTGTCCGAACCGTTCGCGCGTGAGCGGCGTCGAAAGGTCCTTTGTCTTCGCGGCCGCGCGCAGGATGGCGTCGCGGGACGAATAGTCGATCGCGACGCGCAAATGCAGATTGCGTCCCCCCGCCGTGAGATCCTCCGCTTGTATGATCGCTTGACGGAGTGTTGTCGGCAGGCGGTCGCGCCTCCCGACAATCGACAACCGGACGCCGTTCGCGAGACAGCGCTTGGACTCGACGAGCAGCGACCGCCGGAACAGCCGCATCAGGGCGATGACTTCAGGACGCGGGCGAGCCCAGTTGTCGCTCGAGAACGCGTACAGCGTCAGCGTGCCGATCCCGGCCCGGACCGCCGCTTCGACGATGCTGCGCGCCGTGCGTACGCCGGCATGATGCCCGGCACTTCGGGGCAAGCTTCGGGACGTGGCCCACCGGCCGTTGCCATCCATGATGATGGCGACGTGCAGCCGCGAAGAAATGGCGATGGCGGAGTGCGGCCCGGAGAGCCGCGGTACGTTTGTTGGCGTCATGTATGGATCAGCGGTCCCGCGTGGCGCGAATCAGCGCCTCCATGTGGTCCAGGTAGCGCTCGAGCGCGCGACGACCCTGCGCCGTCAACGCGTAGCTCGTCTTGGGTACACGCCCTTCGAAGCTTTTGTTGCAGGTGACGTAGTGCGCCTCTTCGAGCTTCCGGGCGTGGACGCTGAGGTTTCCGTCTGTCGTTTTCATGAGGCGCTTCAGGTCGTTGAAGCTCAGCGACGAGTTCACCGCAAGCGCGCTCACGATGCCAAGGCGCAGCCGCTCGTGAATCAATCGGTCGAGGCCAAGCGGACTCTCGTCGGGCGCCTTTCCGCGCACGGTCCGTAGCGCCCGCGGCGCCTTCGCCTCGCGCTGTCCCCCGTCTTTCGGTACCGCGCCGTGCTTAGCCACCGTGCCTCCGAGCGATCACGAGCCCGAACACGATGTGCAGGACGCCGAACCCGACGATCAGGAGTCCCGTGCTCCACGCGACAGGAGCGAATAACGCCACCGCGCCGACGAGAATGAAGGCGGCGCCCATGACCGGCACGATGCGAACCGAAAACGCGCCAGCCGCCACAACCGCAGTCCCGTACAGGAGCATCCACATGCCGGGAAGCAGCGGGTACATGCCGTGCTTGATGAAGGCAAACGTGACCACCATGCCCACGGCCGCGACGGGGGTGAAACTGAACAGCAGCTTGCGCGCGGACCCGGTGAGCAGCGGCAGGCTGGCCGTCTTGGCCTTGTCGTACATGAACCACACGGAGATGACGAGCGCGAGAATCGCCTCGGCCCCCCACACGAGCACCCATTCGACCGGGGCGGTCTGCCGCGATGCCAACACGGCTGCGAAGATGGCGGTCAGTCCGATGACGACCTGGCCCCAGCCGGACACCGCGGTGAACGTTCCCGCCGCTTCCATCGTTTCGCGGATGAAGCGCAGGTTGTCCATCGCCCGTGCCTGCATCTCGGGCGGATTGCTGTGTCGGGGTCGAATCGGCAGGATGTCGGCCATGGCCTGACGCTAACCAGTTGCCGGTATTTCGGCAAGTACTTTGCAACGCAAAGCCAGGTGTGGTGTCGAGAAGCTTGTCAGCTGACAAGCCCCTTACGGTCGTGCGTCGGAATCGCCGTCGGGCCCCACCCGCCCCATGGCCGCCGGCGTGATGGCAGGCGGGTCGCTCGCGGGGAAGCTCAGCTCCGACATCTCGTCCAGCGCGTGCTCCTCGAGGCAGTTCGAGAATTCGCGAACCACGGCCGTGGCGAACGCATCGGCCGTGTCGCTTCCCTGCGCCGTGATGAGCGACCCGTCGACATGGATCGGCTCATCCACTTGCGTGGCGCCGGCAGTCTCCAAAAGGGCCTTGAGCGGCGCATGGGCGGCGACGGTTCGCCCGGCCGCACCGCCGGCATTGAGAATTACCGATAGGGCCCCGCCGAACACGGCAACTGGTTTGTCCGACGCAAGGAGCTCACGCGTCAACTGCACGAGGCGCGGGTCCTCGGCGGACCCGGCCCCTTCGTCGCCAAGCAGGACGAGCGCGGCGTACTTCGCGCCGTGAAAGTCTTCCTCGCTCGTGTTCGCGGCGCTCAGCAAATGGATGCGCGCGCCCGCCTGCTCCATTGCCCGCGTGACGACAGCCGCCCGCCCTTCCATAGCTTCGTTGTTCGGCGAAACGAACAGCGCCACGCGTCGGCCCTCCAACCCACGCATCATGGGTCAGCCCTTCGCCTTGCCACCGCGCTTCTTGCTCTTGAGCTGCTTCAGAGCTGGGTTTTCATTCCGCTCCGGAATCGCGAGCTTTCCGCGCCGAGTCTGGAGAAGCTGTTTGTCTTCTTCGTGGATGTGTTCGTCGTCCGTGCGCGTCTTGTGGTCGGTCGCGCTCGGTGTCTTGAATGATTGATCCGGTCTTTGGCCCATGGGTCTCTCGAAGGTGTGTTTCCGAGAACGTCAGGAATCATGCC
>DATBRO010000221.1:0-42002 GCA_036560265.1 Gemmatimonadaceae bacterium | reverse complement strand
TGGCGGTTCGGCGCACCGCCGCCGCACGCAGCGACAAGCACCAGACCGACGTAAATCGAGAACCTGCGCACGATGATGAACATGAGCTCCAGTCGGCCGTTGACACTCGTTATAGCGGGTGAGAGCTTACGCGAGGCTGTTGTGACGCGTCAATTGCATGTGCCGGCCCAACTTACGTCGCGTCGGACACCCGAGACGTACGTCACCTTCCCGCAACAGCTTCAGCCTCTCCGCACTCACAATGCCATTGTCTGACAAGCCAGCACCGCGCCATCGCGACGCGGGCGCCGAGTATTACTACCGGCGCCCACTTGGCTTGCGCGAGCTGCTGCCGGCGATCGGCGTTGCTGTGGGCGCGGGATTCTTCGCCTTCTATGTAACCCGCCTCCTCCTGCAACGCACGCCACTGAGAATCGAGCAAGGAGCGGGCGGAGCTGAGGGAGCGCGAGGAACGCGACGACCCCGTTCTCGGGGGCGACGGGGGTGGCGGGGGCGGCGGGGGTGGCGGGGGTTATGGGCTGGGGCAGATAGTCTGGAGCGATCGGCGCGCTCATGACGCGGAGCGCTGCGTTGCGCGCGGCCTCGATCGCGCTGTTTGCGACCGCGGTGAGCGTCGCAGCGCCTGCGTCCGCGCGAGCACAGGATCTCTCGTGCGACCGCGGCGATCTGGAAGTGCGGGCGCTGGACTTTCGCGGGAATCGCGCGATCAGCGACGACGAGCTGGCCGTGCGAGTGAACACGACGCCGTCGTCGTGGGGACGGCGTAACCTTCACCTGTGGTTCGCGGAGAAGCGCTGCCTGAATCGGAGCGAGCTGCCCCGCGACGTGCTGCGCCTTCAGGCGTACTACCGCGACCGCGGCTTCTACTCCGCACAGGTCGATACGCTCGTGCAGCCGCTCGGCAAAGACGCAGTCCGCGTCGTGTTCAACATCGAAGAGGGCGAGCCCACACGACTGGCGTCGTACAGCGTCAGAGGGCTCGACGGAATCAGGGACAGTGCGAACATTGTTCAGCGTCTGCGCCTGCGCGTGGGCCAGCCGTTCGATCTCGGGTTGTTCAGGGCCGACATCGACACGATCGTCCATCGACTGCGCGACGCCGGATACTATCGCGCGGAAGTGTTGCAGAACTACGAGACGAATAACGACTCGCTTCTGGCGCGCGCGGCGCTCACCGTGCTGCCGGGGAAGCCGGCGAAATTCGGTGAGCCAGTCTTGAAGATCACGCCGCTGAACGAGCCGCGCGGGAACCAGATCGCGGACGCCGTGGTGCGGCGGGTGCTGCGGATCTCACCGGGCGATCCGTACAGCGAGCGGGCGATCGTCGACGCGCAGCGGAATCTCTTTCAACTTGGCGCCTACCGGCATATCGAGGTTGCGCCGCTGCCCGACAGTCTACAGGCGCCCGGCGACACCATAGTCGTGCTCGAAGTCCGGCTGGCCGAAGACTACATGCACCAGATGGACTCCGAGTTGGGATGGGCGACCCTCGACTGCGTGCGCCTGCGACTGCAGTACACCGACAAGAATTGGCTCGGAACCGCGCGTCGGTTGGAGCTGAACGGTCAGGCTTCCAAAATCGGATATGGAAGTCCCGTGCAATCCGAAGCCACGCAGCGGTTGTGCACGCTCGGCAAGAGCACCGCTCTCAAAGACGACCGCTTCAGCCTCAACATGCACTACTTCGTCGGAGCGACTGTTCGACAACCCCGGCTGTTGGGGACCCGATGGGTGCCGACGGTTTCGCTGTATTCCGAGCGGCGTGGCGAGTTCAAAGCGTACCTGCGCTCGACGGAGATCGGCGCCGACGTCTCGGCGACACGTGACTTGAGCGATCGGACTCCCTTTCGCCTCGCCTACACCTTCGAGTATGGCAGGACAGAAGCGGACGCGCCCGCACTGTGCGCGCTCTTCAACCGCTGCGATCTCGCCTCGCAGGACCAAACGAGCCGGTTGCTTCCTCTCGGCGTAGCAAGCGCGGGACTGGCTCGCATCCGTACCGACAACATGATCAACCCCAGTCGGGGGTTTTCGCTGCGCGGCGAGATCCGCTCCTCCGCATCGCGGCTTCTGGGGACTTCCGACGAGCTCTTCTTCAACAAGGGCACGGGCGATATCGCGTGGTATGCCCCGCTGGGCTATCGCAACGTCCTGGCATTCCGTCTTCGCGGGGGAGCGGTGCTGGGCCGGCGGCTGACCCTGTCCGATTCGGGCTTTGTTCCTCCGCAGGAGCGACTGTATGCCGGCGGCCCCACCAGCGTTCGCGGATTCCAGCAGAACGAGCTCGGTGCCGCGGTGTACATCGCGCGGACAGATCAGCCGTTGGTCACGGACACCATCGCGACTCCGTCGGGGAACGTGTTTCACTTCGAGGCGAAGCCGGACAGCATCAGGGGCCTCGACCGCACCGTCCCGCTGGGCGGTAACTCCCTGCTTGTTGCCAACCTGGAGTACCGGATTCGAGATCCTTTTTTCTTTCCCGACCTGTTACAGTATGCCCTGTTTCTCGATGGCGGCGACGTGTGGACACGCGGCCCCGCTAGCCACAGTCTCAAGTGGACGCCCGGGTTGGGGTTTCGGGCGCTGACTCCGGTTGGACCGGTTCAAATCAATGTCGGGTACAACCGGTATCAGCGTGATCCCGGTGCTCTGTACTTCAACCCTGATGTGACGACGCTCCTGTGCGTCACACCGGGGAACAAAATCAACTACCAGCATAATGCGGTGACCCAAGTGCTCGAACAGGTCGACAAGGACGCCAAGTGCGACAAGTTCGAGCCGCCCCCCCGTACGCGATGGACTCAGAAACTGACCTTCACCTTTTCGATCGGCTCCGACTTCTAGCTCGATGAAACGCCGCCACCTCGTTGTCCTTATCAGCGCAGTCACGCTCCTCACGATGATCTTCGTGGCGGCCGTGACGATCGGCGTTGGCGTGGGCACCGATCCCGGACGCGAGCAGATCAGGGCCCTGATTCAGCAACAAGTGGGGACCCGGGTGCGCGGCAAGGTCCATCTCGGCGCGATCCACGGCGGCCTGCTCACCGGCTTCACGATCGATTCGTTTGCCATCCGCGACTTCGAGGACAGCTTGCTCGTGAGCACCGGCAAGGTGACGCTCGATTACGACCCGCGCGACCTGCTCGACCGCCGGCTGTTGCTGCGCAACGTGGAAGTCGAGCACCCGGTGTTCCGTCTCTGGCAGCATCAGAAAGGCGACTGGAACTTCCAGCGCATCTTCAGAACGGGGCGGCAGGGAGCGCCGGACGTGCCGGGTCGTAGCTTCGGCGACTTCGTCGTGTTGGACTCCGTCCACGTGCGCAACGCCCAGTTCATCCTCACGCGGCCGTGGGAGCCGGACGATACGCTGTCCGGCGCCAAGCGCGACAGCGCGATCCGCGTCAACCTCGCGAACCCGCGGCGCGAGATCCGGCGATCGTCGGAGGGATTCACGCACACACATCGCTGGTCGGGCGCGACGGCGTTTCTACCGCACGTGCGGATCGCCGATCCCGACAGCAACAAATTCGGCCAGCAATTCGTGATCGAGTCGATGCGTGTCGAGGAGCAGGAGCCGCCGTTCTCGTTCCGTAGCGCGCGGGGTGTGGTGCGGAAGTTGGGCGACTCCGTCTTCGTCAACATGGCGCATTTCGACCTGCCGGCATCGACCGGAAGCGCCACCGCCAAGATCTGGTGGGGAAGCAACCTGCCCGTGCGACTGGACATTCGCATCAAGGCCGATTCCGTGTCGCTCAAGGACGTGGCGTGGGTCTATCCCACGCTGCCGACGGAAGGTGGCGGGCGGACGAACCTTCACATCACGAACAACAAACAAAACCTGCACATCTTCGAGTACGCGCTCTCGGAGATGGACGTCCGCAGCACGAAATCGCGACTCACGGGCGCGATGACGTTCGTCGTGGGAGGTCCGGTCCTCGGTGTGCGCGACGTGGACCTGCAGGGCGCTCCGATCAACTTTGATCTGGTGCGCACGCTCGCCGGCGCTCCGTTCCCGGTCGACTGGCAGGGCGACATGTACGGATATGCGCAGGGTCCCGGCGGGCCGCTCACGCATTTTCTCGTGGATCGATCCGACGTGACGTGGCACGACACTCACGTCCCAGGCGCCGTGTCGCGGCTGAGCGGACGCGGGGAGCTCGACATTCTGCAGCCGGCGTTCACCGCGTTTCACGGGTTCGACGTCTCCGTTTCGACGCTCGATCTTCGCTCGATCGAGTATCTCTTCCCCGGCTTCCCGCGCATCCACGGAACGGTCGCCGGCACGGCGACGCTCGACTCGTCCTGGCTCGACGTGCGCTTCTCGAAAGCGAACGTCACGCATCGGTACGGCCCCGGTGACCCCACACGCGTGACAGGAGCCGGACGCGTCACGTACGCCAAGGACTTCATGAAGTTCGACGTCGCCGTGAATGCGGAGCCGGTCTCGCTCACGATGATGTCCCGCGCATACCCGCTCGGACTGCAGGGTCTCTTGAGCGGTCCGGTGCAAGTGAAGGGACCGAGCAACGACCTTCAGGTTGTGATGGACCTTCATGGACCCGCGGGCCGCATCAGTTACAGCGGCAAGGTGGACGCATACCCGCTGAGCGTGGCGGCGCGCGGGAACGGTCGCGTCGAGGGTCTCGATCTGTCGCTGCTGCTGGCGCAAAGAAAGGCGCCGCCCGGATGGATCACCGGGGCATATCAACTGGACATTCGCGGCGACACGAACGACCTCGCGACGCTGCAAGGGAATGCGGCGATGCAGCTCGAACGGTCGGAGTTCGACGGGATTCGCGTGTTCCCCTCGCGCTTCCGCGCGCGTTTCGCCGACGGCCGGATGTACGTCGACACGCTCAGAGTCGAGAGTGTCGCGGCGGCGATCACGGCGAACGGAGCGCTCGGTCTCACGACGCGCGCGTCCGATTCGCTGCGCTATCAGGTGGTTGTCGATTCACTCGGTGGGCTCCGGCGGTACATCACGAGGTTCACCTCGGCGTGGGCGCAGCCAACAGGAGCGACGGGAGCGCTCGTGGACTCGCTGTCTGGTTCTGTTGTGCTGGTCGGATCGGCGCGCGGCTCCATCAGGGCTCTCGATGTCTCCGGGCAGGTCATCGGCAAGAACGTTTTTGTGCGACGAGAAGCGGGCAAGGAAATCGTCGGCTCCTTTGCGCTGGCGAACGTCTTGGGCGAACCGAGTGGAACGGCGTCGCTTCGCTTCAACGCGCTGAACGTCGGCGGGATCGTGCTCGACACGCTCGGCGGAGCCGTACGGTTCGAGGCGGGCCGGACCGGCGTCTTCTCGTTCGGATCGCTGGCGAAGAATGGCGTCACGCTGGTCGCACACGGCGACCTCGCCATGGCGGATTCCGTCAAGAATATCGTAGTCCGCGACGTCGCATTGACGACGGATAGCAGCCACTGGTCCCTTCGCGGTCCGTCGAACATCCAGACGAAGGGTCGCGGCATCACGATCGATTCCCTGGTCTTGGTGAATGGCGCCGGAGGTCGGATCTCCCTCGAAGGCACCGTTCCGGAGACCGGCCGTGCCCGGATATTCCTGAGAGCGGACAGCGTCTCGCTGCATGATGTCGGGAGCGTCGCCCAGCTGCGCTCGACGTTCTCGGGATGGGCGCACGTCACCGCCCAGGGCGCCGGACCGGCGCTCGCGCCGGTGATGAACATGCAAGCCGCGCTCACCGACATGCGCTACGGCGGCCTTCGGCTCGACCAGGTGAACGCGACGGCAGAATACATCGACAAGCGCGCGGTGGTCGCACTGGATCTCGCGCGTAGTGGGCACACCGCGCTCGTCGCGCGCGGCTCGCTGCCGCTCGAGCTCAAGTACTTCGGCGCCCGGCTCCTCGCCGACTCGCTGCACGGCACGATACGAACGGATAGCGCGAGCTTCGACATCATCGAGCTCGTCCCGGGGCTGCGCGACGCGACCGGTCGCCTGGTGGTAAATCTGGACGTCGCCGGCACGTGGAAGCATCCCGACCTCGCGGGAGCCCTTCGCGTCGAAAACGGCGAGGTCACGGTGGATACGCTGGGCATCCGCATGCGAGGCGTGAACGTCGATCTCGCCGTCTTCGGCCACGAAGACAGTTTGGCGATCAAGCGATTCGTGGGCTGGAGCGGGACGAGTCGCACGGATTCCGTGTCGCTCAAGGGCTACGTCGCGTATCGCGAGATCGACAACCCATACGTCGACCTGACCCTCCAAGCGCGAACCTTCCACGCGTTGGACAAGCGATCGCTCGCCCGACTGGACGTCAGCATGGAGCCTGGCGGTGTTCGTTTGCGCGGACAGCTGCGCGGTGCAACGCTGAGAGGTGGAATCGTCGTCGATCGTGGGACGGTTTACCTCCCCGATCCCGAGCTGGCGCGGAAAAAAGGCCCGGATCTCGGCCTGGCCTTCGCTGACACATCCGCCGTTGCCCGGCAATTGCTGCCGGACAAGTCGTCGCATCTTTTCGACTCCATCCTGATCGACGGCGTTCAAATTACGCTTGGCGACGAAGTGTGGCTGCGGTCGCGCGAAGCCAATATCAAGCTCGCGGGATCGCTGAGCGTGCAGCGGAGCACACTCCAGTCGACCGCGCAGTTGGACGACGTGGGAGCGTCGACGGAGAAACCCACACTGGACGGAGTGCTTCGCGCCGAACGTGGCACGTACACCCTGGCGCTCGGTCCCGTCTTGCGGGAATTCCAAGTGCAAGAAGGAACGATCACGTTCTACCCCACGCCGGAGCTCGCGCCCGAGCTGAACATCACCGCGCTCCATACGGTTCGCACCGGCAACGGGCAGGACCTCCACATCAGAGTCCGCCTCACCGGACCGCTCTATCCAAATCCGATCATCAGTCTCGAAAGTGCCGAGAGCTTCGCGATGTCGCACTCGGAGATGTTGAGCTATCTCATCTTCGGCCAGCCGGAGTTCGCGCTGGGCAGCGCGGACCAGAGCTACGTGCAGTTGGCCGCGCAGACGCTGTTCCCGTCCTTGCAAACGTTCGGCGCCTCGCAGTTGCGCGGCGTCCTGGGCTCATGGGTGGACTTTCGTTTCGGCTCGACCGATCTCACTGCTCTGAGCGGCGGACGAAGCGGCAGCACCACGCAAGGCGACGCGCTGAGACAGATCTTCTTCAACTCCCGGCTCGGCGCTGAAAAGCAGCTCAACGACAACCTGTTCGTGAGCCTCAGCACCGGGATTTGCCAGTTGTCGCAATCCAATCCGACCGGCACGACGTCGCAGTTGGAAGATTTCTACAATGGCCTGAGCGGCAAGATCGAGTACCGGCTTTCGCGCGAAGCGTCGATCAAAGCCGGTAAAGAGCCGAGCCAATTGATCTGCGGGCGTTCGACCACGGGCCGTGTAGCCGCCGCGCCGACGCAATGGGGCTTCTCACTCTTCAAGAGCTGGCGCTTCTGACGCAGATTTAAGCATGGTGCAACTGCAGGAGCACGATGCGATGATCTGCCGGGCGTGCGGCAACGAGGAGCGCGCGTCCGAAGGCTATCCGTGCGTGAACTGTGGAACGTTCATCTGCGTGATGTGCAACCTGCGGGGCGTCATCCGCTGCCGCGAGTGCCAGCAGAAGACGGGCCTCTCCGCCACTGCGCCAGCTCCGTCGTGAGCGCCGACTTCTCCGCCGTCGGGTTGGCCGTGGGGCACGCCACCGACGAGCGCGGAGTCACCGGCCTCACGGTGGTTCGTGGAGTGGATTCGGCGATGCGCGGAGCCGCGTGCGTCTTCGGGCGCGCGACGGGAACGCGCGAGCTCGACGCGCTCGACCCTACGCACCAGGCCGGCCGCGTCGACGCGGTGCTCTTGACCGGCGGATCGGCGTACGGCCTCGACGCCGCGGCGGGCGTGATGCGGTGGATGGAAGAGCGGCATCGCGGCTTCGAGATCGGCCCGGGCGTCGTCCCGATCGTGCCCGCAGCGGTGATCTTCGATCTCGGTCCGCTGGGCGACTTCAAAGCGCGTCCCACCGCTGACATGGCGTATGCGGCGTGCGAGTCCGCGCGCACGCGCGACATCAGCGAGGGCTCGGTGGGCGCGGGTACTGGCGCGACGGTCGGTAAGGCCGCCGGGCCGGCAAGCGCGATGAAAGGTGGACTCGGCTGCGCGACGCGTACCGCGGGCGAAGCGGTCGTGTGCGCGATCGCGGTCGTGAACGCACTCGGCGACGTGCGCTCGGCGGACGGCCGCATCATCGCCGGCGCACGCGGAAAGAACGGCGAGTTTCTCGATGGCGCGAAGCTGCTCTCGCAATACACGTCGGTTCCGAAGTTCGGCGGGGGCGCCCTCACGCCGCAGCACACGACGCTCTGCGTCGTCGCGACGAACATGTCGCTGGAGCGCGGCGAGCTCGCGCAGCTCGCGCGCGCGGCGGGCGCCGCCCTGTTCAAGCGCATCACGCCGGTCGGCACGTCGTTCGACGGCGACGTGGTGTTCGCGCTGTGCGCCCCGGACGGCGAGCGCGGCACGCTGATGCCGCTCGAGCTACTTGCCACAGCCGCGCTGGAAGATGCAATCGAACGAGGCGTGCGTTTGGCGGTTGGCAGGGACGGCGTTCCCGGACTTGCGGACAGTAGATGACGCTCGGCTTGAAGGCGCCCGGCCGCGCGATCGTGCGCGCGCCGATCGCTCCGATGTATGCCGAGCCCTATGTCGCGAGTATTCAGATCTCGCAACGTCTCGCTGGACATCCGGTCGAGCTCCTGGAGGCGCAAGACGACTGGTTCCTCGCGCGCGGCGTCGACAAGTACGAGGGCTGGATCCACCACGGATTCCTCTCGCCTGCGCCCGATTCGAACGCGCGGCGCAGCTCCCAGGTGGTCCGCGTGTCACTCGGCTGCGTGACGAAGAATCCCGGTGGCACTCGGCGTTCGCTGCCGCTGGGCGCGCGTCTGTCGCCCGAGGAGACCGTGGCGAGCGGAGAGGCCGTGAATCAGACCGAGCTCGCGAACCGGTTTCCGCGCGACGCGATAGCGATCATACGCTCGGCGCAAGACTTCTTTCAGGGAACGTCGTACCTCTGGGGCGGCACCACGCCGTGGGGCGCGGACTGCTCGGGTTTCGTCCAATCCATCTTCGGCCTACACGGCGTGGCGTTGCCACGCGATGCGTGGCAGCAATCAGAGACCGGGAGCGAGGCTGGAGCGTTAGTCGATCTCCAACCTGCGGACCTGGCCTTTTTTACGGATCGCGAGGACCGGCGCGCGACTCATGTCTCAATTTCGCTCGGCGGCTGCCGGTTGGTTCATCTCGCACTCGGACGCGGCGGGTTTGCGACTGAAAATCTCAATGACAATGGCGACGCCTACGTCGGGAAGCTGCGCGAGAGATTTCTGAGAGCGAGACGGGTGCTCTAGCGGGGGAAGGGGGAACGAGGACGAGGGAAGGGTTTAACTGCTGCTACGGGAATGGGGGAAGGGAACGGAGAAGGGTAGCAGGGACTAACCGTCGTGGCCTTTCTCCTTCCCTGTTCTCCTTCCCGGTTCTCCTTTCCCATTCCCGCCGTTGTAGTTGCCCTATTCCCCATTCCCTATTCCCACGTCCCTGTAGTCAGGAGAACATCCCTCCAGGTGCGCGGACAGCCTGCACCGTGCGTACTTGCACCGGCACTTCGGTGTTCTGCTTATCATCGAGCGAGACCGTCATGCGATACGCGCCCGCGGCGTCGATCGGCAGATCGATCTGCGCAATGAGCGGGAGATCCATTTCCGTCACGCCCGACGGCGGCTGTCCGACGTTCAGCTCACCGGTGCTCGTCCAGAGCTCGCTACCCTGCGGATTGATCCAGCGCAGCGTCACGGTGTGTCGCCCGACGTCGGTCAGCGACCCCTTGAGATGAACGACGAGATGCGCGCGCGGATGCACGGCCGGGAGCGATCCGACTTGCAGCGCGTCGAAGACGCCGAGGACGTTGAGCTTTCCTTCCTGCGACAGATTCGCCGCGTCGGCGAACAGCGCAAAAGAGACTTGCATGAGGCGCAACATAGACTGCCTTTTGGAACGCGTCTACTTTAGTGACGCATGGCGGAAACGGCGCGGCCCAGGCTCTGGTTGGCGGAAGTCGCGCTGCTGCTCATGTCGGTCATCTGGGGCGTGAATTACAGCGTCATCAAGTACGGCACGTCGGTCGTGCTGCCGCTCGCTTACAACGGAGTGCGCATCATGCTTGCCGCCGCCGCGCTGAGCGCAATCGCGGTTATCTGGGGCGGCGTCGCTCCGAGCCGGCGTGACGTTCTCGTATTGCTCGCGCTCGGCGCGTTGGGAAACGGGGTCTATCAGGTGTTCTTCATCGAAGGGCTCGCGCGCACGCGCGCCGGCGAGGCGGCGCTCGTCGTCGGCGCGTCGCCCGCCCTCATGGCGCTGTTCGCGCGCTTGCGAGGCATCGAGCGAGTGAATCAACGTGGAGCACTTGGCATCACGCTCTCGATTTTCGGCGTCGGTCTGATCGTCTTTGGCCGCGCCGCGAGCGGTGAGAACGGGCAGGGCGGCTCGCTGCTGGGTGACTTGCTCGTCCTGTGTGGTTCGGTGTGCTGGGCGGTCTACACCGTCTTCCTCATTCCATTCACGAGCAGAGTGAGCGGCTGGTGGGTGACGGCGCTCACGATCGTCGGCGGCTCCGTGGTACTCGCCGTCGTCGGCGGCCGGGACATACTCGCGGAGCACTGGGCGTCCGTACCAGCCGCGGGCTGGGCCGCGATTCTCTATAGTGGCCTCGGCGCACTCGTGATCGCATACATGTTCTGGTACTACGGCGTGCGGAAGCTCGGTCCTACACGCACGGCACTGTATGGAAACCTGCAGCCGCTCATCGCGCTGCTCGTCGCATGGCTGACGCTCGGCGAAGTGCCGACGAGCTGGCAGGCGATGGGCGCGGCAACGATCGTGGGTGGTGTGCTACTCACGCGTGTGCCCGCTTCGGAGGCGTCGTGAAGCTCGTGCTCTTCGACATTGACGGCACGCTCCTGTTGTCGGACGGAGCGGGACGACGCGCCATCCATCGCGCGCTGCACGAAGTGTTCGGCAGCACGGGACCCGCAGATTATTTCTTCGACGGCAAAACCGATCCGCAGATCGTCCGCGAGCTCATGCGACTCGCCGGTCATGGAGACGATCACATCGACGCGCGCATGACGACGCTGCTGGCGCGGTATCTCGAAATGCTTCACGAGGAGCTGCGCGCGCCGGGGTATCATCCGCATGCGCTGCCGGGCGTTCCCGAGCTCCTCGACGCGCTCGAGGCCCGATCACATGTAATCCTCGGCTTGCTTACCGGAAATCTCGCGGAGGGAGCGAGAGCCAAGCTCGAGGCAGTCGGATTGGATCCCGGCAGATTCCGTGTCGGCGCATACGGCTCGGATCACGAAGAGCGCCCTGAGCTGCCCGCGATAGCGGCTCAACGCACCAGCCGCGAGTTGGGCATCGACGTCACCGGCGCGGCGATCGTGGTCATCGGCGACACGCCGGCGGATCTCACATGCGGCACGGCGCTCGGCGCGAGCGCGATCGGCGTGGCAACCGGCCGCTATAGCGTCGAAGAGCTCCGGCGCCATGGGCCGATAGCGGTTTTCCAGGATCTGTCCGATACCGACGCGGTCACGCGCGCGATTCTCGGGCCCTAGCGTGGAAAGCGATCGCGCCCGTGACCCGAGCCAGGTCGAATACGGTGAGCTGCCGGAGCTCACCCGCGCTTTGCGCGCGCTGGGCTCGGCTCGGCGCAGCGGCGGCCCGATGCAAACACAGTTCTTTCTTCCGCTGCTCGACGCACGCCGACGTGCCGCGGTGGCGCGAAGCGCCGCGGCCTGCGTTCGCGCATTCGATGTAGCCGATCTCAACCGCGCTCTCGCCCGCGCGATCGAGCGTATCGTGGCCGGATGGCCGGACAAGCGACCCTCGGTGCGGCGCGCGTTGCACGCCGAACTGGTCGAGCGCGTGCGCGAGTACGTTCGAGCGCTCGCTCTGTTGTCGGAGCGCGCTCGCGCGGCGCTCGCCGCGGATGAGCCGTCGAAGCTGCAAGCATGGCGCGCATGGACCGTTCAGCTGGCAGCCACTTTTGACGCCGCCGATCGCAGCTGGATGTCCCTGCGCTCAGTGGTCGACGCGCTGCCGGCCAAGCCCAAGCCATAGCTCGCGCGACGCACGACGAGGACCTAAGTGGAAGTACCAACTACCTCAGTCCGAATAATCCCGATACATTCACTCGGAAATGCGAGCCTGTCTCATCTTTGCGCTTCTCGCGGGCGCCGTGCTCGACCCAAGCGCGTTGGCCGCACAGGAACATCCCGTGCGGCGCGTGGCGAACATCGTCAGTGTGGCCGTCGAAGAATACGGAAAGGGCGTCGACGCGCGCGGGCGTCTCACGTCCGAGATCGAATTCCATGAAGCCGCTGACTTTCTGGCCGACGCGAAAGCGCAGGCGGCCCGACTCCCCGGTGATCGCGCCGCCACGGCCCGCGGAATTCTCGACTCGATCGTCGCCGCGGTCTCGAGTCGGCGACCGCCGGCGGAGGTACAGGCGCTCGAGCAACGATTCGCCGCCGCTCTTGGAAGCGAGGCAGCGCTCGAGCTTCCACGCAAGACCATCGATCTCGCTCAGGGTCGCCGGCTTTACGAGCGCAACTGCGCTTCATGTCACGGCGTGGCCGGACGGGGCGATGGCGTCGCCGCGCGCGTAATGAATCCCAAGCCGCCCGCGATCGGCGACGCGCAGACGATGCACGACGTGTCGCCGGCGACGATGTACCGCATCGTGTCAGTTGGAATCGCGGGCACGCCGATGACCGGGTACGCCGCCGCGTTCACTCCCGAGCAGCGCTGGGACATCGTGTCGTACCTGATGTCGTTGCGCACGACGCCACAGCAGCTTGCCGAAGGCGAAGGGTTGTACACGCAAAAATGCATGCAGTGTCACGGCGCGCTCGGCGCGGGCGACGGCGCTTTTGCACGCGCGCTCACTCGGTTGCCTCAGGAGATCGGTTCGTTCGCGTGGCAAGCCGCGCACAACGACGCGCAGCTCGCTGCGGTCATCCAACGTGGGGTGTCCGGTACCGCGATGCCGCCCGCGAGCGAGCTCAGTCCCCAGCAAGTGCGGAGCGTCGTTGCCTACCTTCGGACGCTTCCGCTGCGAGCTGCTCCAAGTGGCGCGACGACGGTGGCGGAGCGCAACGGTGACGCAGTCGCGGCGAGTCGCAACGTGCTCTCGCTGCTGGAGCAAGCGCTCACGGCGGCGCGCGGAGGCCGCACCGGCGACGCCGGCGACAAGGCGTTCGACGCGTACATTGCGTTCGAGCCGATGGAGAGCCCGGCGCGCGCGCGGAACCCGGGGCTCGTCGCGACGATGGAGCGTCTCTTTGCCGACTTCAAGGGCGCGGTTCGCGCGGGCGACCTGCGCGCCGCCGAGCGTGCGCGCGACGCGATCGAAGCGGACATGCCGTCCATTCTCCAGCTCACGCGACCGACGGGGAGCGGGCTCGAGGCATTCTGGCAATCGCTGCTGATCATTCTGCGCGAAGGCTTCGAGGCGATTCTCGTCATCGGCGCCATCGTCGCGTTCCTACTCAAGACCGGACATCGGGAGCGGCTCCGCTCGATCTGGTGGGGCGTCGCCTGGGGTGTGCTGGCGAGCGCCGCGACTGCGATCGTGCTCAAGACCGTGCTCTCGGCGATGCCGGCGAGCCGCGAGCTCATCGAAGGCTCGACGTTGCTGATCGCCGTGGTCGTACTCTTTTCAGTGAGCTACTGGCTCATCTCGAAGGTGGAGGCCGCGAAGTGGCAGCAGTTCATCCGCGAGAAGGTCTCCAACGCACTGGAGCACGGCGGTGGTACCGCGCTCGCGTTCGTCGCCTTTCTCGCAGTGTACCGCGAAGGCGCGGAGACGGCGCTTTTCTATCAGGCCCTGTTCAATGAGGGAACGCGCGTCGCTCTCCCGATCGCGCTCGGAATTCTCGTGGGCGGCGGCGCGCTGGCGGTGATCTTCACGCTCTTCTACCGGTTCGGCGTGCGTATTCCGCTGCGCCAGTTCTTCGGGGTGACGAGCGTGTTGTTGTACTACATGGCGTTCGTGTTCATGGGGAAGGGCATCCGCGAGCTTCAGGAAGGCAATCTCCTGTCGATCACTCTCATCCCGGGCGCGCCACACTTCGACGCGTTGGGCCTCTACCCCACGGTGGAGACGCTCCTCGCGCAGCTCGTGCTGCTCGTGCTGTTCGTGTTTGCGATCCTGAAGACGTTCTGGCCGAAACGATCGGTGACCTTGCCCACGATGCCGTCCGATCCGACGGCGACGGCGCTCGTCGAGGCCCAGCTCGCGGAAATGCGCGCTGCCCATGATGAATTGCGCGCCAAAGTGAAGGCGCTCGAGGCCGCGCTGGCGCGCGAAACCTCCGACTCACGCGCGGACGACTGATTCCTGCGGAGTGCGACGTGCATATAGCAGCCAGACGCCGAGCGCGATGGCAGCGAGCGCGAACATCTGGGCGAGCGTCAGCCCGAACCCGAGCCTGTCGTCCTTCGCCCTGAACATCTCGACGAGAAAGCGCTCGATCCCCGCCAGCACGCAATAGACGCCGAACAGCCAGCCCTCGGCGTGATGGTGACGGCGAAGACGCCACAGGATCAGGAACATGATGAACCCCATCGCCACTTCGTACAGCTGCGTCGGATGCACGGCGACGACGGTGTTGGGGTTGGTGCCGGGCGGGAATCGCACGCCGAACTCGCGCGACATGATCCCGGCCGTCGACGGCGGCGCGCCCTCCGGAAACTGCACGGCGAACGGCCCGTTCCAGGGCTTTCCGTAATCGTCACCCACCGCCCAGCATCCAGTGCGGCCGATCGCGTAGGCCGCGGCGAGCGCTGGCGCGCCCACTTCGAGCACGCGCATGACCGGAACTCTCTTGTAGCGCGCAATGAGAAGCACCCCGATCGCGCCGCCGATCAAGCCACCCCAGAACACGAAGCCGCCGCGCGCGAAGAGCGCGTCCCAATTGCGGAGCACGACGACGAAGTAGAGCTTCGCGCCCAGCAGGCCGCCGACGACCGCGCCGAAGATCATGTCGCCTATCGGAGCGGGATCGTATCCGCGCCGCTTCATCTCCTCTTGCGCGATCCCCTGTGCCACGAGAAAACCGAGGACCACCGCGATGCCGAATCCGGTGAACTGCAACCAACCGACACCGAACTGGAACGGGTGGTGGACGATCGGGCGGATCGCGGCGAATGCGGCGAATGTGAGTGCGGTCACGCGATCAAACCGGACAGGGGCAGTGATGCATAGGCGTTGAGATCGAGACTGGCGCGATGCCCGCGCTCGAAGTGAAAGAGTCCCGCGCGGGCGATCATGGCGGCGTTGTCCGTCGCCAATCGTCCGCTCGGAGCATAAACCTCTGCGTCCAGGGATGCCAAGCGCTCGCGCATCGCGCCGACGAGCGCGCGATTCCCCGCGACCCCGCCGCCGAGTACGACACGCTTGCGTTCGAACTGCTCGACCGCGCGCGCCGTTTTCTCGACGAGCGTCTCGATGAGCGAACTTTGGAACGCGAGCGCGATGTCAGCGTCGCCGGCTCTCGGCTCTCTGCTCTCGGCTCTCGGCTGCTTGACTTCATTGAGAACCGCCGTCTTCAAACCGCTGAACGAAACGTCGTAGAAATCGGGATCGCCGGGACGCTGATCGCGTCGCAGCATGGGGCGGGCGAAGCGCACGCGATTGCGCCGGCCTTCGCGCGCGAGGCGCTCGAGATGCGGCCCGCCTGGATAGGGAAGGCCGAGCAGCTTGGCCACCTTGTCGAACGCTTCACCGGCGGCGTCGTCGCGCGTGCGTCCCAGGAGCCGGTATCGTCCCCATGCTTCCACGTCGACGATCATCGTGTGGCCGCCGGACACGAGCAGTGCCGTGAAGGGAGGAACGGCATCCGCGTGCTCGAGCGAGGTCGCGAAGAGATGCCCTTCCATGTGGTGCACGCCGACGATCGGCTTGTCCAGCGAATACGCGAGCGCCTTGCCGAAGCTCACGCCGACCAGCAGCGCGCCCACGAGCCCGGGACCGACGGTGATTGCGACGACGTCGAGCGAGCCCAGCTCCGCGCCCGCCTCGGCGAGCGCGCGCCGCAGCACCGGCTCGATGGCGGTCAGATGCGCGCGCGACGCGAGCTCGGGCACGACGCCCCCGAAAATGCCATGCACGTCCTGCGAGAGGATGACGAGCGAGCGGAGCGCCACGTCGTCGCCGGCGCCGTCGAGAATCGCGATCGACGTCTCGTCGCAGGACGTTTCGATGCCAAGCACTCGCGTCATCGATGCCAAGCGCCGAACAACGCCTTCACTTGTGGCGGGCGCACCAGCACACCGAGGCCGGCGGTATCGAGATCGACGAGATGCGGAAGCGTGTCCAGGGTGATGCTGTCCGCCACGGTCGAGACGGACCGCAGCCGGGCGACGGTGCGACGCGGTCCGCGCACGATCACGCTCTCGGGCTCGAACCGCACGGTGATCGTCGTCGTCCCCACCGGGGAGCGCACGAGGAGCGCGGAGCGCACCACGACCTGACGGCTCGCGGTCGCTTCGAAGCGTAGCGTGAGCGAGCGCGGCTCCACGTCACGGATGATGACCTCCACTCCCTCCGGCACTTCCACGTCACTGGTGCGGAGCGACAGCACGAGCGTATCGGGTGCGTCGCTCGTGATCGCGCGGCGGATGATGAGCGGCGTGTTGGCGAGCTTGAGGATCTGGCTCGGGCTGCCGATGACGTGCGCCCATACCACCGGCGACGGATCCTTCAGCACCAGAGCGCTGTCGAGCTGCGGCGCGAATCGCACGCTGACCAGCTCTTCCGTGGGCTCACGCGCCGCGACCACGAACCATAGCGCCACGGTGACCAGTACCGCGGACGCCTTGAGCGCGAGATGCTCGGTGAATGCGGCGGTCACCTGCCGGCGCCAACCCAGCGACTGCCGCGTGCCCGGACTCACGTTCCCTCGCGCAACAGTTCTGGATGGAGCGGCAGTCCGAGGAGGTCGCGCAGGAGCGCGAGGTTGGCCGGTGAGGTCCAGTCGGCGGGTCCGATCCATTTTTTCCGGATCGTGCCGTCACGCGCGATGACGAATGTCTCCGGATATCCCGTTGCCTGATAATCGCGATCGATCGCGTGCGTCGAGTCGAGCAGGATGTCGAACGTCAATCCGAGGCCGCGCGCGTACGCACGCACGGAATCCGCGCCGACTGCGTCGTCGATGCTCACGGCGACGATGCGCAGATTGGTATCCCGCACCTGCCGGTGCAGCTGCTCGAAGCTCGGCATCTCCACTTTGCACGGCTCGCACCACGTCGCCCAGATGTTGAGCACGAGCACTTTGCCTCTGTAGTCCTCGAGCGACCGGATGCGGTTGCTGCCGTCGACGGTGCGCGCGCGGAACGCAGGCGCGCGCGATCCGACTTCGACGGGAAACAGCTCATCCCGCATGACGTATGCGCCGGTGCCGATCGCACCGATGAGAGCCACGACGATCGTGACGACCAACAGCCATTGTTGCCGCAGCGTCATACGCTCGTACCGCACGCCGCGCGAAGCGCCGCGATTTCCTTTTGTGGATCGCGGGCGGAGAAGATCGAATGTCCGGCGACGAAGGTGTTGGCGCCCGCGTGATATACCTCGGCGATCGTCGTTCGGCTGATCCCGCCGTCCACCTCGAGCGCGGCGCTCGATCCGCCCGCGTCGAGCAGTGCCCGCGCGCGCGCGACCTTCCCGGCCGAGTGCGGAATGAATTCCTGTCCGCCGAATCCAGGATTCACGGTCATGATGAGAAGGAGGTCGAGCTCCGCAATGACTTCGCGAACCGACTCGACGGGCGTCCCCGGATTGAGCGCCACGCCGGCGGCGCATCCGAGCTCGCGAATGCGCGTGAGCTGCCGATGCAGATGCGGCGCCGCCTCGACGTGGATCGTGAGCCCGCTCGCGCCGGCGGCGACGAACTCGTCGAAGTATTTCTCGGGCCGCACCACCATGAGGTGCACGTCGAGCGGGAGTTTCGTCAGGCGACGTACCGTTTCGATGACTTTCGCGCCGAAGGTCAGATTCGGAACGAACTGGCCGTCCATGACGTCGATGTGAAGCCAGTCTGCGCCGCCTGCCTCGCACATCGCGACGTCGCCGGCGAGGCGCGCGAAGTTGGCGCTCAGCAGAGAGGGCGCGATGCGGATACGCCGCGACTCCCGATCTCGGGGTGTCTTTCGCGCGCTCACGGCGTTCGCGTTCCGACGTTGAGGTTGACCCGCGAGCCCGATGCCGCTTGGCTCCCGGCCGGTGGGGATTGCGAGACGACGACCGCCGCCGCGTCCGCGACCGAAGCGCCCGTCGCGCCCCACAGCACGTCGCCCACGGTGAGCCCCACCTGACGCAAGAGCAATCGCGCGTCGGCCACCGGACGGCCGACGACATCGGGCACAATGACGGTGGTTGGACCCGCGCTGATCACCAACGCAACACTGCTCGGCATCGGCGCCTGCGTGCCGGGTCGCGGACGCGAATCGATCACCGCGCCGAGTGGCTCGTTGCTGGGACGCTGGCTGACGTCGCCGGCGTCGAACCCCGCGACTTCCAGCGCGTTGAGCGCCAGCTCGCGACTCATTCCGATGACGCCGGGAACCGTTCCGAACCGTTGCCCGCCGCTGACGACGAGCGTGACGCGAGTGTTGGGCGCTTCGCGGCTGGCGGGCGCCGGCTGCTGATCGAGCACCGTTCCTTTGGGCGCCGCATTGTGAAAGCGCGTCTCTCCACGTTCCGCGCTCAACCCTTTTTGTTGGAGCTGTTGCACCGCATCGTTATACGAGAGTCCGATGACGTTCGGCACCCGAACCTCTTGCGGAATCACGCCCGCCGGAAAAACGAAGAACGCGACAATGATGTAGGCGATCAGAAAACCACCGCCGGCCGCGATGACATAGGGAAGCAACCGCCGAAGCTGTCCGCGCCACGTCACGAGGCTCTCCGGAGCCGCGCGGCGAACGCGCCGTCAGTCCCGTGCCTCTGAGGGAGAACCCGCAGCCGCCCGGCGTCGAGCACGGTAGCCGGCACGGCGCCCTCGGCCGGCGGTTCCAGGCGCCAATCGGGATGATCGGAGAGAAAACGCTCGACCTGCGCGTCGTTCTCCTCGATCTCCAGCGAGCAGGTGCTGTACACGAGCAGCCCCCCGGGCGCGACGACGGTGGACGCGGCGCGCAGAACCTCGCGCTGCAGCGCGGCCATGACCGCGAGGTCCGAGGGCTTGATGCGCCAGCGCGCGTCGGGGTGGCGGCGGAACGTGCCGGTGCCGGTGCAAGGCGCATCGATCAGGACGACGTCCACGCTGCGCAGCGCCGGCCGACGCGCGTCCGCCACGTACGGGAAGACGGTGGACAGCTCCATACGCTGCGCGTTCTCGATCACGCGCCGCAGTCGCGCAAACGAGAGGTCGCTCGCGAGTACCGCCCGAGCGCGCCGCGAAAGCTCGACGGATTTTCCGCCGGGCGCGGCGCACACGTCCGCGACCTGCGCTCCCTCGGGAATCGCGGCGTATTTGGTGACCAGCGTGGAGGCCGGGTCTTGCACGTGAAACAGTCCCTGCCGGAACGCGCCGAGCTCGGTGAGCGCCGATACGGGACTCGCGAGAAGAATGCTGTCCGGGACAAGCGGCGCATCCGCGACGGTGATTCCCGCGGCCTCGAGCATGGCCTCCACTTGCTCGCGCACGGCGTGAACCGGCCGAGCCACCAGCGGCGCCTCGAGGTTGTTGGCCTGGAGTAATCGCCGCGTCTCCTCTTCGCCCCAGCGCGCGACCCAGCGCGCGACGAGCCAGCGCGGATGCGACTCGACCAACGCCAGCGCATCGATCGGGTCCGCTGGAGTATCGACACCGGGCACGGCGCCCTCTCCTTCTCGATCGAGCCGGCGAAGCACGGCGTTGGCGAGGCGGCTCGGCCCGACACCGTGACGACGCTTCGCCAGCTCGACAGTCTGCGCGATCGCCGCGTACGCGGGCACGCTGCGCATGTAGAGCAGCTGATACGCGCCGAGCCGGAGCAAGTCGTGTACGTCGGGATCCAGTCGCGCGAGACCACCGCGAACGCGTGCATCCAGGAGCGCGTCGAGCCAGGCGCGACGTCGCAGCATGCCGTACGTCAGCTCGCGCGTGAAACGCCGATCCCGTGGATCCAACCTCGCGCTCTGCCGGTCGAACGACGTATCCAGCAGCTCGCCGCGCCGCAAATCCGCGCAGATCTCCGCCGCGACGTGACGAGCCTCGGTGACCCCCCCGCTGGCACGAGTAGCGGTGCGAGCCGCGCCGGCATCTTCACTCATACGGCAAAGATAGTTCGTTTCGTGCCGTCACTCGAATCGCTGGCCGACGGCGATGCCTCGGCCGCGCAGCCATTCCCCGGCGGACATCCGTCGCTTGCCGGCTGGCTGCACCTGAAGCACGCGCACCGCTCCCTCGGCGCACGCCACGACCAGCCCGTCGTCCGCGGCGGCGATGACCTCGCCCTGCTGCGACGACTCCTGCCGCGGTGCGAGACGTGCCCCGAAGAGTTTGACCTCCTGGCCGCCGATCGTCGCGAACGCGCCCGGGCGCGGATCGTACGCGCGGATCGCGCGCGAGACGTCGCGCGCGTCACGCGCCCAGTTCACGCGCGTCACCTGACGATCGATCTTCGGCGCGTACGTCGCGGCAGAATCGTCCTGCGGCTCTTCGCGCGCCTTTCCCAGCTCGAGAAGCGCGAGCGACTCGATCAGTGCGGCCGCGCCGAGCTCCGAGAGTCGCAACGCCAGCTCGCCGTATGTCTCGTCCTCGTTCACCGGCGTCGCGAGCTGCAGGATAACCGGGCCGGCGTCGAGCTTCGGCACCATCCGCATGATGGAGACACCGGTGCGCGCATGGCCTTCCCGGATCACCGCCTGGATCGGACCGGCCCCGCGAAGTGCGGGGAGGAGCGATGCGTGGATATTGAGCGTCCCGCGCGGCGGGGAATCGACCACTTCGCGCGGAAGGATGTGGCCGTACGCGACGACGACAGAGATGTCGGGCGCGAGCTCACGCAACTGCTGAAGAAACTCCGCGCCGCGCGGCTTCTCAGGCTGCAACACGGGAAGGCTTTCCTCGAGCGCCACTTGCTTCACGGCGGACGGCTGCAACTTCGACCGGCTGCGTCCCACCGCCTTGTCGGGCTGCGTGATCACTCCGACGACGTCAAATCCCTCTCCGAGGAGCGCGCGCAATGGCGGCGTCGCGAACGCTGGCGTGCCCCAGAAGAGCACCCGCAATTACAGATCCTCGTCGTGATGGTGCTCTGCGACCTCTTCTTCCGTCAGCCGGCGAATGAACCCGGGATACCGGTCTTTCTGATTCGACCACTTGTCGAGCGCGGCTCGGCGCTTGAGAACGCTGAGGTAATCGATGAACAGCTTGCCGTGGAGATGATCGATCTCGTGTTGAAAGCAGCGCGCCAGCAGCTCGGACGCGGGCATCTCGAACGGCTCGCCGTTTCGATCGAGGGCCCGCACGACAACGTGCGCCGGCCGCTCGACGTCGCCGAAGACGTCCGGGATCGAGAGACAGCCTTCCTCGGCCTTGGCGCTTCCCTCTACCGACACGACTTCGGGATTCACCAACGCGATCGGCTGCTTGCCTCCCTCGACATCGACGACCGCGACGCGCTCGAGGCGGCCGACTTGCGGCGCGGCGAGCCCGATCCCCTTGGCGGCGCGCATCGTCTCGAACATGTCGTCGATGAGCGTCCGGATCTCGTCGGTGACCGCGCCGACGACCTTCGTCTCCTTCCGGAGAATCGGATCGCCGAGGACGCGGATCTCGAGGACGCTCACGTCGTCGTTGCGGGTGCGGTTTGAGAAAGGATCTTGGCGATCCGTCCGCGCTCGATGATCAGACGGGATTCGCCCGACTTGATGGTCACTTCGTCGTCCATCACGGTCTTGGCGTCTTTCGCGGACTCCTTGATGTGGATGACGTCGCCGATGATGCCACCGGACGTCACGATGCGGTCACCGCGATGAAGATTCCGCAGCGCTTCCTCGTGCGATTTCCGTTGCTTCTGCTGCGGCCGGATGATGAGAAAATAGAAAATCAGGAAGATGAGCCCGAACTGAAAGAGCAGCGGCGTCAGCGATGCGCCGCCGCCCGCCTGGAGCAGCGTCAGCAGGGCGGCCGAGATTCCGAGTGTCATGCGAGAGTGCCTGTGCGAGAGTGATAGCGATCCAGCCAGCGCTGGCTCCACGCGTCGAACGTGCGATTCCCGATCGCGTCGCGCGCGGCGCCCATCAGCGCCACGAGAAAATGTACATTGTGCAGCGAGAGCAGCCGCATCCCGAGCATCTCGTCCGACACGAAGAGATGCCGGATGTACGCTCGCGTGAACCGGGTGCAGGCCGAGCAGTCACAACCCTCGTCGAGCGGTCGCTTGTCGCTCCGGAATTCAGCGCGCTTGATGTTGAGCCGGCCCGTGTTGGTGAAGACCGCCCCGTTTCGTCCCATGCGGGTGGGGGCGACGCAGTCGAACAGGTCCATCCCGCGGCGCACTGCCTCGACGAGGTCCTCGGGGAAGCCGACCCCCATCAGGTACCGCGGACGCGCCCGCGGCAGCGCGTCGTGCAGGCTTTCGAGGATGCGATACATGTCCGGTTTCGCCTCGCCGACGGAAAGCCCGCCGACGCCGAAGCCGGGCCAGTCGTGCATGCTCGCGACGGCGGACGCGGCCTCCCGGCGCAGGTCGTCGTGGATCCCGCCCTGCACGATCGGAAACAGCGCCTGCGCCTTGCCGTGCGGGGGAGGGATGTCGCGAAACGCGGACAGACATCGCGCCAGCCAACGGATGCTGCGCTCGCTCGCGTCGCGAGCGGTCGCGGCGTCGCTCTGTCCCGGGATCACGTGGTCGAACTGCATCACGACGTCGGCACCGAGGTTTCGCTCGATCTGCATCACGAGCTCCGGGGTGAACCGTCGCGTCGATCCGTCGAGATGACTGCGAAACTCGACGCCCTCTTCGTCGACCGTGCGCAGTGTCGCCAGCGAGAATACCTGAAAGCCGCCCGAGTCGGTGAGAATGGGGCCATCCCAGTGCATGAACTGGTGCAGTCCTCCCATGTCGCGCACGAGATCGTCGCCCGGCCGGAGGTGCAAGTGATAAGCGTTCGCCAGGATCATTTGCGCGCCGGCCTGTACCAGATCATCGGGATCGAGCGCCTTGACCGTGCCCAACGTGCCGACGGCCATGAACGCGGGCGTCTGCACGACGCCGTGTGGGGTGCGAAAGAGCGCGCTGCGAGCGGCACCCTCGGTGGCTTCGACCGTGAACGAGAACGCGTCCACTAGATCACGACCATCGCGTCGCCGTAGGAAAAGAATCGGTATCTCAGCGACACTGCTTCGCGGTACGCACGCATGGTGAGATCATAGCCGGCGAACGCGGCGACGAGCATGAGGAGCGTGGAGCGGGGCAGATGGAAGTTGGTGAGCAAGTGGTCGATCGCGCGAAACTCGTACGGGGGCCGGATGAAGAGTCGCGTCTCGCCCTCCTCGGCGCGGACGACGCCATTCGACTCGCACGCACTCTCCAACGCGCGCGCGCTCGTCGTGCCGACGGCCCAAATCCGGTTTCCCCGGGCGCGCGTCGCCGCGATCACGTCGGCGGTCGCCTGCGGGATGGCGTACCGCTCCTCGTGCATCACGTGCGCGGCCGGATCGTCCACCTCCACGGGTTTGAACGTCCCCGCTCCCACGTGCAGCACGACGCTCGCGCGATGAATCCCGCGCCGCTGGAGATCGTCGAGCAACTCCGGTGTGAAGTGGAGTCCTGCGGTCGGCGCTGCCACCGAGCCTCGCTCGACGGCATAGACGGTCTGGTATCTGTTCGCGTCCTCGGGCGTATCCGCGCGGGTGATGTATGGTGGCAGCGGTACGTGGCCATACTTCTCGATCGCGTCGGAGTGGACCAGTGGAGTGATCAGCCGCACCACCCGGGTTCGACGTTCGGTCATCTCGAGGATCTCGACGCCGAGGTCCGGACCGATTTCGACGCGGCGTCCGGGACGCAGCTTTCCTCCCGGCGATACCATCGCCTCCCAGCGGTCATCGCCGAGCGGTTTGAGCAGCAGAATCTCCGCCCGCGCGCCGCTCGCGCGCTTGCCCAGCAACCGCGCCTTCAACACGCGCGTCGTATTCAGAACGAGCGCGTCGCCCGCTGGAATCAGGCCGACGATGTCGCTGAACCGGCGGTGCTCGATGCGCTCGTCAGAACGATGCACGACCAGGAGTCGGCTCGCAGCGCGATCGGGGAGGGGTTCCTGCGCAATGAGCGCAGGCGGCAGATCGTAGTCGTAGTCGGAAGTCAGCGCGCCTTTCACGCCTAAAACTACAGCGCGGTTCCCGACAGCCGATGCTGAGAGCCGACCGCAAGAGTGGTGAAACCCGCGACGATCGGTATTACCGGGGCTCGCTAGAAGAGACTTTCTTGCGCCGGCACAATCGGCGGCGGCGTATATCCGAAATGCCGATACGCCAATGGCGTCGCCAGCCGTCCCCGCGGTGTCCGTTGCAAGAACCCGTGCTGGACGAGAAACGGCTCGTACACCTCTTCGATCGTATTCGCGTCTTCCGCGACCGCGGCCGCGACCGTGTTGAGCCCCACGGGCCCACCCTCGAACTTCTCGATGATCGTCTTGAGGATTCGCGCGTCCATGTCGTCGAGCCCGAACTCGTCGACGTCGAGCATCTGCAGCCCCTCGTGCGCCACTTCGCGCGAGATGTATCCATCGGCGCGGACCTGCGCGTAATCGCGAATCCGCCTCAGCAGCCGGTTGGCGACGCGCGGAGTTCCTCTCGATCGCTTGGCGATCTCGTTTGCGCCGCCGTCGTCGACGCCGACCTTCATCACGTCAGCCGAGCGTCGCACGATCTGTACGAGATCTTCCGGCGGATAGTAATTCAGCCGCTCGACGATGCCGAACCGCGCGCGCATCGGCGGCGTCAGCATGCCGAACCGCGTCGTCGCTCCGATCAGCGTGAACCGCTCGATGGGCATCGTGATCGTGTGCGCCTTCGGGCCATCCGACAGCCTGATCTCGATCTTGAAGTCCTCCATGGCGGGATAGAGGAACTCCTCGATGATCGGACGCAGCCGATGGATCTCGTCGATGAAGAGAATGTCGCCGGCGCGCAGATTGGTCAGCGTCCCGACAAGGTCACCGGGCTTCTCGAGCGCCGGCCCCGACGTCGTGCGAATGTTGACGCCGAGCTCCCGCGCGATGAGCTCCCCCAGCGTAGTCTTCCCCAAGCCGGGCGGGCCGAAGAAGAGCGAGTGATCCAGCGGCTCGCGTCGCGCCAGCGCCGCGTCGATCCAAACGCGAAGACTCTCCTTCACCTTGTGCTGCCCGATGAACTCCGACAGCCGCTGCGGGCGGAGTGAGAGCTCGACGACCGATTCGTCTGTCAGCGCTTCGGGTGTCGTGATTTCCGGACGCGACATCGCTACACACTACCTGTGATCGTGTGGGCCGACCAGCAAATCGAGGCGCCTAAGTATAGCCGAAGATACGCCGAAATCCGAGCGGCGCTGCCTGTGGCTTCTGTCACCGACGGAAAGTGCGTCGAGGCTCCAAATTCCATCTCGTCAAGGCGTTGACTTCACGTAAGCCGACAGCCACACTCCATCGCTCGCCTTCTAAGTCGCGCGCTCCCGCCTTCCCGGAGCGTCGGCCCTTCCTAGGACCGCTGGTAATCGAATGACATTTTCGATGGTATGCCGCCGGGCGGCGTTGCTCGGCCTGGCGCTGGGCGCACTCGCATGCGATGTCGTGAGCTTCGCATCGGACCCGAAGCCGATCTTCGAGCAGACGTGGAATCTCCCGTCATCGAAGACTGCGATCTCGGTCGCGAAGCTCGTCCCGAACAACGTGGGGATCTTCGTCACGCCCGGCTCGAACCCGCCCGATACCAGCGCGTTTCTCCTGACCATCAACAACGTGGTGTTCAACCGCCGCGTCGGAAACGACTGCGCTTCGTGCCAGACGTTGAACGGTACCAATGCGGTGAAGCCTGCCTTCATCCTTGCCGCGGGAAGCGCGAGCGCCCTCGGCACTGACGTCGTGTCGGGCGCCATGCTTGGCGCGACCGTGGACTACTCGGTCGTCAACAACCTCTCGTTCGACCCGATTCGAGTCAGGGCGCTCAGCGACCCGAACCAGGGCTACATGATCATCCTGGTACACAGCGGCTCGCTGGTGCTTGGTCGTGATTCGGTAAACGGAGCGACGACGGCGTTCCCCGCGGGTGCGACGATTTCCCGGTCGATTCCACTGACCACCGGCACGGTCGTCGGCTCGATCGCGGTGGACCTCACGATCAACTCGCCGCAGGGGGACCATCTCGAATTCATCAACGCGAACGGCACGGTGAATACCACCGCAGTGATCTCGAACCTGCGAACGGGCAACGTGACCGTGAACGTGCCGAACAAGGCCGTCAACAACCAACCGGACACGGTTGATCTCAAGGGACTCGACAAGACCATCACCGATCACGTCGTGAGCGCGTCGTTCGAGATGGGCTTTGACAACCCGTGGCCCGTGTCGGGCAGTCTGAACGTCAACTTCGACTACGCTCCTCCGTTGACCGTGGCGAAGACCGTCCCGCTTCCGGCCGCCGTGACTCCGCCGTTGACGCAAGTGCGGAGCGTGGCGCTGACCGGCGACGAAATGCAAAAACTCTTCGGGAACGAAGTGATTCTGAACATGAATGGCCTCGTCAATTCGCCGACCCCTATCAGCGTGACTCCAAGGCAGTCGGTGTCGATCACGAATCGAATGATTCTCGTCATCCGCACGGGGAGCTGACATGCGCGCGTTTCTCAGGGTCTCGATTCGCCATGTGTCGCTCGTAGCGACGCTCGCATCGGTCGGCGCGGTATCGGTGGACGCACAGCTTCCCAACGCGAGCACCGCGGCGTTCGCGATGGGCGGCAACTTCACGGCGATGGCGCGCGGCTTCGAAGCGGTTGCGTGGAACCCGGCGAACCTCGCGATGCCGGGACGGCCATTCATTTCGTTCGGCGCTGCGATCGCGGGCGGCAACCTTGGGCTCGCGCCGGTTGACTTCACGATGCTGCACAAGTTCAGCGGCGTAACGGTGGATTCGGCGACGCGCGTGTCTTGGATCGATCAGGCCAGATTGGCCGGAGGTCAGCGCGCCAACATCGACGCGGGGCTAACCCCGATCGCGTTTACCATCGGGCCCGTCGGTTTCCAGTTCGGTGGCTCGGTCTACACCAACCTGAATCTCAGCCCTGACGCGTGGGAATCGGTGCTCTTCGGCAACGCGGGAAGAAGCGGCGGCCAACCGAAGACCCTCGACTTCACCGGCACGAGCGTTCGTATCGGCGCGTTCAGTGCCGCCGCGTTGAGTTACGCGCACGGCATTCCGATCAATCTCACCAACGGCCTGCTGTCCGATGAGCGCGCCGCCATCGGGATCACGGCGAAGTACGTGATGGGCAATGCGCTCGTCGTCGCGGAGGACGCCGGGAGCACCTTCGGCGGAAGCGACATCCTGCTGCGGTTCCCCGTCATCCTGCCGGATTCGAACTACAACGGCACGTTGGGCAATGGCGTAGGCGCGGACCTATCGCTCGCGTGGTCCGGCGGGCCCTGGAAAGTTGGCCTGCTCGCGGAAAACGTGTTCAACGCTTTCAAATGGGACACGACGGTGCTCGCGTTTGCGCCGGGAACCGGTGTGTTCAGCCCGGACACCAACGGCACGAACTGGGATCAGGTGTCGTACAACTCCGCGCCCAAGTCACTGCGCGATATCGTGGCGGCGCAGGCGTTCAAACCCGCGATATCGGTCGGCGCCGCACTGAAGGTGACGAGCTCACTCACACTCACGGCCGACATGAAGACGACGCTCGGCGGCGACGAAGCCATCGTGATCGGCCCCAAGTCGCGGTTCGGCATTGGTGCCGAGTGGCGCGTGCTGCCATTCCTGCCCCTGCGCGCTGGCGTCGCGTCGGTGACCGACGGATGGCAGGCCGGCGCGGGCTTCGGCGTACACGTGCTCGGCGTCGAGGTTGGGGTCGCCTCCTCGATCAGGCGCGTCGGCGCCGCGCAGCAGAGCGGCGTCATGATCGGGCTGCTCGGGATCGGTCGCTGAACTAGAGATGCTCCTTCAGCGTCTGCAACCTCGCGGCAGCCTTTCGTAGCGTTTCCAGCTTCTTACAGAACGCGAAGCGTACGAGCGAGCGACCAAGCTTTCGCTCGTGGTAGAAGCTCGAGCCCGGAACGGTCGCGACGCCCACCTCGCGGGTCATCCATTTCGCGAATTCGACGTCGTCCTGATCGCTCAGCGTGGAGAAGTCCGCGAGGACGTAGTACGCGCCCTCGGGCACCGCGAACACGAACCCCGCATCCGTCAGCGCTTCCACGAGCACGGCGCGCCGCGCGCGGTAGTCCATCGCCAGATGGTTGAAGTAGTCGGCGTCGAAATGCATTCCGACGGCGCCCGCCGCTTGCAGAGGCGCGGGCGCGCCAACCGTCAGAAAGTCGTGCACCTTCCTGATCGCGGCGGTCTGTTCCGATGGCGCAATCGCGTATCCGAGACGCCACCCCGTGCAGCTGAACGTCTTGGATAGTCCCGAGATGGTGATCGTCCGTTCGCGCATGCGAGGAAAGGTCGCCATCACGTTGTGATCGCCGGCGTAGCGGATATGCTCGTAGATCTCGTCGGTGATGACCCACGCGTCGTAGCGCTCACACAGCTCCGCGATGAGACCCATCTCCTCCAGCGTGAGAACGCGCCCCGTCGGATTGTGCGGCGTGTTCACGATGATCGCCTTCGTCTTTTTGCTGAAGGCCTTCCGAAGTTTGGCGGTGTCGAGCGTCCAATTTGGCCGCTCGAACGGAACGAACACGGGTGACGCGCCCGCCAGAATTGCGTCGGGCCCGTAATTCTCGTAGAAGGGCTCGAGCACGATGACTTCGTCGCCGGGGTCCACGAGCGCCAGAAACACCGACGCCATCGCCTCGGTCGCACCGCACGTTACCGTGATCTCGCGGTCGGGATCGACTTCCATGCTGTACCACTTGCGATACTTCTCGGCGATCGCGATCCGCAGGGCCGCGCTTCCCCAGGTGACGGCGTACTGATTGATGTCGCCGTTGATGGCAGCGCATGCCGCTTCTTTCATCGGCTCCGGCATGGGGAAGTCAGGAAATCCCTGCGCGAGGTTGATAGCCTCGTGCTGACTCGCGATCCGCGACATCTCGCGGATCACCGACTCGGTGAACGTCGAAGTGCGTTTAGCGGCGAGCATCGGTCACCTTCTTGAGTGCTTCACGAATGAGATCGGGTACGCTCATCCCCTTGCCTCCGGCGTCGATCGCGGATTTCACGGCGCGTTCCGCGTCGGGGCTGCTGTAACCGAGTGACACGAGCGCGCGCACGGCGTCCTCCGGTATCGCATCTCTCCCGACGTCGGACGTCCCACGTCCGGCGTCCGGTAGTAAATCGTCCATCTTCTCCGACAGATCCAGGATCAACTGCTCCGCCTTCTTTCTTCCCACGCGCGGCGCGCCTTGTAGCGTCGCGACGTCCTTCTCCCGAATGGCGCGAACCAAACGCTCGGCGGAGAGGGCGGAGAGCAAGCCAATGGCCAGGGCCGGCCCGACCCCCTTCGCGCCCAGCACGCGCTGAAAAACTTTCCGCTCGAACGCGTTCGCAAATCCGAACAGCAGCCAACCGTCCTCCTTCACCACCAGGTACGTGTGCAGCGTGCAGGACTCGCCACTGCGCGGCAGAGTCTCGTACACGCCGAGCGGGATCGTCAACTCGTACGTGACGCCGCCGGCCGTCATCAGCTCCACGCGATCGAGATCCTTGGTGAGCAGCGTGCCGGAAACTTGCGAGATCACCGGCGCGCTGTCTCCCGTACGGCATCGAGGTGGGCGCCCATGATGAACGCGAGCGCCGCGGCGACACCATCGGCCGCGTCCGACGGCTTTGGCGCCGACTTGAGCCGTAGCAGGCGGGTGAGCATGAACTGGACTTGCTCCTTGGTCGCGCCGCCGGCGCCCACCACGGCCTTCTTGATGGCGGCCGGCGCCATCTCGTGCACGCGGACTCCTTGCTGCTCACCCGCGAGAAGAATCACACCGCGCGCGTGGCCGAGCGTCACAGTGGTGCGAACGTTCCGTGCGTAGAACACGTCCTCGATTGAGAGCACGTCGGGTTTGTGTCGATGCAGCAACTCGGTAATCCCGTCGTAGATCTCGCGGAGTCGCGACGGCAGCGGGTCGCGCGCGTGCGTGCGGATGACGCCACACTCCACCAGCGACATCGCGTTCGAGTTTGCCCCGCTGACGACGCCATACCCGGTCAGCTGTGTGCCAGGGTCCACGCCAAGGACAATCAAGAGAAGTGGGAAGTGGGGAGTGGGGAGTGAGGAGTGGGGAGTGGGGAGTTAGGAATGGAGGAGACCTATGGGCTGGCAGCGAGCGATCATGGTACAGCCTCGACGTCGATTGCGTCTACTCTAATGCATGCCCGCAGTCACGGCTCGACCTTCCTACGAGAATCTGCTGGTCTGGCAACGCGGAATGGATCTCGTGTGCGAAAGTTACCGCTTATGCCGACTGCTTCCCACTGACGAGCGCTTTGGCTTGACTGCGCAAATACGGCGTGCAGCCGTCTCTATTCCGTGCAATATCGCTGAGGGAGCAGGTCGTACAGGCAGACGCGAATTGCTCCATCACTTGTCGATTGCCCGAGGATCGCTCAAGGAGCTAGAGACACTGCTTTCCGTGATTGAGCGGCTGGGATATGTGTCCCGAGAAGAGCTGCACGTTGCCCGTGAGCTCTGCGGTCACGTTAGCAGAATGCTCTATGGCCTGCGCCGAAAACTACTGCAGTAAAGGCGCCTCTACTGCTCGCTTCCCACTTCCCACTTCCCACTTCCCACTTCCCACTTCCCACTCTCCCTACTCCCACTAAGACGTCGCGCTTGCCATATCGGCGACATCTATATCGAAGTTCGCCCAGACTTTCTGGACGTCGTCCAGCGCATCGAGCTCTTCCATCAGCTTGAGGAGATGCTCCGCGGCTTTTCCTTCCACTTTCACGGTGCTCTTGGGAACCATCACGATAGGTTCTGCCTCGACGAAGCTGATGCCTTTCGCCTCGAGCGCGCTCTTCACCGAGTGGAAGTCGCCGGGCGACGTCGTGACCACGTACTGATCGTCCTCGCGAGCGAAATCTTCGGCGCCCGCGTCGAGCGCGGCTTCGAGGGTCTGATCTTCGTCGTACTTCTTGGCGTCGATCGTGACCTGCGCCTTGCGGTCGAACAGAAACGACACGGAATTCTGCGAGCCGAGATTGCCACCAAGGCGCGACATGGTGTGCCGCACATCGGCGACCGTTCGCGTCGGATTGTCCGTGAGTGCGGCGATCACCATCGCGACGCCGCCCGGCCCGTAGCCCTCGTAGGTGACTTCCTGATAGTCGACGCCCTCGAGCTCGCCCGTGCCCTTCTTGATCGCGCGCTCGATGTTGTCCTTCGGCATCGAATTGGCCTTCGCCGCATCGATGGCGGTGCGGAGTCTCGCATTGCCGTTCGCGTCGCCGCCGCCCTGCTTGGCGGCAATCGTGATCTCACGAATCAACTTCGTGAACAGGGCGCCGCGTTTGGCATCCGTCGCGGCCTTGTAGTGCTTGATCTGCTTCCATTTACTGTGGCCTGCCATACGCCGGATCCTCGCGGTTCGCCTTCAATATAAGACGCGGCGAATCACGGCGAGATCCTCGTACATGAACTGCGGAACGCAGATGCACGCGGATCTACGCAAATGAACGTGGATACTTCTTGAGGGGTTGTTTACTTCGTGCAGAGGGTCCGTCGCGCCGGGGCAACCAAATGGCTATCTGCGTTCATCTGCGTTCATCTGCGTTCATCTGCGCTTATCCGCGTTCATCCGCGTTCAGCAGTTTTCCGGTGCGAGTGGCTTACGAGCTGCCGAGTCGAATCCCGAGAGTCGATCTGAACCCGCTGACCGTCGCGGATTCCATCGAACCTATCGAGAATCCGACGCCCGGAACGACCGCCCAGCCGCCGCGATTCACATAGAACCGCAGCCCGAACGTTCCGAGGAAGCTCGTCTTGGATCCCTCTTGCGTCCACAGTCGGGTCTCGACGCTTGGCTCGATCCCGACGTCGGCGGGGCCGCGCAGGCCAAACGCCATCATCGCGTTCGTGATGTTGCCGCTTGGTGACTTGCTGATTCCGTCGATCAGGGTCCCGCTCGTGCGAAAGAGGTTCCACAGCACGAACGAGTAATCGACGCTGTTGGTCAGCGCGTTGTTGAGAGCCAGCTGACCGATGTAGCGGTCTCCCGTGTTGAACGTTGCCGCGTTCGACTTGTCATCACCGAACTTGGAGAACGTGAGCCCCAGAGAAATGCGTCCGGTGCCGAACGGATGATCCGCGCCGAGTCGTGCCCGGTATTCCGGTCCGGGCGTAAACGTGGTCGCCTTTCCGGACGCGTCGCGGAACGGCTCATATTCGCTCGAGTGACGCAGACTCCCGCCAAAGCCGAAATTCCATGACCCCATCGGCTGCGCGACGGCGACTCCACCCGTCATCGCGAGTCCACTGCCGAAACCCGAGATAGGGAATGTCAGGAAATCGCTTCCAATCCGCGTCGCTGCCTCCAACTCCGTCGATTCCACGGTCGCCGAACCCGTCGGAACGTTCAATCCCGCGGTCAAGACCAGGAAGTCCTGGCCGAACGTGTAGTTCGCGCGGATCTGTGTGTCCGTGAGCCCACTCAGCTCACTCGTGGTCGTGGTGGTGGTCGCGCCGCTCAGCGATCGGTGCTCGAGATGCGCGATCGCGTACGCCGTGCCCACGTCGATCGAGAGCGCCGGAAGCACTGGGACGACGACGAAAAACGGCAAGCTGAATTCCGAAATCTTCTCGTTGATCGGGGCCTTGATATCGTACGAGTGGAACTGCGGCGCGAGCCGGAGTGCCGAATCCCAAAAGGATTGTGCCTGCAGCGCGCTGGCGCTCAACAGCAGGGCAAGGGAAAGAAGGCGTCGCATAGTCGTGCCTCCTAAGGCTTGCCGGGGAGCTTCACGACGATGACGACCTTGGCCGTGCTGGTCGCGGCCTCCGAACCCGTCGCGGCGGCGAGCGGATCCTGAGCCGGCTGGTTGCTTTGCGCGGTGCTCCCGCCGCTCGCGCCCGCTGAATTCGTCGCGTTGGCCGACTGCGAGCTATTGAGGCCGTTCGCCGTGTTGCTCGCCGATCCTTCGCCGCTGCCGGTGCTGGACGTCGGTGCCTGCCCCTGCGCCGATTGTGTAGCGACCGTCCCCTCCTGCGTCCCCGAGAGATTCGATTCCACCGTCGCAGCGGACATCTGCATGCCCTGCGCGGCCGCCTGCGTTTCGACGCTCTTCTGCATCGCGCCGCCGAAGGATGGGTCGATGCGCAACGCCTCCTGATAGCTGCGGGACGCTTCGTCGTACTTGCCCTGGTCTTCGAGCCTCAACCCGCGGCTGTACGCGAGGAATGCCTGCATCGATCTCGTCGGTCGCTGCTCGATCGTGTTCCGCTCGGCGGTGGTGAGCGTCACGCCCAGGCTGTCAAACAGCTGGAGCACGATTGCCTTCTCGATCGCGAACAGCTCCGCGAGCGTGTTCTCGTTCGCCGCGCCGCCGGCGAGGGCTGACGTCTGCGTGTTCACGATCGCGGCATCGACGCGCAGCCGCTCCGCGTTCTGCACGATCTGGCCGTTCACGATGCGCCCGGCCTGAATGATTTTCCCGGCCCGCACATTGGTAGTCGAGTCGGTCTGCCCGGATTGCTGCAACGTGATTTCATCGATGAGCGCTTGAAGCTTCGCGCGTTCCACGACGGTGAGCTCGTGCGAGCGACTCAGGTCGATCGTGATCAGCTCCGCCATCCCCCGCTCGAGCGGCAGCAGTGTGCTGTCGGAACCCGTGAATCGCAGCGGCATAACCGCCACGGTCTTTGCCGACGCGGTTTGCGTCGCGAGCTGCTGTTCCCGAGCGACGGCTGCCTTCGCCGCGACCTGGAGCTCCTGGCGCGTCAACGCGGCAAGCCGGGCCTCGAGCTGTTTGCGCACTTTCGAGGTGCGGCCGTAACGCACGTAGCTCTGATACGCGTATTTGGCGCCCGCAATGTCGTGCTGCTGCTCCGCGGTGAGCCCGAGGTACAGCGTCGCGGAACCGTCGCGCGGATCGAGGCGGACCGCCTGGTCCAGCACTTTGCGCGCGTCGGCATACCGTCCCGCCTTGTAGTACGCGATGCCCAGCGAGCGAGCCACCGCGGGATCGTTGGGCCGGGAGGCGCGCGCCCGCTCCAGGCGCGATACGCCGTTGGCATTCATCTGACCGGACGACGCGCATCCAACGGCGAGCGCCGCCAAGCCGACAGCAACGAGTGAGCGAATAGAAAGCATGTTCTCCTGCCTCTCCTAACGGTCTGGATCCAGCATGTCTTCGAACCGCATCCACTGGGCGTAAAAGTACAGATCGACGTACCCCGTGCTGCCGTTGCGATTCTTGCGAACCAGCAGCTCGGTGGCGCCCTCGATCTCGCGACGCCGGTCATACATGTCTTCGCGGAAGAGCGCCAACACGACGTCCGCGTGGTGCTTGACGGCGCCCATCGCGCCAAAATCGTCGAGCTGCGGGCGTCGGTCGTCGCGCGCGGTCAGGTGGGGAAGTTGCGCGGTGGTGAATATGGCGACGTGCTGTTCGATTGCCAGCGCCTTGAGCCGCCGTATCGCCTCGGCCAACTCCTCGTCGGCGTCGCGCGCACCGCGCGCCAGGCACTGCAGCGAATCGATGATGATCAGGTCGAGCTGCGATCCCTCGAGATGTTCCGTCAGCGCGGCGACGCCGCCGGTCGTGAGCACGTCCAATTGCGGAAAGGTGTCGCGCATCCTGACTGCCGCCGCTCCCACGGACGCGCGGGCCACGTCGTTGGGAACGCCCTGTCGCAAATCGTCCACGCGCACGCGTCCCTCGATCGCCAGCGCGCGTTCGTGGAGCCGATCCGTCGACATCTCACCCGAGAAGAACGTGACGCGGAGCTTGAGTTGCGCGGCGCGCATCGCGACCGCGAGCGCAAAGGCGGATTTGCCGCTCCCCACGTCGCCACCGAGAACGATGAGGTCGCCTCGACGCACGCCGCCGCCGAGCATGCGATCCAAGCTCGGGAAGCCCGTGGCGATGGTGTCAGGTGATTGGGCGCCGTCCGCGACGGCATCCGCGCGGGCGAGAACCTTGGAGAGCGGAGAGATGTCGGTGCTCCGGGCCATGGGCCCAAGATACGGCTCGTTTCCCGCGATCAGCAAGAACGAACGGCCTTATTCTGCAACAGCTTGCGCTAACCGTCCGAGCTCTAAACGTGCGGCCGAATCGAGGTGATTCGCGGTGACCGTCATCACTGAGTCCAACGCTGTCTTGATCGCGCTCCGATCCCCCAAAGCGGTCGATTCCGCGAGCCGGGCCAGCGACGACCGCACCGGCATTGGGATGGCCGCCGATCCGAGCCAGTGCTTCGCACCCAGAGCGCGCGAGCTTTTCTGTTCGGGTGAGAGCCCCGCGCCGGACGATGCCGCGTCCATCACGATACGCCCGACGAGAAAGCACGCCAGCGCGATTTCGCGTGGCCCGCCCAACGGCGCCCTCCCCGCCAACGTAGCGAGTGCCGGGAAGGGGAATATCGTCGGCTCGAGCGCGTAGGGCGCACGTGGTGCGCCAAAGATCAGCGGCACGAGACCTACGTGGTAGGTGATAGGTGGCAGGTCATAGTGAGGTGCCCAAACCTACCACCTACCACCTCTCACCTACCACCTCCCACCTCCCACCTCCCACCTCCCACCTCCCACCTATCTTTGTCACCATGCGTCTCTACCGCCGCCTGCTTGGATTTCTCCGTCCTCACGCTTGGCGGATGACGGCGGCGATGGCGAGCAACATTCTCGCGTCCGTGCTCGACGCGTTCGCGTTTACGTTGCTCATTCCGTTCCTGAACGCGCTCTTCCGGCAGCAAGAGCTGATTCCAGGGAAGCTCGGATGGCTCGCCGACATTCAGCACCGCACGGTCGGCGCGATGCTCGATCCCGCGCAACCCATGGCGTCGCTGCGGGCCGTGATCTTCGTGATTCTCGGTCTCGTCCTCGCGAAGAACGTTTTCGTTTGGTTGGGCGGACAGCTCGGGGCGGGTCTTCAGGAGTACGTCACGCGAGATCTGCGCGACGCGGTCTTCCGCCACCTGCAACGCCTGCCCTTCGGGTATTTCCAGCGGACCAAGACCGGACAGATCATGTCGACGGTCCTGGCGGACACGGAGCAAACGCGCGCGGTGATCACGGAGGTGGTCACGCGCTCGCTTCAGAACGGCACGATGATCCTCGTCAACGTCGCCGTGCTGGTCATGATTTCGGCGCGCTTGACGCTGATCGCGCTCGTGATCGCGCCGCTGCTGACGCTCGCGCTCCAGCCGATTCTCAAGAAGCTCCGGCGCGGCCACCGGCGTCTGCGCGGCGAGTACGGCGAGATCACGAGCGTGCTTCAGGAAGTGATCAGCGGCGTCCGCTTGGTGAAGTCGTTCCGCGGCGAGCCCTACGAGGATGTGCGATTCATGCGCGCCAGCCACTCGTATTCCTCGGGCGCCGCTCGCATCACGCGCATCGCGTTTCTGTCCCAGCCGCTCACGGAGCTCATCGGCACCACGATTGCTGTGCTCATCCTCTGGATCGGCGCGCAACAGGCGCTCTCGGTAGGCCAATCGATGGACGGTGCGCGGCTGATCACGTTCATGATCATCGTGATGCGGCTGCTGCCCCCGTTGAAACAACTTTCACAGATGCCCACGACCGCGCAGCAATCGCTCGCGGCGGCGGAGCGGCTGTTCGCCGTCCTCGACCAATCGACGGAGGAACGGACGGATCGAGGCACGCGGACCGTAACCGGCGTGCGCGAGGGGCTCGAGTTCGACCGCGTGACGTTCGCGTATGAGGAAGAGCCCGTGCTCGTCGACGTCTCGTTTCGCGCGCGCCGGGGAGACATCATCGCGCTCGTCGGGCCGAGTGGGGCGGGGAAGAGCACGCTGGTCGATCTCATTCCGCGTTTCTACGAGCCGACCGGCGGGCGCATCCTTCTCGACGGCGTCGACACGAAGGAGATTCGCCTCGATTCGCTCCGCTCGCTCACCGGCGTGGTGAGCCAGGACACGGTGCTCTTCAACGACACCGTGGTTCGCAACATCGCGTACGGCGGCGCCGCCGAGAAGTCCCGCGACGACGTCATTCGCGCGGCGCGGGACGCCAATGCACACGAGTTCATCATGCAGCTGCCGCAGGGCTACGACACGGTGCTGGGCGAGCGGGGCACGAGGTTATCGGGCGGACAACGCCAGCGGCTCGCCATCGCCCGCGCGCTGCTGTCGGATCCGCCTATTCTGATTCTCGACGAGGCGACGTCCGCGCTCGACACGGAGTCCGAACGACTGGTGCAGCAGGCCATCGAGCGCCTCCTCGAGGGGCGCACCGTGTTCGTCATCGCGCATCGCATCTCGACCGTGGCGCATGCGAGCCTCATTCTCGTCCTCGACCGCGGCAAAGTCGTCGAGCGCGGCACGCACGACGAGCTTCTCGCGCGCCACGGCATGTACCACCGGCTTCATTCCCTGCAGTTCCGGCCGCCGGCCGCCATGCCTCCTTCAGAACGCGCGCGGACGCCGGCCTGACCGAGATGCGCGTCCTCTTCCTCGTGTCCGACAACTGCTGGAGCGCTAGCGCACGCGCGTTCGTGCTCGCGGCGCGTGGCCTGGCGGCGAAGGGTCACGACGTCGTCCTCGCCTGTCAGACCGACTGCCCGGTGCAAGTCCGCGCGGGCGAAGCAGCGGTGCCCGTGATCAAGCTGGAGCCGGATGCGTCCGCGGCCGGCTCCGCGTGGATGCTCCGAAAGACGGTGCAGGAGCGCGACGTCGACGTCGTGTTCGTTCACACCGACCAGGAGCTGCTGATCGCGAGCTCCGCGATGCGACTCGGACGCGGCGCCGGAACGGTGATCCAGCGCGTGCCGCCATTCGCGATCGCGAGTCCGGGACGCGGCTCGCGACTCGCGACTCGCATCGCGCCGACGGGACTGCTCTTCTCGACCGAGGCCGACCGGCAGGCCGCTGACGTGAAACGCTATCGCGTGCCGTCCGCCGTCGCACCGCTGGCCGTGGATCCGACGGTTCACGAAGCCGTCCGCGAGACGTCGAAAGCCTCCCTCGGCGCGCCGCCGAATTCACTTTTGATCGTGTGTATCCACGACGGTCGCGACAAACGTCGCGTTTTCACCGCGCTGCGCACGTTGGCGCTGCTCGCGCCGCGTCACCCCGAGTTGCATCTGGCCGTCGTCGGCGCCGCTCGACTCGACGAGCTTCGCATGCATGGCGCGGCGCTCGGCATCAACTCGATGGTCTCGTATATCGGCGAGCGCGACGACGAGCTCTCGATCATCCGCGCCGCCAACGTCGGCTGGATCGCGGCCGACGGCGACGCGGCCGCGTTCGCGGCGCTCGACTTCATGGCGTTCAGGATACCGGCGCTCGCCGAGCGCCATCCGCTGACGGAGCACTATGTGGCCGACGGCATCGCCGGCCTGCTGCTCGCTCCAGCGGATCCGACCACCACTGCTGCATCAGTCGCGGCCTTCCTGGCAAAAGACGAACAGCGCGTGCAGATGGGCAACGCGGGACGCGCGCGGCTGCAGCGAGAGTTTTCCTACGAGTCGATGATCCGCGGTTTCGAGCAGGCCATCTCGGGCGCCATGGAGCGACCCGCCCGCCCGGCCCGGCCCGCCCCACCGGACCAACCGGCGCAACCCGTCGCATGACCGCGTCTCCATCGATGCCGACCGTCGACCGGCCGGAGGAGCTCGTCGCACCCATCCGGGCGCAGCGCGAGGTCGTACTGCGGCATCGCGTCCAGTATGCGGCCCTGCGCGGCGTGCTCGGCGCGCTCGGTGGACTCGGCTTTCGTCGGGCGAGCGATTTCGGCGCTCGCGTCGGCGGTTTGGGATATCGGCCATTTGGAATCCGGCGGCGCGTCGTCGAGCGACAGATCGCGGCAGCGTTCCCCGACTGGGACCGCGCACGCGTGGAGGCGACGGCGCGCGCGGCGTACGACAATCTCGGGCGCACCACGATCGAAACGGCGGTGCTTCCGCGGTACAACCGCCAGCAGATCGTTGCGCTGTTCGATGAGCCGGAGAATTGGAGCGCGCTCGAGCGTGCCGTGCAGCGCGGACGCGGCGTCATCGTGGTCGCTGGTCATCTCGGCAACTGGGAGATGGGCGGCGCCTATCTCGCGGCGCGCGGGCTCGACTTCGAAGCCGTCGCGCGCCAGATGGAGAATCCGCTCTTCGACGAATATCTCACGCGAACCCGCACGCGCGTCGGAATGAAGGTCATCTACGACGGCGACGCCGTTCGTCGCGTGCCGCGGGCGCTGCGAGGCAACGCCGTCGTCGCGTTCCTGATGGACCAGGGCACGGTCGGCCTCGCGTCCACGTGGGTGCCGTTTTTCGGTCGCTATGCCAAGACACCGCGCGGTCCGGCGGTCTTCGCGCTGCGTCTCGAGTCGCCGGTGTTCTTCCTGGCGCCGCTGCGCAAGCCGGACGGCCGCTTCATCCTGGGCATCGAGGAGATTCCCGTGCGCGCGAGCGGCGATCGCAACGCCGACGTGGACCGCATCGTTGCGGACTATACGGCCACCCTCGAGCGGTGGGTGCGTCGCGTGCCCGAGCAGTACTTCTGGCACCACCGCCGGTGGAAGCATCAGCAACCGAACACTCCCCCGGAGCTGGGGGACCCGCTCCGATGAGTCGTGCGTCTTCGCATCTGCGTCGTGACGCGCGCGCGTGGTTCGGGGTGCTCGTCATTGTTCTGATGATCGCCGCCGCGATCGCCGCGCCGCTCATCGCGCGCCACGACCCGATCGCCATCGACCTCGTCAACCAGCTGCAGCGGCCGTCGCCTGCGCACTGGATGGGAACGGACATCCAGGGCCGGGACGTGTGGGCGAGGCTCGTGTACGGCGCCCGCATTTCGCTGAGCGTCGGGGTCATCTCACAAGGCATCGCGCTGTCGCTGGGTTTGGTGCTCGGGCTCATCGCCGGCTACTACGGGCGTTGGGTCGACGAGCTCGTGATGCGGCTCGCGGACGTGACGCTCGCGTTCCCGACGCTGCTCCTGCTGATCGCGCTCGTCGCCGCGCTGCAGCCGTCGCTCACCGTCGTGTTTCTCACGATCGGACTCGTGGGCTGGGCGGGGATGGCGCGGCTCGTCCGTGGGCAAGTGCTCGTCGTGCGAGAGCTGGAGTACGTGCAAGCCATGCGAGCGCTGGGCGCCCGCAACGTCCGGATCATTGCGCGCCACGTATTTCCGGCGGTGATCGCGCCCGTGCTCATCGCGGCGACGTTGGGCGTCGCGGCGGCGATCATGGCGGAGGCGGCGCTCTCGTTTCTCGGACTAGGCGTGCAGCCACCGACGCCGAGCTGGGGCTCGATGATCGCCGACGGCCGCGATCTCAGTCAGTTGCGCGGGGCGCCCTGGACGTCGCTCTTCCCCGGTCTGGCGATCGGCATGACGGTGCTCGGCTTCAATCTGCTCGGCGACGCGCTGCGCGACGCGCTCGATCCGCGTGCGGCGCGGAAAGTCGCGATCGAAGCGATGGTCGAGCGCGAGCGTCCGTGAGCGAGGCTGTCCAGGCGCCGGCCAGCCGAGAAGCCGACACGCGCAGTCTCGACGTTGCCGCGCTGCGAGCGCGCGAATTCCCCTGGGCGGATCGCGACAACGTCGTGTTTCTGAACGCGGCGTCCACTGGACCATTGCCGCAACGGTGCATCGACGCCGTCACGCGATGGACCGAGCTCCGAGCGACGCCGCATACGCTGTCCGATGACATGCTCTTCAGCACGCTGGCGACGTCGCGCGAGCTCGTGTCTCGAATGATCGGCGCGTCGCCCAAGGAAATCGCGCTGGCCGTGAACACGGGCTACGGGCTGAACCTCGCCGCGCGTGCGCTCCCGCTCGCGCCCGGCGACGTGATTCTCACTCCCGACCTCGAGTTTCCCGCCAATGTGTACCCGTGGTGGGCCGCGGCGAACGACCGGGACCTCGAGTACCGGCGCATCCCGCTGGAGAACGGCGTTCTGAACGAGGATACGCTCCTCGCCGCGCTCGACGACGACGAGGTGAAATGCGTTTCGGTGTCGTGGGTGGATTCGGCGAACGGTTGCAAGGTGAACCTCGCGCGCATCGGTCAGGCGTGCAGAGATCGGGGCATCTACTTCGTCGTGGACGCCATACAGGGAGTCGGCGCGTGCGGGCTCAACGTGTCGGAGTCCTACATCGACATCCTCGCCTGCGGCGCGCAGAAATGGTTACTGTCGCCGTGGGGCAGCGGCTTCGTGTACGTGCGCGAAGAGCTCGCGCTCGAGCTGGAGCCTCCGATCGTCAGCTGGATGGCCCCGAAGGGCACCGATGATTTCCGGCGGCTACGCGATTACGACATGACCTGGCGCGACGACGCCCGGCGTTTCGAGTTCATCACCCTGCCGTTTCAGGATTTCGCGGGCATGAACGCCAGCCTCGCGCTGTTCTTCGAGCTCGGGCTGGATCGCGTCGCGGAGCACATCGAGCGGCTCGCGACCGAGATCGTCGACTGGGTGAGATCGCGGCCCGGTGTGAAGCTCATCACGCCGTCGGATCCGGCGCGTCGCGCGGGCGTCGTCTGCGTGCGTCCAAAGGACGGCGAGCGCGTGAGCGAAGACTTGAAGGCGGAAGGAATCGTGCACTCGTTCCGCGAAGGCAACATTCGCCTCGCGCCGCACATCTACAACACGATCGACGACGTCCGCGCCGCGCT
>DATBRO010000220.1:0-2257 GCA_036560265.1 Gemmatimonadaceae bacterium | reverse complement strand
GCGGCTCGCGACACGAAATACGAGTTCACGCCATCGACCGAAGGCTGGTCGAGAGCGCCCGCAATCGTGCGCAACTCATCGCGGACACTCTCGCCTCGTACCTGCACATGCGTGTGGTCCGTCCCAAGGAAACGCGCCGTCGCGCGCGCCTCGTTGCTCTCATCGATGTGCGCCCCTTCGGTTTCGAACCCGACGGAGAATGTCTTGATGCGCTGGCCCGCCTCTCGCGCCATCAACGCGACGAGAATGGACGAGTCCACGCCGCCGCTCAGAAATGCTCCCAGCGGTACGTCGCTCACCATGTGAAGACGAACCGACTCGGCCACGGCGTCCGAGAGAGCCTGCACCTGCTCGGCATATGGGAGCGAGCGCAGCCGCGCGCACCGGTCCGTCCCCAACGACCAGTAACGTTCGATGCGTGACTTCGCGCCCTCGACGATCATCCGGTGTCCGGGCATGAGCATGCGCACGTCCCGGAGCATGGTTCGCGGTTGGTAGATCGAGCCGAACGTCAGCAGCACCCGCAGCGCTTCAGGATCCACCGCACGATCGATCAAACCGCTTGCGATGAGCGCTTTGAGTTCGGAGGCGAAGACGAGCCGCCCGCCAACCTCCGCGTACAACAGCGGCTTGATGCCCAGATGATCGCGCGCAAGCAGCAGCCGCTCCTTCCCCGGTCCGCGGCGCCTGTCGTAGATGGCGAGGGCGAACATGCCTCGCATCCGACAGAGAAAATCGTCGCCGTAGCGCTCGTACAGCCGAAGGACCACTTCGGTGTCCGATGATGACGAGAAGGTGTGACCCTGTTCCTCCAACACCTTCCGCTCAGCGCGAAAGTTGAACATCTCGCCGTTGTAGACCACGGTGACGGTCTGCTCGGCATTGGACATCGGTTGATGTCCGGCCTGGGTGACGTCGATGATCTTGAGCCGGCTCATTCCCAGAGCGATACGCCCGTCCTGATACGCACCGCAGTCGTCAGGGCCGCGATGACGCAGGGCCGCGATCATGTTCCGCACACGACCGGGCTCCGACGTCCCCCAAATTCCGCAGATGCCACACATCTAACGGGCCATCCTCATGCGTCGCGTCTCGTCGTTTTTGTCGCTCGTACCTCGACGCCGTTTCCGGCGTACTTGGCCGAGACGCTGTCCATGCCACACGCTCTCAGATGGTCCACGATCTGGGACGCCGAGCGCAAATGCTTGTAGCGATCGGTGAGCGTGTCGTGCGTGTCCAGGATGGCCCAGTCGTGCAGCAACTTCTCGCCGAGCTGCGGATAGGCGTCGTGGTAGTCGACCACGGGCGAGAGACGCACCCACCACTGCCGCACCTTGTCGAAGATGGTCTGCGTCCGCAGCGCGAACGTGAGCCGGTGAATCGGCCACAGTCCGCTCACGAGCGCCCGACACAATCCGAGTGCCAGCGCCGGCGGCAACGGCAGCAGCGCGCGGCGCAGCACGCGCCGGCTCCACGTCGCCGCGTAATCCGGACTGTAGTGGTCCATGAGGAGAACGCCGCCCGGACGAAGGTATCGGCAGAGCGCCGCCATCGTCGCTTCAGGATCGGGTGTGTGCTGAACGACGCCGATGCAGAGCACGATATCGAAAGTTTCCGGCCGCACGGGAAGCCGCAGAATGTCCGCCTGGCACACGAAGTAGTCGGGAAAGTGTCCGCAGTTCGACGCATTCGCGTCCACGGCGTCCGACAGGTCGGCGGCGAACACCTTTGCGCCGCTGGCGAGCAGCACTTCCGTAAACCGGCCCGCGCCGCATCCGGCTTCGAGGATCATCTTCCCATCGAATGTCCTGAGGTTGCCGCCCGCGATTCTCCTGAGTCGATCGGCGGACACCGTGGTATGCGTCTGCGAGTCGAGCTGTGTGGTGCGGAAGGTATTCCACTGCAGGCCAAAGCCGCTCGCGTAATTCACCCGTGGGACGAAGCGCGGAATGCCGTCCACGACTGCGTACGTGCAGCCTTCTCGACAGATTAGCTGCGCCCCGTCGCGCGAGATCGTGAGGGAGCCCTGATGCGCCGGACACACGAGGTCGACGAGCGGCCTTCGCGTCCACCCCGCCGCGGGATGACCTCGATCGCTGGCGCGGGAAGACACGGCGGCGTTTCTCATCTGAGCGGCAGCGTGCCGACACGAGGTTCGGATGGCTGCGCCTCGAAATGCCAGACTCTCTTCATGCCTTTGCGTTCGAGCGCTCCTTCGATCGCGTCGTTCAAGCGCGACGTCGTGCGTTCGATCTCG
>DATBRO010000219.1:0-36030 GCA_036560265.1 Gemmatimonadaceae bacterium | reverse complement strand
CACTTCTCCGGCTACTTCGTCCGCGAAGGCATCTGGTGCGAGGACGGAGATCTGTTCCCGGATCCGGAGTGCCTCATACCACCACCGTAATCAGGATTGCTGTCTGAAGGTGTCCCTGGTCACGGGACATAGAGCTCGACTCAGGATTGCTGTCTGACGGTGTCCCGCGTCACGGGACATAGAGCTCGACTGCTGTAGGTTTCTCACCTCACGAAGCTGCAGTTCAATCGTACGGAGGCCGACGCCGGCTGCCGCACCGGCGGTGTGGCGTTGTCCTCTTCCCCGAACAACGCCACATGATGACCCCGATGCGCCGTTTCGTCCCTCTCTTGATCGCTGGCGCCGCTTTCATTGCAGCGGCTTGCAGCGATGCGGTCGCGCCGACGCGATCGACAACCGCCAGGGCCCTTCCGACGGTGTCGTCGCTAGGTGGTGGTCCGGCCTCGTACGCGAACCTCGCGGACGATGACGCCGAAGCCCGAGCCAAAACCGTCACGTTTACGCTCGACCCGCAGGGCGGCAAAGTAAAAATCGGCGGGTACTGGATCTCGTATCCGGCTAACGCCGTCTGCGATCCGAGTGTGTCCTCGTACGGGCCAGACGAATGGAAGAACCCGTGCGTGACTCTCGATGTGCCGATCACCATTACGGCCAAGTATTGGCAGGATGACCTCCGCCAGCACACCGATTTCTCGCCGGACATCCGGTTCGATCCGTCCAAGACCGTTGTCTTGACGACAAAGGTCAAGAAGCTGATCGGACAAGACGTAACGGACGACGTACAGCGGACGTACAGCATCTGGTATTCGACGCGCGTAGGCGACGTACGCTACTTCGTCGATGATGCCGCAAGTGATCCGGATGTGGCTACGAGCTTCGAGCAGAGTAACGGGAAGGCGAACGGCAAGGTAAGCCGCCGGATCTATCACTTCTCGGGCTACTTCGTCCGCGAAGGTATCTGGTGCGAGGACGGAGCGGAGTTCAATGATCCGCTGTGCTCGGAAGCGATCATCGCGTACTAGGAAGGACGATGTGATTCGAGAAAGGGCTCCGTCGAATTGGCGGGGCCTTTTCCCTCACAACGTCGCGTTGCCGGAACGACGTAGAACGTCCCTAGAACGTCTTTAGAACGCTGATGTAAGACACATCGAAGTCGGAAGGTGTCCTGCGTCACGGGACAAAGAGTTCGACCGCTGTACCGTTGTACCTCTCCAAGCAGCACCTCAATCGTACGGAGGCCGACGCCGGCTGCCGCTAGGGCGGTGTGGCGTAACCTCCTCCATCAAACGTCACAAATGACCCCGATGCGCCGTTTCGTCCCTCTCTTGATCGCTGGCGCCGCCTTCATTGCAGCGGCCTGCAGCGATGCGGTCGCGCCGACGCGATCGACAACTGTAAGGACAAGGGCCCTTCCGCCTGTTTCTGCATTTCGGGGCGGTCCCGCCTCATACTCGGACGCCGCGAGCGATTCCGCCGAAGCGACCGCCAGAACGGTCGTTTTCACGATCGATCCGACCGGCGGCAGCGTGAGAATCGGCGGCTATACGCTGATCTATCCGGCGGACGCTGTCTGCGACCCGAGTACCTCCGCCTACGGCCCGGACGAATGGAAGAATCCATGCACGACATTGACCGAGCCGATCACAATCACGGCGAAGTACTGGTACGAGGACGCGCGCTTACACGCCGACTTCTCACCAGACATCCGGTTCGATCCATCCAAGACGGTCATTGTCGCGACGATCATCAAGGAACTGATCGGTGTGGAGCTCACGGATGACGTCACCACCGCCTTCAGTCTGTGGTATTCGACGCGCGTGGGCGATACCCGCTACTTCATCGACGACGGCGCGACCGATCCGGAGCTCGCCACGCATTTTGGCGTCAGCGACGGGAAGTCGAACGGCAAGGTAAACCGCCGCATCTACCACTTCTCGGGCTACTTCGTGCGCGAAGGTATCTGGTGCGAGGGAACCGAGTTCGATGATCCTCTGTGCAACGAACCCCCGATGTAACTGAAATGATCTGATAACAAAAAGGGTCTCGTCAAACGGCGAGGCCCTTTTTGTTCACGAGCTGTTAATCCGCAGAACGACACATTCTGTCACGCACTGACACTCACGAGGAGTCACACGTGACCTCGCGCACGTATGAAGTGGTTGTGAGGACGACATCCGCGGTGGGCACGCCTTATGCCTTTCGCCTCCGCGGACATCGCATGGATTGGGGTGTCGAGTACAGGTGATCTTACGGGAACAATGTCGAGGCGCCGAGGGTTCTACTGGTAGCGCTTCGCGTGACGTCACGCAGGTATCCACGAGCGACGCCGCTCGTGACTGGAGACTGACGATGGTCGAACTGCCGCGGGAAACGACAACCTCTCCGGAGGGTTCCGGAAGCATGGACATACTGGTCATGCTGGAAGAGAATCCTGAGCACTCGCCTGTCCTCGCGCACATCAATTCGGTGCCGTCGTCACTGGACGTCGAGCGGCCGTCGCGGGACATCGTCACGATCTACGGTGAGCCGAGCGCCGAATCGCTGGCCCTTGCGTTGGCCGCGGCCGTCGAGGTCCGTCGCGGGCACGGAACCGAGTCGCCTATCGCATCGTTGTCGGCGATCCGACATCTCGGCGTGTGGCCCGAGCGAGGCGCGCTGGGCGACGCCGCGTGGCGCGACGCCTTGACCGGTCAGCTCGTGACACGTGATCTCGAGATTCCGCTCGACATTCTCCACGCAACCGCCGCCCAGCTGCTCGGCGAGTGCGGACAGCTCATTCGGAGATTGGTTGCGGGACTCTCGATGCCGGACTGGCCCGAGGGTGCCCGGCGGGCCATCAATGTGACCATCGGACCGATCGTCGGATTGACCGCGCCGGTGTTCCGGCCGCTCGAATCGGCGCTCGAAGCCTGGCGCGAGGCAGACGGCCTGGCCTTCGATTATGAGGGCGACTAGCTCCCGCTCCTGATCGTATCACACGGCCGACGCATCGCGTCGGCCGTCGTTTTTCCGGTCCTGTGACTTCAGACCAGCCTTCCTGGGTTACCCATGCGGGGGTCGTCCCCAGCATGCTATTCGAGGCGCGATAACGGGGCTCGAGCGCATGTCTGCCCGGCACCTAGCCGCTTGACAGGGCTTGGTTTGCAAGGGAGTATCGTCCCGCACAAATAAGTCCTTCCAAGGGGGATCTCATGGCTGCTCGTTGGCTCAAGCCACTCGCCGTGTTTTCGACAATTGCGTTGTGCGTCGTCGCACCTCGATCGGCAGCGGCACAAGCCTCGATCATGGGTCGCGTCACGGCACAAGACGGCGAGCCACTGCAGCAGGCCCGGGTGCTCCTGGTCGGCACCGCCCTGAGCACGGTGACCGGACAAGACGGTCGTTATGCGCTTCGCAATGTGCCCGTCGGACCGCAGACAGTGCGCGTTCTGCGCGTAGGCTATCGCGAGCAAAAGAAGGCCGCGACCGTCGGCACGAACGCCACCGTCGGAATGGACTTCGCGCTCGAGCGCAGCGTCGTCCAGCTCGAGGAAATCGTCTCGACCGCGACAGGCTCGCGGCCCCGTGAGGAGCTCGGGAACTCCGTTGCGTCTATCAACACGACGAAGGTCACCGAGCAGTCCGTCGTGGCGAATCTTCAGGACGTGCTGGCCGCGCGAGTGCCCGGCGTCACCGTGCAAACGGGACAGCAGACCGGCAGCGGCGGTCGCGTGCGGATCCGCGGCAACAGCTCCCTGAATCTCTCGAACGAGCCGATCTACATCATCGACGGTATTCGCATGACGTCGCAGACGAACTCGAGCAACCTGTTCACGGGTGGCTCGCAGCCGGTTCGCGTCAACGATCTCAATCCCGAGGAAATCGAGAACATCGAGATCGTGAAGGGACCGTCGGCCGCGACTCTGTACGGAACCGATGCGGCCAATGGAGTCATCGTCATTACGACGAAACGGGGCCGCGCCGGCGCCACTCGCTGGACGACGTACGGCGAGGGCGGCATCCTGAAGGACTACAGCGACTATCCGTACAATTACACGATAGCGGGGCATTCACCGGGATTGGCCACATATCGTGAATGCACGAATTCAGTCGTGGCCGCGGGGACGTGCGTCAGAGACAGCGTGCGAATCTACAGCCCGTTGCACGACCCGGACGCAACGCCGGTCGGCACCGGATACCGCAACCAAATCGGCGTGAACGTCGCCGGTGGCAACGAAGCAGTAAGGTACTTCCTGTCGGGCGAAGGCGAGAATGAGACCAACGTGCTGACGCTGCCGGGCTTCGAGCGGCGCCGCATGAACACGCAGGGCATTCCGATACGCGATTACAACAATCGACCGAATGCTCTCGAGAAATACAGCACGCGCGCCAACATCAACACCTCGCCCACCTCGCAGCTGGATCTCTCGATTTCGTCCGGCCTCGTCGTCTCCAACACGCGCTTCGTGACGGAGTCAAATGCGACAGCGGGTTTGGGCTCTCAGATTTTTGGCGGCAAGGGATACAAGGACAACGGCAACGTCTCGTTCAGCGACGGCACGCCCGCGTCACCGCTCACCGGGTATCGGGCCTGGACTCCCGGCTACACGTTCCAGGAGTTGAACCAGCAGCGGGTCACGCGCGTGATCACGAGCGGCAGCGCGGACTGGCGTCCAAGAAGCTGGATGCAGAATCGCGCGACCCTCGGCGTCGACTACACGTCGCGCATGGATATCAACCTGAACCGCAAGGGCGAAGGACCGCCGCTGAATGCGACGTACCGGCTCGGTTTCGCGGACGACAGCCGCAGCGCGATCCGGAACTTGACATTCGACCTGGGCAGCACGTCGACGTGGCATGCGAATACCTGGACGGCCCTTCGTACCACCGTCGGAACGCAGTACGTCAACTACTACTTCGAGGCGAACGACGCGTTCGGCGGCCGGCTCGCCCCGGGCGCGCAGACGCCGAATTCCGGTTCGGTGCCAAGCGTAGGCACGAGTACGACACTCACCAAAACGCTTGGCGCGTTCGTCGAAGAGCAGGTCGGCATGCACGACCGTCTGTTCGTCACGGGCGCGCTCCGCTCCGACCAGAACAGCGCGTTCGGCACCAAGTTCCAGCGCGTGATATATCCAAAGCTGAGCGTCTCGTGGATCGCCTCGGATGAATCGTACTTCCCGAGTCTGAGCTGGCTCGACCAGCTGCGCCTGCGCTCCGCGTACGGCAAATCCGGCGTCCAGCCCGGGTCCAACGACGCGCTGAGAACATTCAGTGGCATCACCACGAACTACAAAGGCGCTGATACGCCGGCAGTCGGCTACAACCTCATCGGAAATGATCTCCTGCGGCCCGAACAAACGTCCGAGATCGAGGCGGGATTTGACGTTCGCTTCCTGCGGCGCGCGAACGCCGAGCTCACCTTCTATCGCAAGAACACCAGGGACGCGTTGATCGATTTCACTATTCCTCCGTCCGCGGGTACGGGGAACGGCAACCAAGGCACAACCGTGCGCAGGAATCTTGGCGCGGTGAGGAACACCGGCTTCGAGGCGCTGGTGTCGAGCCAGGTGTTCGACATGCCTGCGGTGGGCCTGGACGTCACGGTCACGTACTCCGCGAACAACAACAAGCTCATGACCATGGGCAAGGACGTGAACGGCAACCCGCTGCCACCCGTGATCAGCACGACCACGCGAGCGCAGGTGGGTTATCCGCTGTTCGGCTTCTGGGCGCAGCCCATTCTTGGCTGGCAGGACAAGGACGGCAACGGAATTCTGACTTACAACGCCGATCCCGCGTTGAACGAAGTCTTCATCGGAAAGGATACCATCTATCGCGCGTACTCGTCGCCGCGCTACACGGCGACGCTGCTGCCCGGGCTAGACCTGCTGGACAAGACGTTGCGAGTGGTGGCGCTCTTCGAGTACAAAGGCGGTTTCAAGTACTACAACCAGACGGAGCGTATCCGCTGCGCGAGCCGGAATAATTGCAACGGCCTGATGAATCCGAACGCATCGTTCGAGGAACAGGCAATGGCCGTTGCGCACCTCGTCAGTCCATCGACGACGCTCGACGGCTTCTTCCAGCCTGGCGCTTTCGTGCGTTGGCGTGAGATGAACGTCACGTACACGATCCCGAACACCTTTGCCGCGCGGTACATGCGCGCCAATCGCGCCAGCGTCAACTTCGCCGCCCGCAATCTCCACCTATGGACCAAGTATCGCGGGCTCGATCCCGAAATCGCGTTCGCCGCCGGCGAATCACCGAACGTGCCGAACGAGTTTCAGACGATGGGAACGCCGACGTACTTTGTCCTTCGCCTCAATCTCGGGTTCTGACGCCCGCCACGGAGATGAACATGCGCAATAGATATTCCGAAGTCGGGCGCGTGCTGGCTGTGGCGGGGATCATCGCCGCGGCAGCCTTTGTGCCGGGATGCGACGTGAGCGATAGACTGCTGAAAGCCACTGACCCCGATCCAGTAAACCCCAACGACGTTCAGAGCGCTGACGGCGCGGAAGGCGTCCGCATTGGCGCGATGGACAGGTGGAAGCGGACGACAGGCGGACCCTATGGCAATGGCTCCGAGAGCACCTGGATGTTCGGTGGCCTGCTCGTCGACGAATGGGGTACCGGTTCGACCTTCGTGCAGAACGACCAGGTAGACAAGCGAGCCACACCCGCGGACAACGGCACGGTGACGACGGCGTTCCGCGCGCTGCACCGCGTTCGCACATCCGTGAATCAGGCAATCCCGTTGATGGTGAAGTGGCGCCAAAACGACGCAGCCCTCAATACCAAAATCGCCGAGCTGTTGCTGGCGCGCGCGTATGCCGAAATGCAGCTCGCCTCGGATTTCTGTAATGGTATTCCCCTGAGCGACGCGTCGGCGCTGGACGGAACGATCATCGAGGGCGACCCGATGACCGTCGATCAGGTGTTCACGAAGTCGATCGCCACCGCGGACTCCGGGATCGGTTTGGCCATCGCGACGGATACGGCAACGGTCAACGTCCTCAACGCTCTCAAGGTCATCAAATCGCGAGCGCTACTTGGACTCAATCAGGTCGCCGCGGCAGGTGCGCTCGCCGCGACCGTGCCGACGACGTTCGTGTATAACCACACCTTCTCGACGAATGCCGGGACGAACTCCATTTGGAGCATCGCGCGGAGCAACCGCCGGTATCTCGTTGGGGACAGCATCGAAGGCAACGCGCGAAACATTCTCGTCGCTAACGCCATTCCATTCTTCTCCGCGCAAGACAATCGTCTGCCGGCGAAATACACGATCGCGATCGTCGGGGGCAAACCGGACACCACTAAATCGCAGGACGGACTCACCTTGTCGCGCACGACGGATCTGTATGATGAAACGACGTCGATCCCCGTGGCGAGCGGTATCGATGCGCGGTTGATCGAAGCGGAAGCCGCGCTGGCCGCCGGAAATGTCAACGGCGCCAACGGACTGATGCCGATTCTCAACGCGCTTCGTGGCACGGCACGTTCGCTGGGCACGGTCACCACGTCGCCGGCGGCGTTGCCTGCGCTCGCCGATCCCGGCACGACGACCCTTCGCCAGAATCTTCTCTTCCGCGAATGGGCGTTCTGGACGTTCAGTCGCGGCCAGCGCCTCGGCATCATGCGGCGGCTGGTTCGCTACTACGGTCGTGCGTCCACCTCGGTGTATCCAGAAGGCCCGCACTATCGCGGTGGCGTGTACGGAACCGACCTTCAGCTTCCGATTCCCGCGGACGAGTTGTACAACTCCAAGTCCAAAGGATGCACCGACAGAAACGCTTAGCAGTCCGGTGACAAAACTGGGCGGCGCTGGAAACGCGCCGCCCTTTTTTTTCAAGCCCCCAGTACCCACTGATTCGCTGTGCCCGGTTACCTCCCCTTGACGGGTCAAGTGCCGGAGCACACGCTATGATAAACCGAGAACCCTCGATGCCGAGATTGTCCAATCGACCGAAAGATCTTCGCCCCTCCGGGGGCGAGCGTGTCTTCACGGACGCCTTCGGGTGCCTCTGGAGCGCCGTTTCCATTTCCGGCGATCAGGGCCTCACCGTGGTGTTTACGTGCATCACGGAGGGCCGCCAATCGGGACGGGCGATCGTTATCGATCTGTCCCAGGAGGTCGGCGACGTGGGAGATGAAACGCTGCGCGCGTGGCTCGAGGCGGCCCCGCGCATCGGCAGATTGACCTGAGCCTCACACGGGAGTAGCACCACATGCGGGAGTATCACGGCTCTGACATCCGGAACATCGCGGTTGTAGGACACGGGGCGAGCGGCAAGACCTCACTGGTCGATGCGCTCGCCTTCGTGTCTGGGTCGAGTAAACGCCACGGCTCCGTCAAGGACGGCACCGCCCTCACCGACTACTCGTCCGAGGAAACCGAACGTGGTTTCTCGATCAATCTCGGATGCGCATTCGCCGAGTGGCTGGACGTCAAGATCAACCTGATCGACACGCCGGGTTTTCTGGATTTTCAGGGCGACGCCGTTGCGGGCGTTGCCGCGGCCGACGGCGCCCTTTGCGTCGTGAATGCGAACTCCGGAGTCGAAGTGGGCACCGAGCGGGAGTTCCGTGAGGCGGTTCGGCGCAAAGACCCGGTGCTCTTTGTGGTGAGCATGATGGACAAGGAGCATGCGGACTTCGATCGCGCGTACGAGCAGATCAAGCACAAGCTGACCAACAAGGTGATCCCGGTTCAGATCCCCGCGGGCGTCGGGCCGGCGTTTCACGGCGTTCTCAACTTGTTGTCGGGCAAGGCCCACATCTATAAGAAGGGTTCCAAGACCGGACAGTACGACGAGACCGACGTGCCCGCCGAACATCAGGCGACGTTCGAGAAGTACCGTCAGGAGCTCATCGAAACGGTGGCCGCGACGGATGATTCTTTGCTCGAGCGCTATCTCGAGGGCGGTGAGATCGGGCGCGAAGATGCCGTGCGGGCGATGAAAGAGGCCATGAAGCGCATGGAGCTGTTCCCGCTCTTCTGCGTCTCCAGTGAGCTCAACATGGGTGTCCAGGCGGTGCTCTCGACGATCGTGGAGCTCATGCCAAACGCGCACGACATGGAAGAGGTGCACGCGTTCAAGGGAGCCGAAGGTGAACGCACGGTGGAGATCCACGCCAAGGACGACGGTCCATTCGCCGCGCAGGTCTTCAAGACGATCTCCGAGCCGCATGTCGGCGACGTGAGCTACTTCCGGATTTACTCTGGCAAGGTTGCCAACGGCGACGAGGTCTACAACGCCACACGCGGAGCGGCGGAGAAGCTCAACCACCTTTCGGTGAGTCAGGGTAAGGACCGCACCGAGGTGCCGAAACTATACGCGGGCGACATCGGGTGTATTGCGAAACTTCGGAACACCCACACTAACGACACGCTCTCGACGAAAGAACATCCCGTGCGACTCCCGCAGATCGAGCTCCCGGAGAGCCTCGTGCAACTGGCCGTGCATGCATCGAATCGAGCCGACGAGGAAAAACTCCAAGCGGGATTGCACAAGGTGCACGACGAAGATCCGACGTTCCAGATGCACTACAACCCTGAGACGCACGAGACGATCGTGGCCGGCATGGGTGAGCGGCATCTCGAGGTCACGATGGCGAAGCTGCGTCGTAAGTTCGGCGTGACCGCCGAGCTCACACGCCCGCGCATCGCGTATCGCGAGACGCTCAAAGCGAGGGGCGACGGACAGGGTCGCCACAAGAAACAGAGCGGCGGACGCGGGCAATTCGGCGACTGCTGGGTGCGCTTCGCGCCGCTCGCGCGCGGCAAGGGCTACGAGTTCGACGATCAGATCGTCGGAGGCTCCATTCCACGGCAATACATCCCGGCAGTCGATCGTGGCATTCAGGAGGCGGCCGTGCGCGGAGTGCTTGCCGGCTTCCCGCTCGTCGACTTCAAGGTCGAGCTGTACGACGGCTCCTATCACACCGTCGATTCCAACGAGATGTCGTTCAAGATGGCGGGCATCCTCGCGTTCAAGGCCGTGGCGTCGAAGTGCAAGCCGGTGTTGCTCGAGCCCTTGGATGAGATCGACGTCCTGGTGCCCGACGAATACATGGGTGACGTGCTAGGCGATCTGTCGGGACGCCGTGGCCACATTCTCGGAACGGAGCTCGCCGAAGACAACGCTGGCGCAACGACGGGCTATACCCGCATTCGCGCCATTGTGCCGCAAGCCGAGCTTCACCTCTACGCGTCGACGCTTCAGTCGATGACGCAAGGACGGGCAACGTTCGTTCGGCGCTTCAAAGGCTACGAAGAAGCGCCCCACGATGTCGCGCAGAAGGTCATCGCGGAGCACGCGAAGGAGAAGGAAGAAGAACTGGTTGGAGCGTGAGAACCGCCGCGGCTACGCCGCGGCGAACTGTTGTCCGCGGCGAAGCCGCGGCGGTCATCCGCCGCAGGCGGCAGTTCTTCGCGCGAAGCGCGGCGGTCACTTCAGCGTCGTAACCAGGATCGCCCCCGCCACGTGCGATCCTCCCCAGCGCAAATCCGCCTCGGCCGCCGGCATGTATCGGATCAAGCGAACGCGATCCAGCGGGATGTAGTGCAGTGACTCCGCGGTGCCGAATGGCAGATCGTCCAGATATACGATGACGCTTGGCGAAGTGAACGCCGGGACCGCGTTCATACCGCGACGCCTCATGTACTCCGGTCTGAGCTGAGTCACTGCCTGGTAGGCGTCAGTCACACGCGACGCCACGATTTCCGCTGCGGTGATGACTTCGCGTCCGCCGCCGAATGCCGGCCGCGTGTTCGGCGTCGCAGCAGCGCAGGCCGTCACAGACATGCCCGCGAGCAAGAAGGAAACGCGCCGCCACATAAATCCTCCCACACTCCGGATATTACCGGTCCGGCCCGGCCCAACGATTGTGGTGTAATAAAAAACTCTCGCGGTTTCCGGAAAGGCATTTCCAATGCCATCTGTCTGGGGCCTCTCGGAGCGCGGGCTTGCTCACCTCCGTCACCTGGCTCACTATTGCGCCGTGTGATCAATCTCACGGGAGTAGTTTCAATGCTACGTCTGCTCCGACTCGCCGCGATGACGCTAAGCCTCCTCGTCGTTGCTGCCTGCGCGACCAATAAAACCGCGGCGCAAGCTGCTGCGCCGCATCGCTCTACGGGAAATGTGATCGCTGGCGACGAGCTCACGGCTACCGGCGCGACAAATGTGTATGAAGCCGTTCAGAGGCTCCGGCCGCAGTGGCTCACATCGGCACGCATTCGACGCGGCGGTTCGGGCGATGAGCTTGTGGTCTACCTCGACAGCAACCGGTACGGCACCCTGACGTCGCTGCGGTCGCTATCGCTCGGCGGGATCCAGGAGGTTCGATATTACGGTGCCAGCGAAGCCACCAACCGGTTCGGTACTGGGCACACTGGTGGCGCGATCGTCGTGTCGATGTCGAAGTAATAGTGGGCAGTGGGCGGTGAGAAGTAGGTAGTCTGCCCACTACGCACCAGACACTTCCCACTTTTCAGGACGCCGTCTTTCGGCGCTTTTGCCGGACCTGTTTTTTGGCCGCTGACCGCGATGCCACCCGGATCGGTACGACATTCTCCGCGTCGCATCCGACTCCCGCAGGTTGCCGCGGCTGCTTGTACACGAAACGCTTCCCCTCGTAGTTCCGGAAGACGACTTCGTCCTCGTTGATTTCCTCGACGTATTCCGGCAACAGCGGCACTTTGCCTCCGCCTCCCGGGGCGTCGATGACGAAGTGCGGCACGGCGAGTCCGGAGGTCCAGCCGCGGAGCGCCTTGATGATCTCCAGTCCCTTTTCGACGGTCGTCCGGAAGTGCTCTCCGCCCGCCACCTGATCAGCCATATAGATGTAGTACGGCCGAACGCGGGCGCGCACGAGCTTCTGCATCAACTCCTTCATCACTACGGCGTCGTCATTCACGCCGCGCAGCAGGACCGTCTGGCAGCCGAGTGGCACTCCGGCGTCCGCGAGCCGGCCAAGGGCAGCGACGGCGGCGGGCGTCAGCTCGCTGGGGTGGTCGAAGTGTGTGTTCATGTAGATGGGATGGTACTTCTTCACCATCTCGCAGAATTCCGGCGTAACACGCTCCGGCAGATGCGACGTGATGCGGCTGCCGATCCGAATGATCTCGACATGCGGAATCGCGCGTAGACGCTGGAAGATGTACTCGAGTCGGCGGTCCGAGAGCATCATCGGATCGCCGCCGGAGAGAATCACGTCGCGCACTTCGGGGTGCGACGCGATGTAGTCGAATGCCGAATCGTACTGGTTGAGAGGAATCTTCTCCGGGTCGCCGACCTTCCGCCGACGAGTGCAGAAGCGGCAGTACGACGCGCAGACGGGGCTTACGAGAAACAGCACACGATCCGGATAGCGATGCGTGATGTTTGGAACGGGAGAGTCGCCATCCTCATCGAGCGAGTCGATCACCCCATCCACCACGTCCAACTCCTGTACCGTGGGGATGTACTGGTTCCACATCGGATCGCCCGGCTCGTGGATCAGATCGAGTGCGGCGGGGGTGATGCGCATCTGAAAGTTGTCGAACGCCGGCTGGAGCGCCGCGACGTCGATCTCGCGGTCGGCCACTTCGGCTCCGAAGCGCTCGGCGACGTAGGCATGCAGCTTCTCGAGGCTGTCGACGCCTTGATGAAGAGTCTTCTGCCAATCACTCATATGCGTTAAGCGGGAAGGGGAGGAGTGCCCGACGCCGGGCGCGTGCAGCGATCAAACGCTTGCTGAAGACGACCCGGTCGTCGCCGGGCGAATAGAAATCGCGGACTCGCGCGGCCTCGTTGTATCCGCGCTTGTGGTAGAAGCGTCGCGTGGAGGCGTAGTCGTCGCGCGACGACGTCTCGACGACGACGAGACGCGCACCGCGCTGTTCCAGTTGCCACTCGACCTCGGTCATCAGCGCCGCACCGGCACCGCTTCGTTGGGCCTTCGGGTGCACGGCGATCCAGTACAGATCGTACGTGCGGTCGGTCGCCGGTGTGGGCCCGAAGCACGCGTAGCCGATCAGCGTATCCTCTTCGAACGCGCCGATGAACTCATAATCGGGAAGCGGGAAGCGGAAAGCGGGAAGCGCAAAGCGGTCAGCGAGCAGTGATGCGGCAGTCTCGCTTCCCGCTTCCCGCTTCCCGCTTCCCGCAAATGCTTCGTCAAAAACCTCCAACGCGACGGCAACCTCGGCCTCCGAGAAGACCCCGGTGGCGCGAACGATTTCCTCGAGTTGACTGCGATGGCTGCGCTGTAGGGGTCCAAGGCTGATCGTCGCCGTCACCGATCGCCGCCAGCGAATAGTTGCAGCTCCGGCGCGGCTCCCGCCTGGATGCCCGAGAGCTGCTGCGCCAGGACCCATTGCTCGTACTGCGGCTGCTGCTCGCGCTTCCGGGTGAGCGCGAGCTCCGTGACCGTACGCACCAGCGTCGCGTATTCGATTCCGGCCGTGCGTGCCATGCGGGCGAGGCCGGCGTCTGGAGCAATGTCCGGATTCGAGTTCACTTCGAGAATCCATGGTTGTCCGTCGGCGTCGAGCCGCATGTCTACGCGGCCATATCCGTTGCCGCCCACGAGACGCCAAGCTTCGAGCGCGATCCGGCGGATGTCATTGGCGCTGCGCGCCGGCAGCTCCGCGGGGCAACGTGGTACCGCGCCCAAGTCCTCGTCGCTCCCGGATTCCCACTTGGAGCGATACGTCACCATGCGCCACATGCCCTTGGGCATCGCGGTAAAATCGATTTCGGCAATCGGGAGAATCGTGTCGCCCACGATCCCGACGTTCAGTTCGCGCCCGTCCACGTAACGCTGCACGATGACTTCGTCGAACGTCCGCAGCATTGCCTCGACCCGCGCCTTCAACGCGCGAGACGTCCGCACGACGGAGCGCTGCTCCACACCGATAGACGCGTCTTCAGCAGCCGGCTTCACGATCGCCGGGTACCCGACGCTCCGAACGCGGCTGCCGCGCCGAAGCGTGATCCATGGCGGAACGGGAAGGCCGGACTGGGAAAGGAGCGCGTTGACGACATGCTTTCGAAGGCACAGCGCGGTCGTGTAGCTGGAGCCACCGGTGTACGGAAGACCGAACAGCTCGAGCACCGAGATCACGGGCGGCTCAAGCTCGGCGACCCCATCGATGCCTTCACACATGTTGAAGGCGACGTCGAAGCGACCTCGCTTGATCCGGTCGATCCATTTGCCGTCCCCGGACACCGCGACCCGAACGACGCTATTTCCCTCGTTCTCGAGAGCTGTCTCGATTGCCTCGACCGTCTGGAGGATCAGGAGGTCGGGCATGGGATCCAGCACCGATCCGCCGTCGAAGAGCAGTGCGACTCTCATCGCTTCGCTCCCCCCCGGCGACCGCGTCCGAGCCGGACACCTTGTCGCTTTGCGGCGGCGATCACGCAGCTCTGAATCAGCTCGTCATACGACATTCCCGCGGCTGTGGCAGCCTTCGGCAGGCAGGAATTTTCCTCGGGGTTCGGCAGGATCCCGGGCAGCGGATTGACTTCGACGATGTTGGGGACGCCGCCGGCATCCAGGCGAACGTCGATCCGCGACCAATCCCGGCAGCCGAGTGCATTGTACGCGCGCAGGGTCACTCGCTCGATCGCCGTGCGCAGCGCGTCGTCGATGCGCGCCGGGCATTCGAACAACTGCAGCGGCTGCTCCGGCCTGTCCCAGATCCATTTCGCCTCGAAGCCATAGATCGGAAGCGCGCCCTCGGGGAGCACGTCGAAGCGCATCCCGACGATCGGGAGCACCCTGGCTTCGCGGCCATTCCCGATGACGCCACAGGTGAACTCGGCGCCGGGAAGAAATTCCTCGAGAATGACAGATTGCTCGTACACCTCGAGCAGTTCGGCCACGCACGCCAACAGGTCTCCGCCGTGGCGAATGTAATTCCGCTCTGTGATCCCCTTCGACGATCCCTCTTGCACCGGCTTCGCGAACACGGGGTAACGCAACAGCCCCGCCTTCTTGACTGCCTTGGCCTCGGCCAGCGACTCGACGAGCGCGAATTGTGCGGTCGGAATGCCGTAGAACTGCAGCATCTGCTTCGTTCGCGCCTTGTTCAAAGCCATTGACAGCGTGAACGGATCGCTCCCCGAGTATGGAATGCCGAAGAACTCGCAGATTGCCGGAACATGCGCCTCGCGATTCTGGCCGATCAGCCCTTCCGCCATGTTGAAGACGATGTCGGGACGCGCCTCGCGAAGTCGCTGCGGAAAGTCGGCGGTCGCTTCGAGGCGAATGACGTCGCCCAACCCCCTGAGCGCGCGCTCCACGGCGGCGATGGTGTCCGGCGAATCCCATTCCGCGTACGCATCGTCGGCGCGCGGAACGCTCGGCGTCCGCTGTACGGCGACCGAGACGCCCGCCCGCAGCCCGGAGGCGCGGCCGAAATGCGGAGGCTCGTCGTCGTAAGAGCCCGCGCTCGACTCGACTGGGACGTCAGTCCGTCCCTCGAACTCGATCGAGGCTTCTGGTTTTTGGTTGTATGCGAATCCGATGCGCGTCATCCGGTCCCGGTCACCGGTTTGCTCGTCGCTCGCGACGCTAGGCGGGCAAGAGCGATGCCATGCGCTGAGACGCGTCAAGATATGATTTTATTTTTTGTCGCGCAACGATTTTCTTTTCAAAATCGGAAATGGGAAATCGGAAATCGGAAATGGAAAACGAATCATCGCCCCATTTCCCATTTCCTATTTCCCATTTCCGCCGCTCACACCTTGTGATACTCCACCTTCGCCGCTTCACGACGGTCCTCTGCGACATAGATCACGAAGTCGGAGAAGAAACCGAGCGCTTCGCGCTGGAGAAGTCGAAGCACGGCGATCGCGAGACGCCGGATTTCCAGTTCGGCGCCTTCGCTGGCTCGCAATTCGAGCATCGTCCGCCATGCGCGCGCGTTGCCGGTCACGACGATCTTGGTCTCGGTCGCATTGGGGAGCACGGCCCGCGCTGCTTCGCGGGACATCTTCCGACGATGAACCCGGTCCGCAATCCACCCGTAGCGCTCCATGAGCTGCTCCACGAGCGCCACGTACGCGCTCTGCGCTCCCTCGATCTCCTTAAGCCATCGCTTCTCGAGCGCATCGTCCCCGATGATCGCCGGCGGGACGACGAAGCTGGCGTTCGACTCGTCCACGTATCGCTGCGAGAGCTGAGAATAGGCAAAGCCCGCGCGATGCCGCACCAACTCGTGCGTGAGCGATCGGCTCACTCCCTCGACGAGGAGCGAGTAGTTCGAGTGCTCGAGTACACTCCCATGACCCTGCTTCTTGATGTTCTCGAGATACTCGCGCGTGGGGCGCTTGGCCGGATTTGCCTGGCTCATGTAACACAGGCGGCCGGCAAATTCAGCCAATCGCTCGCCATCGGTGCTTTCGCCGAGCCAGGAAACGGGCAGATGCTCAGGTTCGGAGAAATGCGGCCGAGCGAGGAGACTGACCTTCGGTTCGTAGAAGAGTTCCATGGGCGCGAAAACTACAACAGATCCAATCGGAATCGTGAATACGCGCGCTCGCGCTCCACGGTATGCAAGGCTGCGCGGGCAGCCGCCGGCAGCGGGTCCAGCGTCGGATCGTACTTCACGACGTCGATCGCTTGTTGACCGGCCAGGGGAATCTTCACCCCCGGATTGAGAATATTCTCCGGATCGAAGGCTCTCTTGATCATCGCAAAACGCTCGCGAGCGCTGGGGCTCCAAACGCGATCGAGAAGCGGCGTCCGCAACCGGCCGTCGCCATGCTCTCCCGTCAGAGTGCCGCCGAGCTTGGCGACGAGGTCAGTCACCTCGAGCAGGATTTGCTCGACGCAGTCGCGCCAGTCGCGACGATTCACGTCCAACAACGGATTGACGTGAACGTGCGCGTCGCCGGCGTGCCCGAAGATGACACCGGCCGTGCCGGCACGTTCGAGGGCAACTCGCGCTCCGCGTACGTATGCGGCAAGCGCGCGAGGCGGCACCGCGGCATCTTCGATGAACTGCATCGAACGGAGCGCGGGATCCATTCGAGCGATCGCCGGGCTGGCAGCGTGTCGAAATGACCACAGTTCCGCCTCGTGCCGCTGTCCTGACGCAACGACTGCGTCCTCGGAGCCCAAAGAGCGGAAAAGATCGCGGAGCTGGTCGATCGCGGCCGCGGCGCTGCTCGAGTTGTGAGACTCGACTTCCACGAGCAGCGCCGCGTCGGCGTCGGGTGAAACCGGAAGCGCGCGATCAGCCTTTGCCGCGATCGTCAGAAAGGTTCGGTCCAACAGCTCGCATGCTGCGGCGCCGGCTTCGCGTGCTGCGATCGCTGCCTCGACGGCCTGTTCGAGCCTGACGAAGGATACCAGCAAGCTCCCACTCGCCGCCGAAACCGGAATCAACGCGACTTCCACGGCGGTGAACAGAGCGAGCGTGCCCTCGCTGCCCACGAGGAGATCCACCAGCTCCTGCGTTTGCGCATACGCGCCAAGCGCAAAACCCGACGAGTCTTTCAGTACACCCGCGTGCGACGCGGTCGCATCGGCGTCGAGCAGAGCCGGATGCACGTTCTGCATGAAACGACGCACCGCAGGGATCTGAGCGGGCGGCGGCTCGCCGCGCCGAACCGTCGCTGTGCTTCCATCCTCGAAAACGCAGTCCAGCGCCAACACCCACGGCCGCATCGATCCGTGCCGGAGAGAGTGCGGCCCGGCTGCGTTGGTCGCCGCCATTCCGCCGATCGTGCAGAACTCACCGCTGGACGGGTCGACAGGAAAGCGCATGCCGCAGGCCTTCGCGTGACGATCGAGCTCGCCACGAAGGACGCCAGCGTCCGCGCGAATGCATCGGCCGTCGACGTCCGCGTCGTGCAGACCCCGAAGTCGACTGAGATCGAGCACGACGCCGCTTCCGATCGCGCCGCCGGCCATGCTGCTTCCCGATCCGCGCGGGACGATCGCGTGCCCATGCTCCCGCGCCCAGCGCACGAGCATCGAGACGTCCTTCACATTGAGTGGAACGGCAACAGCCGTCGGCGGCACCCGTCCGATGCCAGCGGCCTCTGAGTAAACCGCGCGAGCGTCCTCGTCGGTTCGGAACGCACCGATGAGTCCTTCCGGTGGCTCGAAACGCGGCGTCGGCACTGGCTAGCGCGTTATCGGCGGCAGCGCCGCTTCGATCATCCGCAGCAGCGATGGCATCTGCGCGTCTCCACGCTCCAGCCGATCGAGTACGTGCTCGAGCGTCAGTAAGGCGCGCTGCAACGCATGTTGCTGCGTCCGACGCGACGCAGCGAAGGCCGCGCCGGCGATCACCACCGCGGGCAAAACCGCGACCGGGAGCATGACACCCATGAGCACCGCCGCCCCGCTCGATGCGGATCCGATGATTCCGCCGACTGCGGTTTGGCCCGCCACCGTACGCCGCAGAACGCTGAAGTCGGCGTCGAGTCGCACCAGAGTAAACTCACCGTCTACGCGAACAACGGTCGCGGAGATGTCATTCGACCGGTAGAGTGCGTAGTCCTGTCCACGAAATATCTGGCGCACGGCACCGAAGAAACCGCGACGCGGCTCCCACACGATGCGGTCGGCACGCTGACGCACGACACGCAGCCACTCTTCGCGCTGCATCCAGCGATCCAACGTCGCGAGCACCCGCTCCGGTGTTCCCCGCACCATGCGTTGTGCCGCAACTCGCGTCGCGCCGAACAAGCGATAGGCCACGCCGGCGCCGGGCATCGGGAGTGGCTCGACGCGAACGCGTTCCTCCGCGAGCGCTTGTCGAATGTGTTCGGAAGAGAGTCCCACTTCCTTCCCGAGCTCGAGGACTTGATCCTCGGTCAGTGCGTCACTCGTCTCGCTCTCATCACCGGTGGCGGCCTGTAGCTCGGCGGCACGCGCCAGCACTCTCTCGAGCGCCCCTCGACTCACCGGCGATTTTGGTTGGTCCATGATTCGTGACCTAAATCCCTCCTAACACCACGTCTAGCTGCCGCTCGATAGCCTGCCGAATCGCGTCGGGCAGCGGGAAGTTCGACACGAATCTGGCGTTCGCGTCTCCGCTCGTCGAAAGTCCGGCTTGCGAGAGATAGTATCGCGTATAACCGGGTAGGAGCTCCCTCGCGACGCGTTCCATCAACATCGCACCGCCCCGCACGGTGCCCGCGGTGACGTATCGGGCGGACACGCCCGCGCGTTGCTCCGTCGGCGTCGTGTTGTCGTTCACGGCTGTGCTCACGAGTGAGCTCACGATCTCGTGCGCGAAAACGTAGAGCGCCTCGTAAGGATCGCGATCGGGCATCGTAACCGCGACGGCATTTTGCCGGCTCCCGAAGTTCACCGTTCGCCCTTCGCCGCCCAGCGTCAGGGCGAGAATGAGATCGCCGTTTTCTTGCTGAGTGTTGTTGAGATAGCGCTGCAGTTTGGCGCGATAGGTGTTCTGCCAAAGCGAGTCGGTCGCGCGCACGACGCCGAGTCGAGCTCCGTTTTCCGCGGTCCAATACGAATCGTAGAAAAGGCGCCGCTCGTCTTCCAACGACTCCGTGAAAAGGCGCAGCCACTCGCGATCCGCGGCTACCGGATACGATGACGCAAGGACAGCGAAATACTGTCGCAGCGTCGCGTCGTTCGTGGTCTGCGGGTTCCCCTCGGCCTGCAGGAAGAGCCCGATCACCTGCCGCATCTGATCGAAAGACGCGAAGTACATCGGAGCGAACTGTCCGTTGAAGAGTGCCGGGCTCAGAGACAGCCGTGACTGCAGCCGATCCCGATTGGCATCGAGCATGGTGGTGACGTTGCGCTGCGTCTTGGCCGCCTGAAGCTTCTCGCGATATCCGCGTCGAAACACCGGAATCGTGGACGTATCGCGCAGCAGCATGGCGTACCCGTGAAGCCAGAGGTCCACGTGCTTTCGCGTGAGAACCGGCCATGGCCGCGCCGACGTCTGAGAAGCCGTAGGCGATCCGCGGCCGCCGGTGGACGCTGGGGGCGCGCAGTTCACAACGACGATCAACGAGACCAACCCAAGCTTTCGCATTGCTGTAGCTCCGCTCTCGAGACTCATGACACCGCCTTCCCGCAGGCGACACAGAATTTCCATCCCGCCTCGACCTCGGCACCGCAAGCGGGGCAGTTCAGCATCTGCAAGTTCTGACCACAGTGTGGACAGAAGTGCAGCGGGCGATCCGTCGGGAGATCACCGCCGCAGTATCTGCAGCGCGGCGATCCACTGGCGATCGCCCTCGCCGGGTTCGCGCCGCTCACCTCAGTCGCTGCGGGGCCGGCGCCAGACCAGCTGTTCGCTTTCCCTTCCGAAAGAGCGGCGAGTGCCGCCGCATTGACGGTCACATGTGAATCGGCGAAGTCCCGCACGCGCGCCGGCTCGGGCGACGTCGCGCTGAGCTCCTTTCCCAGTTGGTCTCGTAATCGCTCGTCCACGTCCAGATAGCCGCGCGCGCCGGTCAGCAACTCCATGAGGATGAACTCGTATTCCTGATTCGTCTCCAGGCCGAGATCTCGACGGAAGTGCCGATATGGCAGGATCTGCTGGTGCAACTCGCCTACGGTAAAAGGCGCGGTCAGCAGCGCAGGCTGTTTGGAACGAATGGTCCGCACCAAGACGTGAAACATCCGATCGAGCGCATCCATATGAGGTCAGCGATTCCCTGGTGCGGCGGCGAGCCGACCCTTGGCCTGCTGGGCCGCCAGCCACTCCTCATATAAGGAAGGGACGGGGCCGTCGGATTTGCTCCGATCGCGAGCTGCGCGGGTGGCCAGATGGTCGGCGTACTCGTTCTGCGGATGCTTGTTATGGCCCCGCACCCACTCCCAGTCGATCTGATGTACCTGTGCCATCTCGTCCGCCTCCTGCCAGAGCGGGAGATTCTCGATTGCACCATCCTTTCGGCGCCAGCCCCGAGCTTTCCATCCAGGTACCCAGTCGCGCATTCCTTTGACCAGGTATTGGGAGTCGCTGGTAAACCGGACGTGCAGCCGTTTTCCCTTCCGCGACAGAATTCGCAACGCTTCGATCGCGCTCCGCAACGCCATCCTGTTGTTGGTCGTCGCCGGCTCGGAGATCCAATAGTCCAACCGCGTCAGTCTTGCCGAACGCGGACTCGGATATTCGATGAGGCCACCGGCTCCGCCGGGATTTTGACCGTCCCGCCCGTTGCCCAGGCACGACTCATCGGCGAACACCGCGACAAACGGGAGGTCGCTCATGCGATTACCAGCTCGATTGCGTCGAGCTCGTCGAGATACAGCGATAAGCTGTCGCCTGTCGTGGGATTGCGCGCGTCGATAATCTCGCGGCCATTACGACTCTCGAGCCTCAGCGGTATCAGGACGTATTCCGTCCCCCGACGATGCACCACAATGCGTTGCCCGCGCGTCACCGCGCGTTCCAAGCGGTCGTATTGCTCGTGGGTTAGCTGCGCCATCTAGTTGCACCAGCTCCGCGCAAGAGAAACCAGGACCTCCGTTGCCCGCTGAATCTCGCGTACCTCAATGTACTCCTCCGCGGCGTGCGCCAGACCCATGTCACCCGGGCCGAAGCAAATCGCCGGAATTCCAGCGGCATTCAGCAGCGCGGCGTCGGTCCAGGCGCTCATTCCGGCCACCGTCGTCGACATGCCATGAGCGCGAAGCACCTCGCCGAGTGCGCGAACTATGGGCGCGTCCAGCTCGACGTCACTCGGCGGTTGCGTGAAGAGCACATCTACGTCCGCTCGGAACTCGGCACGCCGCGCGCGCACGCGACCGCAAGCGTCATCGATCTCGCGCCGAACGTCCTCGACGCCCTCCCCGGGAATGGTGCGACGCTCGATACGGACAGTGCATCGATCCGGATAGGTGCTGAGTCCAATACCGCCTTCGATGAATGAAGCGTGGAGCGATGGACGACCGAGCAGCACGTGCGTGTGCCGCGGGAGATCCTCAGTGTCCACGCGATCCAGCTCCGCTAGGAGAAGACCCGCGTGCCGAATGGCGTCGATGCCGATGTCCCAGCGACTACCGTGCGCTGCCCGACCGTGAACAGTCACTTCGACCCACGCGAAGCCGCGATGCGCGGGCATGATCGCAAGTCGAGTCGGCTCGGTAACGACTGCTGAGTCGGCACGAATGCCCGACGCAAGCAAAGCGCGTGTGCCAAGACTCTGCCATTCCTCGTCCACGACCGCGGTCACCACTAGATCTCCTTTGAGCGCTCCGCGCAGCTGTGCCGCGGCTGCGCACATCGCGGCGACGCCTCCCTTCATGTCGCACGCACCTCGGCCGTAGATCCGGCTGCTTTTCTCGAGCGCATCGAATGGCGGGTGATTCATTCCTTCGACGCCAACCACGTCGATGTGGCCATTGAACATCAGCGACCTGCCGCCACCGCGCCCGCGCAGGGTTGCCACCACGTTTGGGCGTCCGGGAGCCGCGTCGTGCAGCTTGGCGTCCAATCCCCAGGCCGTGAGCACTTCCGCGAGCAGTCGCGCGACCGCTTGCTCGCCCGGAGCACCGGCGACGAGCGACGGGTTTCTCGAGTCCACGCGAACAAGCTCGCGTGTCAGCGCCGCGCTGTCTCCGCGAGCGACGCTCATTGTTTCCCGCTCTCGATCGCGACGCCTTCCTCGTCGACGCGGAAGTCGAGTATCTCGCCGAGCGGCCGTACGACGTCTCGAATTCGGTCCACGTTGTCGGCTCCGGCGATGATCAACACACAGCCGCCACCCGAAGCGCCCATTGCTTTCGCACCCAATGCGCCCGCTCGGAGAGAGCGAGCGACGATCGCGTCGATCCGCTGCGTCGGAATCGAGGCATGCAGCGATCGCTGGTGCTCCCAGTGTTCGTTGAGCAACACACCGACGCCATCCAGATCGCCACGCTCGATCAACCCCGCCATCTCCCGCGCGATCTCACGCATGCGATGGAGCGCCCCGATCACGCGAGAGTCGCCTGCTTCGTACGCGCCAAGGACGGCCTTGATGGTGTCGCCGGATATCCGCGATTGTCCCGTGTAGATCAGAATCGATCGGGCGGACAAGTCCTCCCGGATTGACGCCGAAAGCGGGATGCGATGCACCGATACGCTGGTTGTAAACGTCAATCCGAGGGCGCCACCGAACGTGGCCGCATAGTGATCCTGGCGGCCGCCCGCGATTCCAAGGTCCTCGACTTCGATGCGACGACCCTCTTCGGCCAGTGCCACGCGATCCCATTTCTGACCGCGACACTCCGCGAGTGCGGTCAAGAGTGCGGCGCTCGCGGCTGATGAACCGCCGAGCCCGGCACCCGTAGGAAAATCATTCTCTAACGTTACGTTGACGGCGCTCATGCCAGTGCGCGTAAGCGCGGCCCGAACAAGTGATGCATCCGATGCCCTCACCGAGGGCGCACCGATTGCCGTCGTCAGGCGTGCCACCGCGTACCGTGTGATCGCAACGTTGCATACGAAACCACCCTCGCGGTCGCAATAAGGTGGAACGTCAGTCCAGCCGCCACCCAGATCGATTCGAGTCGGTGCCCGTGCAACGATCTCGGTAGCCACTAACCGTCCTGGCTCGAATGTTGGTGAACGAGAACGCGCTTTCGCATGGACGGCATCGCTGAAGACGAGTGCGAGGGCTAAACGTAGTCCGCGCAATGACTCCCGCCAGCGGCGCGGCGCGTGCACGAAACGGAAGCGAGCGGGGCATACCGATTGCTCGCCTACATTACGGATGACGCCGGCTACTGATCGTCATTCCTCGTCACGGCCTGATGCAGGATCTCCTCCAGTATCTCAACGACCGCAAGTTCATCCTTGTCTCCAACCGCGAACCCTACGAGCACGTAAAGGGAGCGCGGGGTGTCGAGGTGCGCCAGCCAGCCGGTGGCCTTGTGTCGGCGCTCGACCCAACGATGCGGCGGATTCACGGGACGTGGGTCGCCTGGGGATCCGGGAACGCCGACAGAGAGACCTCGGACGAGTCGGGTCGCCTGCAAGTTCCGCCGGGAGACAGCTCGTACACTCTTCGTCGGGTGTGGCTCGAAGACAACGAAGTCGAAGCGTACTACCACGGATTCGCGAACCGCTCTTTGTGGCCGCTGTGCCACATGTTGATTCATTACTTCGAGTACCGCACGGAATTCTGGGACCGCTATCGAGCCGTCAACCTGCGTTTTGCGCACGCCGTCGCTGACGAAGCCGAGCGAAGTTCCGGCCGGAGCATTGTGTGGATACAGGACTATCACTTCGCGCTGGTCCCGGAGTTTCTTCGCGCGATGCGCCCGAACTCCTTCATTCATCAGTTCTGGCATATCCCCTTTCCACCGCCCGACATCCTTCGCCTGCTTCCAAGTGGTTCGCACGAGGTGCTGCTACGGGGACTGCTCGGCAATGATCTGATGGAGTTTCAGATCGAGCGGCACGCGCTGAACTTCCTGGATTGCGTCGCGGAGTTCGTTCCTCAAGCGGAGGTCGATCTGGGTGATCAGAGCATTCGGTTGCAGGATCGAGCGATACACGTAGCGGCATTTCCCATCAGTATCGATTTCGATAAGTATCAGGAGATGGCCCAGAGCGCGGATAGCGAGCGCCTCGTGCAGACGTTGCGCGAGCGGTACGCGCGCGGCTCGCGCCAGCTCGGCGTTTGCGTCGACCGCCTGGATTACACCAAAGGAATACCGGAACGACTCCGGGCGCTCGATCTGGCGTGGAACGACCATCCGGAGCTTCGCGGCCGATTCAGCTTCATCTGCGTGTGCACGCCATCACGCAGCAACCTGACGGCCTACACACAACTCGAGCAGGAAGTGGCGCAGACGGTGCTCGCGATAAACCAGCGGTACGGTACGTCTGACTGGACGCCGATCGTCCTGATCAACGAGAACATCGACGCCGACCTATTGGCCGCCGTGTACCGGGCGGCGGACATCTGCATGGTTTCCTCGCTTCAGGACGGAATGAATCTGGTGGCGAAGGAGTTTGTCGCCGCGCAGGTTGACGAACGTGGCGTTCTTCTCCTCAGCCGGTTCACGGGAGCGGCAGAAGAGATCGAAGGCGCGGTTCTCATCAACCCGTTCAACATCGACGGATTCGTATCCGCTATCAGAACGGCGCTGGAGATGCCCACGGAAGAGCGTCGTCGACGCATGCGACGGATGAGACGCCGGCTACAGAACAACACGATTTTTGACTGGCTCGATGCAATTCTGGCTCGATGCGCTGATGTGATGTCGGCGCAGACGCCCACGGCCAGCGTCCGGGTTGCGGGATGAACGTCCGGCAACTGGCCGGAAAGAGCGTCGATCATTTCGTACGTTCAGTCGGTACGCGTCTCGACGGCTCGCCCCTCGCCGTCATGCTCGACATCGACGGCACCTTGTCCCCCATCGTGCCCAGGCCGGAACACGCGATCGTCCCGGCGGCGACGCGCGACACGCTGCGCAAACTGGTCGCTCTTCCGGGCGTGCTCGTGGCGCTGGTTTCAGGACGATCCGCCGCGGACTCGTGGCGCCTGGCCGGTCTTGCGGGAGCCTGGGTGATCGGGAACCATGGATTGGAGCTGCGCGATCCGGATGGCAAGCTCACCACGCCACAAGAGGTGCAGCCCTTCGAAGCCGCCATCACCGAGGCGGCGCGCGCGCTCGGACCCATCGAGCGCACGGTTCCAGGTGCGATCGTCGAGAACAAGCGATGGACACTGAGCCTTCATTATCGGCTAGTGGATCCGAGCGCGACGCCGGCTCTCATGGAGCGGGCGGGCGAAGTCGCCCGCGAATTTGGGCTTCGCATGATGGAAGGGAAGAAAATCATCGAGCTGCGTCCGCCCGTCGACGTCAACAAGGGAACGGCGACAACTGCGCTGGCGGAACGCGTTGGTGCGTTGCGCGACGGCGGCTCGGTGATGTATGCCGGGGACGATCGCACCGACGAAGACGCCTTTCGTGCGCTGAGGGCCCGTAATCGGCAAGCAGTGACCACGCGCATCGACACGAGCGAGGCCGATCCGAGTGAGATGCCGACGCACGCCGAATTCGTGCTCGGCTCGCCGGACGAATTGCGTCAGGTTCTCGAGTGGCTCGTCGTGCGCAGGCGCGCGTGAGCCACGGCTAACGGCGCTTCGCGGCCTTCTTCGCCGATTTGGCCTTGGGCCGAGCGGCGCGTTTGCCGGGGCGCGCAGGCCGGCTTTTCTTGGGCGATTTTTTCTTGGCTGAGACTTTCGTGGCCGCGGCTTTCTTGGCGAGAGCGGCGTGCGTCACGTGCGTCCGCGCAACATGTTGGGCCATGGCGCGCTCACGCGCTGCCGCTGCCTTCGCGCGCTGTGCTGCGCGCTCTTTCGTCGCGATCTCGGACGCTGTCGGTTTCTTGCGCTCCGATGCGGGGCGTTTCGAGTGAGACGCTTCAGCTTCGCGGAGCAGCTTATCCCCTTCCTCCGGCGTCATCTGCCCACGACGAACCATGAATTGGACAAGGTCGCGCGCGCTCTCGACGGCAAACCCTGCGATTCCCGCCGCCGCGCTGATCACGTCTTTCATGGCGATAGCGACGCGACTGCCTGCCTCGAGGCTGATCTCTTGCGCGCGTTCTGTGAGCTCCGCGATTGCGTCACGCGCATCGACAGCTCGATGCCCGGGGCCACGTTTGATCACTGCAACGGGGCCAGAGTTTGTCCCTGGCTTCACTGCTGTAGCTTGAGCTTTCTCGGCCATTTTGGTCCGGAGTGAACGAAGCGGTGGTGGGAAAACGCGGCAGCGTGGTGTCGCGAAACTGTCAGGCACCTAGGCCGGGTCAGCAAGCGGCAAGTATATGATTCTGCGAAAGCTACGCAAGCGGTGCTCATGGAATGGACGAGCCGGTTACGGCTACAGTTATGTCAGTTAACACCAAGCATCAGTCCATCAAATTCATACGATTTTCACCAGTCTATCGAAACAATATTAAGACAGTATAAAGCCATTATGACGCAACTGCCGCTTGAAGGCATCAAGGTACTCGACCTGACTCGCGTGTTGGCTGGCCCGCTGTGCACGATGATCCTCGGCGATCTCGGCGCCCATGTCATCAAGGTCGAGCGACCGGGACGTGGCGACGACACGCGCGAGTGGGGCCCGCCCTTCGACGACCGCGGCGAGAGTGCTTACTACCTGAGCACCAATCGCAACAAGCTGGCAATGGTCGCCGACCTCGGTTCGGAACCCGATCGCCGGATCATCGCGAACCTCTTGAGCTCAGCCGACGTCCTCGTCGAGAATTTTCTCCCCGGAACGCTGGAACGAAGGGGGATCAGCACCAACGATAATCTCCGCCGCAATCCCGCTCTCATTTGGTGCAGCATCACCGGATTTGGTGCCGGATCCCGGAGACCTGGCTACGATTTTGTCGTCCAGGCGGAGGCGGGCTGGATGGCCATTACCGGTGAGCCAAATGGGCAGCCGATGAAGGCGGGGGTCGCGCTCGCGGACATCGTCGCCGGAAAGGACGCGGCGATCGCGATTCTCGCGGCGCTCGCCGGCCGATCGAGGGGCGCGGCATTCGATCGGCACCTTGAAATCTCTCTCGCCGCGAGTGCGCGCGCGGCGCTCGTGAACGTCGCACAGAATTCATTGCTCTCGGGCCTTGACGCGCGTCGGTGGGGAAACGCACATGCGAATCTGGTCCCCTATCAGTTGTTCCGGGCGAAGGATCGGGCAATCGTCATCGGGGTTGGGAACGACGATCAGTGGCGCGCCTGCGTCGGCGTCCTCGGGCTCAACGAGCTCGAGCAGGACGCCGCGCTCTCAACGAATGCCGGTCGTCTCCCGCAGCGCGCACGGATTGTCGACGCCTTCGAACGCTCGCTCGGACAGCGCTCCGCGGCTGAGTGGATCCGCGCGCTCGACGCCGTGAGGGTTCCGTGCGGGGTGGTGAAGACGGTGCTCGAGGCGATTCAGGACGCGGCCGACGCATCACCGCTGACGGGAATGCCCTCGAGCGTCGGCGGAAAAGTGCGCCTCCGGCCACCTCGCCTCAATGAGCACGGTGAGTCGATCCGGCAACATGGTTGGAAAGTATTTCCCGAGACGATGTAGTCAGAAGCAGCTAAGTGGTTGTCATGCGGGCGCTACGTTTGAGGGCGCGATTCGCAGTGACGTACGGCTGTAACGAGTCGTCATAGGTTCGTGGCGACCGTCCTACGACCGCTGGCAGCTTCAGCCGCCCTGTCCCACGCGCGGAAACGGCACTATTCTACCGTCGTGAAGATGACGGAGACCGATCCGCGCACGGCCGATCAGGGGGAGGATACCGATCAGCTGATCATCCAGCGCGTCCTGGGCGGGAACCGCGATGCGTTTCGCCTATTGATCGGTCGTTACAGCGATCCGTTGTATCGACACGCCCTGTGCATGACGGGGAGTCCGGATGTCGCGGAAGACATTCTACAGCTCTCCTTCATCAAAGCGTACCAGCATCTGGCGGAGGTGCGCGGACGTTTCGATGCGTGGGTGTTCCGGATCGTGGCGAACGGATGCAAGGATTGGCTCAAAAACATCCGCCGGTCGCACCTGAGTTACGAGGAAGACGATCAACCGTCGACCTACGCGACGCCCGAAGAGGATTTGGACCGCAGCGAGTTGCGGACCGATCTCGATGGCGCGTTGGCGGCGCTTCCCGCATCGCTGCGCGAGGCGTTCATCATGAAGCATGTCGAAGGTCGGTCCTACGAAGAGATGGCAGATCTACTCGGCACCACGGTCGGAGCACTGAAAATGCGCGTCCATCGCGCACGAGAAGCGCTCCAGGCCCTACTCGAGGAGAAGTACGCATAAATGCATGACAACCTGAACCCCGGATCCCCGCGCGACGGGCGCGACGGACACAAGAGCGGCGCGGCGAAAAACCAGCGCGACCACGAAGTGCGTCCGGTGGTCGAGCGTGAAGTCCCGCTTGGTCAGCAGCCGGAGCGTGTGCTGGCTTCCACCGTACACGCGTGGCTGGACGGCGAACTTCCTGAAGCCGCGGTCCGCAAGGGCGAGACTGCGCGTGACGTCGAATTCTGGCGCACTGTGAACGATCAGATGGAGCGTGCGCGCCGGCTCCGAACGCCTGAGCATGTCGAGGCCCAGATCATGTCCGCGCTTCCGCATCATGCGCCGGCCGTTATCACGCCTTGGTGGCGGCGTGAGTTTGTCATTACGCCGATGACCGCCGTCAGTGTGGCGGCGGCGCTCATTACGCTTGCAGTTGCTGCGACGGTGGCATTGCTGTCGCCGTAATGCATCGGGTCAGGTAGCGCTCAACCAGGTTCATTGGGTCGGCCCGTTACGGGCCGACCTTTTTTGTTGCGCGCCAGGGCCTCCCGGGGCCCGCTATCGACATTCGGAACCCATTGTCTGGACAGGACTTACGTGGAGAGATCGGCTTATTGTTTGCAGTTGAGGCCGCGTGGCATGATCTTCGATATAGGAATAATACGCGGTTTGTTTATAATGGTCCGACCTGTCGGACTTGGGGACCCAGTTACGGAGGCGGGTTGGCGGACGAGCAGACATTTGAGACTCTGCTGAACGAATTCCGTCGGGTTGGTGTCGACCCCGACACATTCAGCGCTATGCTCGCGCTCCGTCCCGAGGACGCGCTTCACGCGCTGCGCTCCCTTCCTGATGGGGCGGGCCCGTCCGCCTTTCTCGGACAGCTTCGCAAAAACGGCATCACGCCGCCGGCGAGCGGATCCGACGCGGGAGCCGGGTCGCTTTCTAAACGCGACCAGCGGCGAAGGGACAAATCCGCGTAGCGCGATTCCTCGCTCTCGGCGACTCCTACACGATCGGCGAAGGCGTAGTAGAGGCAGAACGTTGGCCGAATCACCTCGCTCGCCTGCTACGCGCGGGCGGTATCGAGATCGAGGATCCGCACATCGTCGCGCGCACTGCGTGGACCACGGACGAGCTGGCCGATGCGATGGACGCCGACAGGCCGCTTGGCCCATACGACCTCGTCTCGATGCTCATTGGCGTCAACGACCAGTATCGCAGCCGCCCGGTGCGGTCCTTTGCCGACGGCTTCCAGCTGTTGTTGAGGCGCGCGATCGCATTCGCGGGCCGCCGTCCGTCACGCGTCATCGCGATCTCGATTCCTGACTGGGGTGCGACGCCCTTCGCAGAAGGTCGCGATCGCGCGCTGATCTCGAGGGAAGTCGAGGCATACAACGCGCGAGGTGTGAGCCTCGCGAGAGCAGCCGGTGTCCGATGGGTTGACATCACGGAGATCACCAGGCGAATGCAGAGTGAGCCGGCGCTCGTCGTGTCGGACGGACTGCACCCATCGGGAGAGATGTACAGGCTCTGGGCCGAACTGCTTCTTCCCATCGCTACCGCGGCGCTCTCCAGAATGAGGTCGAAGAAGGGCCAATCACATGACGCATGACGAGCGGTTGTGCGCTACAGCTCACGGCGAAGGAAGAGCTGCGCCACGCCCTCCCGATAAAAATCTGGCACGCGCCCTTCCTGCGTGAACTCGTTGCTGCGCAGCAGCGTGAGCGTGCGACGAAGAACCGCGTCCGCCGGCAGCTCCGCGACCAACAAACGAGCGCCGGCGCGCCGCACGTTGTCGACCACGCCGTCTATCATTGCGCCTCCCACCTCGCCGAGCTCCACACGCGGAGCCAGCAGCAACATGCTGAGTTGCCACGTGTCCCGAGCGCCGGCGACGGGCCCATACAGCGCGAGCGCCGCCACGGTCCCGTCGCGCTCCGTCACTAATGCTCGTGATTCCGGATCACCGCGCTCGGCAGCCGATAGCAGCTCGATGACTCGATCGACGTAAGGAGTGATGCCGAGCGCGGCCCAGACGAGCGCGCGAACGGGTTCAGCGTCGCCTGGAAGCAGCGGTCGCGGCGCGCCCTGGAAATAGCCAGTCACCGCGCCGGATCAGATGTGGAGTGCGCGACCGAGCGTGGCGAGGGCGGCTTCCTTGGTGACTTCAGCGAGAGTCGGATGTGCGTGCACAGTCATGCCGATGTCGTCCGCGGATGCACGATACTCGAAGGCAAGCACGATCTCCGCGATAAGCTCCGATACGTTCGGCCCGATCATGTGACAGCCGAGCAGCTCATCCGTGCCTGCGTCTGCGACGAACTTCACGAAGCCCGAGCTCTCCCCCATCGATCTCGCGCGGCCATTGGCCGAGAACGGAAACTTGCCGGCGCGATACTCGCGACCGCTCTCTTTCACCTCTCGCTCGCTGAGTCCGACGCTGGCGATCTCGGGCCATGTATACACGACGCCCGGAATCGACTTGTAGTGCATGTGCGCCGCCTTGCCGGCGATCACTTCGGCCGCGACGACGCCTTCCTCTTCCGCTTTGTGCGCGAGCATCGGGCCGGGCACACAATCGCCGATCGCGAATACGTTCGGCAAGTTCGTTCGCATCTGGTCGTCCACCACGACTTCGCCACGCTTCGAAAGGGTGAGTCCGAGTTTGGCGGCGTCGATCCCGGTCAGCGACGCCCGCCGTCCGACCGAGACGAGCACATAGTCACCCGTAATGGTCTCCTTGGCTCCGTCCTTTTCGATGTCGATGGAGACCTCGTCCTTGGTCCGCTTTCCGCTGGTGACGCGAGTTCCCAGCTTGATCTCGAGTCCCTGCTTTCGGAAAGATTTGTCGGCCTCCTTCACGAGCTCGTCGTCCATCCCGGGAAGGATGCTCGGCATCAGCTCGACGACCGTCACCCTTGCGCCGAGTCGCCGCCACACGGATCCGAGCTCGAGGCCGATGACGCCGCCGCCGATCACGACGAGGTGCTTTGGCACTTGCGGAATCCGGAGCGCGCCGATGTTCGACAAGACGCGCTCCTCATCGAACTTCAGGAAGGGCAGCTCAACGGGCACGGAACCCGTCGCAATGATCACGTTCTTTGCCTGATACGACGAGAGGCTCCCATCCGAAGCGCTGACGTTCACGACATTGCCGCCGGCGAGGGTCCCGCGCCCCTTTGCCCACGTCACTTTGTTCTTCTTGAACAGGAACTCGATACCGCGAGTGTTCTGTCCAACGACGTCGTCTTTTCGTTTGAGCATCGTAGCAAGGTCGAGCTCGACGCTGGCGAGCCGGAGGCCGTGCTCTTTGGCGTGCTGGCGGGCAAAATCGAAGTGCTCGGAGCTGGTCAGCAATGCCTTGGAAGGGATACATCCGACGTTCACGCACGTGCCGCCGAGGGTCTTGTCCATCTCGACGCAAACGGTGCTCAGTCCGAGTTGGGCCGCCCGAATAGCGGCGACATAACCTCCGGGTCCGCCTCCGATCACGACGACGTCGGCCGGCTGAATCGTCGTCTTCGCAGAAGTAGTCATTGTCGAGAAGCTAACAAACCGATCCTCTCCGAGCCGGTTACTGCTCGAAAATTCCCGATTGTTTGACGACCCCTCATGTGATACAATCGTGCATGCACAATCCGCCGCTTACCGTGATTGCCGGGGCGCTCGGGCGCGGACAGAAGCCAAAAACCAGCCAGGCGCAGGACGCAATCGCGAAGCGCTGGCGGATGGGCGGGATAAGCACGCCGGAGCCGGCGGAGCCGGCCGACGTGATTCCGCTGCTCGATGGGTGGATTCGTCGTCTCGAGCGGGAAGCTGGTACGGACCCCGCGACCGAGTCGTCCTGATCAGTCCACGACCATCAGCGCCGGATCTTCCATCAATTCCTTGATCCGGACGAGAAACAACACCGCCTGTTGACCGTCGATGATGCGGTGATCGTACGAGAGGGCCACGTACATCATCGGGCGAATCTCGATCTTGCCCGCGATCGCCACCGGCCGCTCCTGAATCTTGTGCAAGCCGAGGATTGCGACCTGTGGGAAGTTGATGATCGGCGTCGAGATCAGTGAGCCGAACACGCCACCGTTCGTGATCGTGAACGTGCCACCCGAGAGGTCGTCCATCGTCAGCTTGCCTTCACGGGCGCGCTTCGCGACGTCGACGATCTCTCGGGCGACGTCGAGCATCCCCTTGCGGTCCGCGTCCTTGATGTTGGGGACGACCAATCCCGCCTCGGACGCGACAGCGATCCCCATGTTCACGTAGTGCTTGTAGATGGTGGTGTCGCCATCGATCTGCGCATTCACCATCGGGAACTGCTTGAGCGCGGCGCAGGCCGCCTTCACGAAGAACGGCATGAACGAAAGGCGGACGCCATGCTCCTTTTCGATACGCTCCTTGATCCGGGCGCGCAGCGTCTCCACGACGCCCATGTCGATCTCGTTGAACGTCGTGAGATGCGCGGTGGCGTGTTGCGATTCGAGGAGATGTTCGGCGATCCGCTTGCGGCGGGTGGACATCTTCTCGCGCGTCTCCCGCTCACCCTCAGATGCGGGAGCGAACGACGGCGGGACCGGCAGGCGTTCGACCCGCACCTCCGGAACCCGCACGGGCACGGTCGGTTCACGCGAAGCGCCGCGTTCGAGAACGTCCGCCTTGCTCACGACGCCACCGCGGCCTGTGCCTTGAACTTTCGATAAGTCGGCGCCCGTTTCGGCCGCGACGCGGGTCGCCGCGGGAGACGCTCGAGGTGGCTCTTTTGTGGCTGGCGCGGATGCCCGCGTCTGAGTTGCTGCCGTAGGCGCGGCTCTTGGAGCGTCGGCAGGTTTGCTCGCTACCTCGGCGGGCTTGCCTCCATCCGCCTTTTCATCGACCTCGGCCAGGAGTTGATCCAACTTCACGACGTCGCCTTCCTTGGCGAACCGTTTCTTCAACACTCCGCCGGTCACGGACGGAACTTCGACGGTGATTTTGTCGGTTTCGAGCTCGACAAGAGTATCGCCCGGCGCGACGTGATCTCCTTCACTCTTCAGCCAGCGTGAGATGGTCGCTTCGACGATGGATTCACCGAGCGGCGGAACTTTGATAGAGGTCATCAACCCAGAATATACATTCCCTACGTGCGAGCACTTACCATATCCGGACACGGCGGCCTCGAGCAGCTCGAGGTTCGCGATCTGCCGATGCCCGAGCTTCGAACGTCGACCGACGTTCGCATTCGCGTGCGCGCGGTTGCGCTCAATCACCTCGATCTATTCGTGCTCCAGGGCCTTCCGGGTGTCACGCTCGTGCCGCCGTGGGTGGTTGCAGCCGACGCGTGCGGCGTGGTCGACGTCGTCGGCGAGCACGTCACGCACGTTTCCGCCGGCGATCTCGCCGTGATCAATCCGGGGATCAGCGACCGAACGTGCATCTATTGCCAGGCCGGAGAGCACTCGCTTTGCGTGCGCTACAAGCTTCTCGGAGAGCATCTGCCCGGCACCGCCGCTGAGTACATCGTCGTGCCGGGGACGAACGTTCGCAGCATTCCGTCGAGCATCGATCCGACCATGGCCGCGGCCTTCCCGCTCGTCACACTGACGGCGTGGCGCATGGTGCACACACGCGCGCGCGTACGCGCCGGCGAACGCGTCTTGATCTGGGGAATCGGTGGAGGCGTCGCGATCGCCGCGCTCCAGATCTGCAAGAGCATCGGCGCCGAAGTGTGGGTGACCTCGAGCAGCGATGAAAAACTGGCGCGCGCCAGGCAATTGGGTGCCGACCACACGCTCAATGGTCGCCGCGACGATGTCGTGGCCGTCATTCGCCAAGCGACGTCGAAAGCCGGCGTCGATGTCGTGTTCGACGATGTCGGTCACGAGACCTGGTCGCGATCGCTGCAAGCCCTCGGAAGACGCGGACGTCTGGTGACGTGCGGCGCGACTTCGGGGCCGACCGTGGAAACGGACATCCGCCGCCTGTTTTGGAATCAGTGGACGATTCTCGGCTCGACGATGGGGAATGATGAGGAGTTCGATGGCATCGTCAGTGAGCTTCGAGCCGGACGACTCTATCCTCCGGTCGATAGCGTCTGGCCGTTGGAACAGGGTAGGGCGGCGTTCGCGCGCCTCGCGGCCGGCGAGCAGTTTGGCAAGGTCGTCATCGCGATCGAGTGATCTCATGACCGGCCAGGCTGCGTACGACGTCAGTGAAGAAAGAGCGATTCGCGAGCGCTTCGCCGCCGGCGAGCGCCCCCAATGTCCTCGCGACGGAGCGACGCTGACCGTGCGGAACATCGGCGGCGGCTCGTTCGGGCTTGGTTACGCCAGACGCCGCCAGTGGCTGCTCTGTCCCACCTGCCGCCGAAGCGTCATCTTCGATCGAGAGCGTGGAACGCGGACATAACCCAACGATGATGATACAAGACACATCCGAGCGCCTGACCTTCCTCGACCGTTTGCAATCCAGCTTCCGCGAGGTGTTCGGCGATTTGATTCCGGCGCTCCTCGGCGCGCTGATCATCATTTTCGCGGGCTATCTGCTCGCGAAAGTGCTGGAGCGAATCGTCGACCGATTCCTCCGGCGGATCGGCCTGAACGCGATGCTCGAGCGCGGCGGTGTCATGCGGGCGGTGGAGCGTTCGGGTGCCCATCTCAATCCTTCGCGCGTCATCAGCAATCTCGTGTTCTGGCTGGTGATGTTCGCCGTGATACTCGTGGCGGCGAACGCACTCGGACTGGAATCGCTCGCGAGCGTGTTCGGAGAGCTGGTCAGCTACATCCCGAGCGTCATCGCGGCGATCGTGATCATCCTCGTCGGCATCGTGCTCGGGCAGTTCGTGGGTGGGCTGATCGGTGCGAGCGCGGGTGCCCTGCACGGTGGTCGCGCGCTCGCGCGCGTCGGAAGCGGCGGCGTCATCCTGCTCGCGGTGTTCATGGCGCTTCAGGAGCTGGGGATCGCCACCGACATCGTCACCACCGCGTTTGCGATTCTCTTCGGCGCGATCGCGCTAGCTCTTGCGTTGGCATTCGGACTCGGGAACCGCGAGCTCGCTGCAGAGATTACGCGAGAATGGTACGAGCGCTATAAGAAGGAGCGGGACGACGCGCTCGTGCGGGAAGCTGAGGCGTCGGCTGAGGACGAGGATGACGGAGATGGCGAGCCACCGGTACTGCGCGGCCGTCCTCCGATCACAGAGTCCTGATTGCTCAAGCGACCTGTCGTCGCTGCACCATGACGAGCGCGAATGCGAATGCAACTACGGCAACCGTCAGTCCCATGATGGCGGACAACGTTGGGATGCCAGGGCCGCGA